>CAZQAG010000043.1:0-18895 GCA_964591295.1 uncultured Gaiellales bacterium | reverse complement strand
GAGTCCACGTCCGGCTTTTCCATCATCTGCAGGAACTGCCGGGCGTAGGCGGAGAGCGACTCGACGTACCGGCGCTGCCCTTCTGCGTAGATCGTGTCGAAGGCAAGCGAGGACTTCCCGGAGCCGGAAAGCCCGGTGATCGTGGTCAGCTTGTTCCGCGGCAGCCGGACGTCGATGTCCTTGAGGTTGTGCTCGCGAGCGCCGTGAATCACCAGTTCTTCAGAGGCCATAACCGACCCAGTTTAGCGACGCGGGTCGGACGAACAAGTGTTCGCTTTGGCGTTACGTCGCGAGCTCTTCGACGAGAGCGCAGACCTGCTTCGGCTCGGCGACGTGGCCGACCGTGAGGGGCCCGACGACGAGGGTCCCGTAGCCCAGGAGCTGGCCGAGGAGCGACTGGTCGAGCTCGACCGCGTCGACCGCCCGCAGCTTCACCGTCTTCGTCCGGCGGTGAAGCGTGCCGTTGACGACGTAGAGCTTCTCGGTCGTCACGACGATCCGCGTGCGCTCCCACTGCCAGACGGCGCGGAGGGTGAACGCCGCGGCGACCGCGATCAGCCCCGCCCCGATGCCGGCCGCAGCCGCCCAGGGAAGAGTCAGGATGAAGATCCCGGCGATCGCGACGCCACCCGAGCGGACGAGCGGCCGCACGAGGACGACGCCGTGGCGGCGCATCTCGAGGCAGACGTGTTCGTCCCGATCCTCGGGCATGCTGGCCGCTTCGGCGGGCCGTCCTGCATTCCTGCCGTTTGCGCGCCGACCTCCTAGGCCACAATGAGGTGTGGCCGATACCTTGCGCCGTGTCTTTCTGGGGACGCTGGTCGCCGTCAGCGTCGTCGTTCTCGTCCTCGCCCTCTGGAAGCTGAAGGTGCTGATCGCCCTCCTCTTCCTTGCGTTCATCGTCGCGGCGGCCATGCGGCCGGGCATCGAGGCCCTCGCACGCCATCGCGTGCCGCGGGGGCTCGGAATAGCGGTCCACTACCTTGCGCTCGGCGGCCTCGTTGCGCTGCTTCTGTGGCTCGCCGTTCCGCGAGCGGTCGACCAGGTCCAGGCGGCTGTCGACAGCGGCACCCTCCAGTCGGAAGCGAGCGGCGAGACCGGCTGGCGGCACGACGCGCTCGTGGCGCTCGACCGCTGGCTCAGGGAGCTACCGAGCACGAGCAACCTCATCGACCATGCTCTCGACGCAACGCTCATCGGGTTCGAGATCTTCATCGGAATCTTCTTCGTCCTGGCGTCTGCGGCCTACTGGATCTTCGAGCGCGACCGAGCCGTCAAGCTCGTGACGTCGCTGGTTCCCCGGCCCAGGAGGAAAGTAGTGCGGGACACATGGGATCTGATCGATCTCAAGCTCGGCGCTTACGTACGCGGCCAGCTGATCCTGATCGCGGCCGTTGCGACCGTGCTCTCCTTGGCCTTCTGGGCGGTCGGCCTTCCGTACTGGATCCTCGTCGGCGTTTTCGCCGGAGTCGTCGAGATCGTGCCCGTGATCGGCCCGCTGACCGCGGGTGCAGTCGCTATCGGAGTGGGGCTCACGGTGTCCTGGCAGCTCGCGCTCGCGGCGGGGGTGATCGTGCTCGTGGTGCGCTTGCTAGAGGACTATCTGGTGATCCCGAAGGTGCTTGGTGACGCCGTGGGGCTCTCTCCGCTGCTCGTGCTCGTCTCGGTGACGGCGGTCGCGATCCTCTTCGGTGGCTTCGCGGTCCTGCTCGCAATCCCGTTGGCCGCCGTCGCCGCGACGCTCGTCGACGTGATCGTGCTCGACAAGGACCCCGCGGAGGAGGACGTGCCCACGGTCATCTTCGCGGGAACGGACACGGAGAGCTAACCAGCCCTGTCTTACTTAGCAACAGTCTGTTGCTAAGTCTCAGGCTTTTCGCCAGCGGCCGAAAACGAGGCCACCGAGCGTGAAGCCGAGCCCGAACGTCCCGACGGCGAAGGCGCCGATCGTCGCGGCCTTGCGGGCGCCGGAGAGCGACTCCCAGCGGCCGAGCGCCTCTTCCTCTTCCATCGTCAGCGGCTCACCGCGTCGCCTCTTGCGCATGGCGCCGCCCGCTCGTAGACCGAGATAGAGGTCGTCGAAGATCTCGGTAGGCTCGTCCACCATCGTCATGAGTGTACCCAGACATTCGGCTCCCCCAACCCGCCTCCTGCACATTTCCGACCTCCACGTCGGGACACGTGAGGCGCCGACGCTCGAGCGCAGTCTCGCGGCGCTCATCGAGCGCGTGGCACCCGAGTTGGTCGTTGCGAGCGGCGATCTGACGCACCGGGGGCGCCCCGAGCAGCATGCGGCCGCCGCCGCCTTCCTGCGCGCGCTCGGCCCTCCCGTTGTCGCGATCCCCGGGAACCACGACATCCCGTACACCTTCCCGGCTCGGTTCACTCGCACGTTCGCGGAGTTCGAGCGCCACTGGGACACGACCGAGCCCGTTTTCCGGTCACCGACCCTGCACGTTGTGGGACTGAACTCCGTGCGGGCCTGGCGACACCAGTCGGGCGGAATCCGGGAGACGCAGCTCTCGCGGGCCCGCGAGCTCCTGGCCGAGGCGCCCGAGGGCGCGCTCCGGGTCGTCACGCTCCACCATCACCTGATCGGAGCGCCGTGGCGCTCTCGCAAGAAGCCGGTCTCGCGGCGCTCGCACGTCCTTGCATCGCTCGTCGATGCCGGCGCCGAGCTCATCCTCGCGGGGCACATCCACCAGGGCGCCGTCAGCGAGCGCCACGAGTTCGAGGTGATCACGGGCGACGTGAGAGGAGTGGTCGTCTCCATCGCGCCCGGCCTCGGCCAACCTCGTCCGGAGCGCCGCGGCGAGGCGCGCGGCCTCCACGTGTACGAGTGCAGCGCCGACTCGATCGTCGTCCAGACCTATGTGTGGCGCGAAGACGACTGGGGGCTCACGGCTTTGCGCCGTTTCGCGCGCGGCCGTGAGCCCCTGGCAGTCGAGTCGACCGACTAGCTCAACGCGATCAGACGGCGGGCCCGCTTCGCCTGCCCGCTACTGCCCGGTAGATGAGCAACAGGATGATCGAGCCGATGATCGCGGTGATCCACGTGCTGATGTCGAAGAACTCGTCGAGTGGATCGGCGTCGAAGATCGCTCCGGCGATGAACCCGCCGAGCAGCGCGCCGACGACGCCGATGACGGCCGTGACGATGAAGCCTCCCGGATCGTCGCCGGGGAGGATCGCCTTGGCGATGATCCCGGCAAGCAACCCGAGAATGATGAACGCGATGATTCCCATTACCAGCCTCCTCTTCGGGGTGTGTCCCGTGGCGATTCCCGGTACGGGCGCTCGAAAAACGCACAGGCCCTTGAAGCTCCTAGACCATCCGAAGCCCAGGTACGCAAAGAGGCCGCCGCCGAAGAACCCGGCGAGCCCGATTTCCGATCGTCAGCCAGGCCGGCATCGGGTCCGGCCCCGGGACGGCCAGACGAGCGATGCCGCCGACGATGAAACCGCGGTTACCGCTCGCAAGATTCCGGCTGGCTACTCCTCTTCAATCGCCTCGAACAGAACGCGTCCGGTCGCATTCATCGGGCCCTCGATACCCATGAGGAATGCGATCGTGGGCGCGACGTCGATCGCGCGCGCGCCCCGGATCGACCTGTCCCCTCTACTCCGGATCCCGGGGCCGCCCGCGAGGAAGGTCGCGTGCATGTTCACGTTGCGCGGGAGGTTGACGAGATCCGGAAGGTAGCCGTGCTGGCCGAAGAACTGCGAGAACACGATCCGCTGCCCAGGAGCGCCCCCGTCGAACTGATAGGGAGGCCGTAGCACGACGACGACGTCGCCGCTCCGCGTCGGGTTGAGCGAGTTCGAGCCATCGACGTCGGTGAGCTGCTCCTTGCGCAGGACCACCTGGACGACCCGCTTGCCGGGGTTCGCGGGATCCACCAGGCTCTCGAAGGCATGGATGATCTGATTGCGCACGTTCTCGTACTCGGCGACCGGGACGATGCCCTCCGGATGGCGGCCGACGAGGTTGATGTAGAACGCCGCCGTCCCGCCGGCGTAACACGCCTTGACCTTCTGCCCCGCAGGCAGCGTCGGGAACCAGCGGCAGTTGCCGTTTTGCTCGACCGTCTGGAGCCCCGCGTCGAGCAGCACTTTCCCGGCGTTGACGGCCCACCACTGCGGGGCCATCCCGTGGTCGGACGATGCGAAGACGGTCGTGTCAGCCTCCCCCATCAGCTCGCGGCCCAGGGCTAGCGTCTCGTCCGCCTCCGCGTAGGCGGCACGGATGTAGCCCTCGCGGATCGAGATCCGGTTGTCCCTGACGCCGTCGCCGTTCACATCGTCGTAGTACGGGTTCCGATCGCCGTCGAGGTCTCTCCTCGTGATGAGCCCGGTGAACTGGTGGCCGAACTCATCCGTGACCGGGTTGCCGAGGAGGAGCAGGTTCGGCTCGAGGCCGAGCGTGTCGAAGATGTAGTGGAGATACGCGAACTGCGCGTCCTTCCACTTCAGTCCCTGCTCGACGTAGGTGTCCTCGTCGACGATTCCGGCCTCGAGCGGCGCGAAGTCGGCCGCGGTCGAGGTCGGGAAGTTGTGCGCGAGGTACTCCTCGAACGCCGCCGAGCCCGGAGGCCCGAGCGCGTTGTAGGTCGCGTTGACCCTGGCGACCGAAGTGAAGTAGAGGCGGAACCGCGACAGGTCGGACGCGAGGTCGACCACCTTGAAGTAGAGGCCGGCGGTCTGTCCGGCGCGGCTCCCGATGAGCGTCACCTTGACGTCGGCCCACTGGCTACGTCCGAGGTTGGCGACGGCCTGGCTGCCGTCCTTCCCGGCCGTGCCCGGAACGATGAGCACCCGGTCGTAGTTCGTGCTGCTGTCGTTCGTCGAGTCGTAGATGTAGAGGTCGAAGAACCTCGTGGGATTGACCGCGGGAAAGGTCGTCGTCACGGTCAGCCGCTCCTCCTTGGCTGGGCTGTACGAAGCGGGGACGTTCGACCAGCCCGACGCCGGGTCGAGGTCTACCCGGAAGTAGTCGACCCCGAACTGGTTCGCCCCGCCGGGCTGCCCCGGCAGGTCGTAGTTGAGCAGGATGCCGCGCCGCGAGAAGAAGCTGCGGAAGTCGACCACGGGTCCTTGGAGCGCCGGAACGTAGCCGCGGGCCGCAACCCACTCGACCGAGACGACCTCCTTGCCCTGCCGCTCCGCAGCCTGGGCGAGCGTGTCCGCCTGGAGCACGCCGGTCTGGAAAGCGCTGGTAGAGCTGTTGAAGCTCGGATCGGTGAGGCGATGAAACGTGTTGTTCATGGAGCCGTGCACGCCGGGCCACGCGCCGGTGGCAAGCGAAGCCCAGCCGACGCCCGTGTTCGGCGGGAAGCCCTGTGTGAGCCCGTTCCGTCCCCGGACGCCCTCGCGCAAGAGCTCGCGGTACGTCGGCATGTGCCGGTGCCGCGCGTACTCCTCCATGAGGTCGGGTCTCATGCCGTCGGACGAAAAGAGGATGACCTTGTCTACTGAGCCGGGATTTGCACTGCGCGATCCCATGGCTCCGGCCAGGCCCGCCAGGGCGGCCAGCGAGACAGCACAGAAAAGGGCGACCGAAAGGCCAAAGCGGCGAAAAATCATGTGAAGAGCTCCTCCCCTACCACGTTGCGGACAGGGCAACCGTAATCCATCGCACAGTGAACGTGCGGCTGTAATCCCGTGAAGAAGCGGAGAAGCTAGGACTAGGCCGCAGGGGTCTCGGCCGCAGCCTGCAGCTCGCGCCGCAGGTCCTTGATCTCGTCGCGCAGCTTCGCCGCGTACTCGAAGCGGAGCTCCTCTGCGGCGGCGAACATCTCTTCCTCGAGCGTGACCGCCAGACGCTCGATCTCGACCGGAGTCATCCCCTCGACCTCGCGGGCTCCCTTCCGGCGCCGGCGCGGAACGTTCGGCGCCTCGAGCGACAGGAACTCGGCGATATCGGAGACGCCCTTCTGGATCGACTCCGGCGTGATCCCGTGCTCCTCGTTGTACGCGAGCTGGACGGCGCGGCGGCGGTTCGTCTCGTCGAGCGCGCCCTTGATCGACTCGGTCATCTTGTCCGCGTACATCAGCACCTTGCCGTTCGTGTTCCTCGCGGCCCGGCCGATGGTCTGGATCAGCGCCGTTTTGCCGCGGAGGAAGCCCTCCTTGTCGGCATCGAGGATGGCGACGAGCGAGACCTCCGGCAGGTCGAGCCCCTCGCGAAGCAGGTTCACGCCGACGAGCACGTCGTACTCGCCGAGCCGCAGCTCGCGGATGATCTGGATCCGGTCGAGCGTGTCCACCTCGGAGTGGAGGTAGCGCGCTTTGACCCCCGACTCGAGCAGGTAGTCGGTCAGGTCCTCGGACATCTTCTTCGTCAGCGTCGTGACGAGCGTGCGCTCGCCGAGCTCCTCGCGCCGGCGAATCTCGTTCAGCAGATCGTCGATCTGGTTCTTCGTCGCCCGGAGCTCCACTTCGGGGTCGACGATGCCGGTCGGGCGCACGAGCTGTTCGGCGACGACGGTCGAATGGCGGAGCTCGAACGCGCCCGGCGTCGCGGATACGAAGACGAGTTGCGGCGCCTTGCCGAGGAACTCGTCGAAGCGAAGCGGACGGTTGTCGAGAGCGGAGGGGAGGCGAAAGCCGAAATCGACGAGCGTCTGCTTGCGCGAGCGGTCGCCCTCGTACATGCCACCGATCTGAGGCACGGACTGGTGCGACTCGTCGAGAAAGACGATGAAGTCGGACGGGAAATAGTCGATCAGCGTGTACGGCGCCGAGCCCGGCGGGCGCCCGTCGAGGATCCGCGAGTAGTTCTCGATGCCGTTGCAGAAGCCGAGCTCTTTCATCATCTCGAGGTCGTACTCCGTGCGCTGCCGAATGCGGTGCGCCTCGAGCATCCGCCCCTCCGACTCGAACTTCTTCACCTGCTGCTCCATCTCGAAGTGGATCTCGTCGGCGGCGCGCTCGATCGTCGGCTTCGAGGTCACGTACTGCGTCGCCGGGAAGATGTTCAGGTACTCGAGCTTCCCGTAGACCTCGCCGGTCATCGGGTCGAAGTGCGTGATCTGCTCGATCTCGTCGCCGAACATCGAGATCCGGTACGCCGACTCCTCGTGCGCCGGCTGGATCTCGATCACGTCTCCCTTGACGCGGAACTTCCCGCGGCCGAGCAGCGTGTCGTTGCGCGCGTAGTGGATGTCGACGAGCTTGCGGAGGATGAGGTCACGGTCCTGCTCCTCGCCAACGTGCATCATCACGACCCGCTTCTCGTACTCCTCCGGCGAGCCGAGGCCGTAGATCGCGGAGACCGACGCGACGATGACGGCGTCGCTGCGCGAGAGCAGGCTCGACGTCGCCGAGTGGCGAAGCCGGTCGATGTCGTCGTTGCGGGACGAGTCCTTCTCGATGTAGAGATCGGCCTGCGGGACGTACGCCTCGGGCTGGTAGTAGTCGTAGTAGGAGACGAAGTACTCGACCGCGTTCTCGGGGAAGAACTCGCGGAACTCGTTGCAGAGCTGTGCGGCGAGCGTCTTGTTGTGCGCGATCACAAGCGCTGGGCGCTGGAGCTCCTCGATGATCCAGGCCATCGTCGCCGTCTTGCCGGTGCCCGTGGCGCCGAGCAGGCTCTGATACTGAGCGCCTGAGCGCAGGCTCTCGGAAAGCTGCGCAATCGCCTGTGGCTGGTCACCGGTCGGCTTGTACGCAACTGCTGTTTTGAACCTCGTGGCCACGAGGACAGGCTAGCGATGCCGGGCTCGGGCGAGTCGCCGGTCGGCGAGAGCGAGCAGGTCGGAGATGCGACCGCAGACTTCGCACGTGTACGTCCGCACCGTGCGGTCGTCGCCTGCAGTAAAGAGCGCGTATCCGGGTCGGGCGAAAGCGGCCGCCCTCAGGGCTCCCTTGTGGCCGCTGAGGAGCGAGAGTAGCCGACCCGACTGCGCTTCCCAGAGACCGGCGGTGCCGGGACCAGCGGTCACGATCCATCGTCCGTCGGAGCTGAACCTCGCGTCGCTGACGACCGCGCCGTGACCGCGGAGCAGCAGCCCCTTGTTGCCAGTCCGGGCGTCCCAGAGCCGGGCATCGTGGTCGACGCTGGCCGTGACGACGAGCCGGCCGTCCGGGCTGAAGTCGGCCGAGGTGAGGTCGTCGAAGTGGCCGAGGAGGACGTGCTCGAGGCGGCCGGTGGCGATGCTCCAGATCCGACCACGCCCGTCGGTTCCTGCGGAGACCAGCCGACGGCCGTCGGAACTGAACGCCAGGTCGACGATCTCACCACGGACGGGCCGAAACAGGCGCTCGGGCTTCCCGTCGCCAACGCGCCAAATGCGTATGACACCGTCGCCGTCAGCCGTAGCCAGCCGCGCACCGTCCGGGCTGAAAGCGACTGCATGCACCGGAGCCGGGTGGCGAAGCGTCTGGCGCGGCGAGCCGTCTACGGTCCAGATCCGTGCGGTGGGGTCAGCGGATGCCGTGGCAACCAAGCTTCCGTCGGGGCTGAACCGGACATCGCGGACCTTCCCGACCGGCAGGACCCGAGGAGGACCTTTGCGTGTCCAGAGTCGAGCAATCCCGTCTGCGTCCGCCGTAACGAGCAGCCGCCCGTCCCCGACCACGTCGAGACGGATGAACGGGGAGTGTTGGCGGGCGACGATTCGCAGGTCCGCCGTCACTCCGGGATCCCAGATGCGCGCAGTTCCGTCCTCGCCGTACGTGAGGACGCGCCTGCTCGTGCGGCTGAACGTGGCGCCCATGACTGCTCCGTCGTGGCCGGCCAGGACCGAGACTGGACTGCCACGATCGGTCTTCCACACCCGCGCCGTGCCGTCCCTGCTCGACGTCACGACATAGAGTCCACGTGGACTGAAAGAGATGCTCCGCATCTGGTTCGTGTGGCCCATCAGGATCGAGACCAGCTCACCGCGCTTCGTTCCGACGTCCCAGATGCGGGCGGTTCCGTCGGCGCTCGCGGTTCCAACGAACTGGCCCTGCGGAGTCACGGCGACGTCCACGACGCGGCCGTAATGCCCTTCAAGAGAGTAGGCGGGCCTGCCGCGGCGCAAGTCCCAGGCCTGCGCCGACCAATCCGCGCTGCCGGTGACGAGCAGCTCCTTTCGCGGGCCGAACGCTGCGCTCAGCACCTGGCTGTTGTGCGGCAGCTGGTAGATGAGCCGGCCGACGGCGAGGTCGTATACACGAGCAAATCGATCGCCGCCGACGACTGCGGCGTACCGGCCGTCTCGACTCATCGCTACACGGCGTCCGGCCTGAGGCTCGTGGAAGATCTGGTGGGATTTGTCACCCCTGAGCCGCCAGAGGTGGACCGTGCCGGCCTCAGTCGTCGTGACGAGCACTGACGAGTCGGGCGAGAGGGCGAGGTCGAGAACCGGCGCGTCGTGCTCGAGCGTCCTCAAAGCCCGCCCGTTCGCGCTCCAGAGTCGTGCCGTCCGATCGCGGCTCGCGGTCACGACCCGCTTTCCGTCGGCGCTGAAGAAAGCGTCCGTCACCGGCCCGTGGTGCGGAAGAACGGCGACGGTCGCGCCGCTCGTCGTCGAGAAGATGCGCGCCCTGCCGTCCTGGCTCGCCGTCACGACACGCGCGGCGTTCGGGTCATACGCCGCAGCGTTCACCGGCCGGCTCCCCGCAGGCAGGATCTCGCGAACACGGGAGGTGACGAGGGCATCTCGTAGCACTCCTTCCGATGCCGGCGTCGGCTCGAGCCGAGCAGCTCTGGCCGCGAGGTCGACGCTTTCCAGGGGGTCCCGGCTGAGCATCCCAGTGGCCCGGGCGGCGAGCGCACGGGCCTGGGCCTTTCGCGCAGCCGTACGCGCCTCGCCGCGCTGGGCGAGAGCGTAGGCCGC
The DNA here is from genome assembly GCA_964591295.1 of uncultured Gaiellales bacterium. Lineage (GTDB taxonomy): Bacteria > Actinomycetota > Thermoleophilia > Gaiellales > Gaiellaceae > VAXT01. The sequence continues at coordinate 9,071 of CAZQAG010000043.1, read as the reverse complement.
GACCGCCGTCATTGCTGCGAGAGCGAACAGGGCGGCTCCCGCGAGCAAGGCCAGTCGCCGATGGCGCCGGTCGGCCGCTCGTCGACCGCGTTCGTGCTCCTGCTCGCGGCGCCAGGCCAGCACCGCTTCGCCGAGGACATCGTGGAAGATCTCGTAACGGGCGCCATTGCCCCCTCCTCCGTCGACCGGCCGGACGATGCGTTCTCGACCGAGCGCGGAGAGCACGGGAAGCAGGCGTCCCTCCTCAACCGAGGCATACTCGGCGAGGTCCCCCAGCCCATGCGCGATCTTCGTGCCCGAAGGCGTCACGAGATAGCGGAAGACGTCGGCCGCGACGTCCTTCTCATCAGGCGTAAGCTCCTCGACCGCCCGGCGCAGATGAGCGCGGACGATGGCCTCCGCGCCGCCCAGCTCCGCGAGCTTCTCGGCCCGGAGCACGCTCGACCCTGCGGCGCGCTCTTCATCCCAGATGCGCTCGAGGACGAGCTGAAGGTACGGCGCCTCGATGCGGCCGGTGTCCGCCTCGGCGTTGGCGAGCCCTCGTCCGGTGTCGCCGAGGTCGACCTTGCCTGCGGTCGTCTGATCCAGCACCGCCTCGACCAACGCAGGCTCGACCCCGACCGACTCGCCTGCCAGCTCGTTGTAGCGCTCGACCGGCTTTACCACGGCATCGTGTGCCGCCCTTCGGTCGAGATGGTCGAGGCGCAGATAGTTCGAGAACAGGTGCGGAATCCGGCCCTTGAAGCGATCGAGCTTCGCGAGCGCGTCGTCGCGCAGCGAGAGAAGGACGCGGACGCGCAGTCCCGGCCGCGTGATCAACTCGGGCAACTCCTCCGCGAAACCGGTCCCTTCGGCGTCGTAGAGGAAGTACTCCTCGGCCTGATCGAGGATCAGGAGGAGGTCGCACGCGAGCGCGTCGGTCCAGCGACCGAGCGTGTCCGCAAGCGACTCTCCGTCGCGCTCGTCGAGTAGCGCCGAGCCGAATTGCGCGGCAAGTGCTTCGCGCACGCCGGTGAGAAGGGTCGCGACCGGGTCATCGCTCCAGGCGTCGAAGACGACGACCACGAACTCGGGATGGCCGCGTGCCTCGACGTTCGCCTGCGCCTGCCGGTTCAATCCGTGCGCCACGCCCGCACGCAGCACCGATGTCTTTCCCACCCCGCTCGGCCCGTAGAGCACCGTCAGCCTCGCGGCGAGAACGTTGGCGCCGATGATCTCGCTCTCGCGCTCTCGCCCGAAGAAGAGAAGTGCATCGAGCTCGCTGTCCTCGAATGGAACGAGCCCTTTGTACGGGCCCCCAAGACGCGAACCAATCACGCGGGCGCTGCTTCCAGCAGCCGCCGCTCGAGGTCAGCCACGAACTCATCGAGTGCGACGTCGTAGAGATGCACGCCCCGCTGGCGCCAGAACTCGCGCTGGATCGGATGGACCCCGGGGAGCACCGCCCAGGAGCGATAGCTGATGGGCTGATCGCTGAAGGTGCGGTGGAGGAACACGCGCAGGCTCCACTCCACGACGGGGTAAGCGACGAATAGGAGATGGCTCCGCCGCAGCTTCGCAGCGAGGGTCACCGGAACGACGTTCGCCAGATCGGTCTGCGCGAGATAGCCGATGTAGTCGTCTTCGCTGACGACGAAGCTCTCGCGATCGCGGTCCGGCCGCGGATCGACCTCGCCGTGGATCTTGAGGATCACGGGACGATCCGCGAGCGAGAGACCGGCGTAAGTGTTCGGGACCGAGACGATGACCTCCGAGCCATCTGGAGCGCGGTGAACGAACTTGCCGCGATCTCGGCCGACCGCCACGTACGAGACGATGTCGACTTCCTCTCCCGCGTCCTCGAATGCACGCTCGAGGGCGCGCCCGTAGCCGGTGGTGACAATCAGCTGGTGGTCGGCTCCGCCGGCGCGGGCCAGCGCCGGCAACCTGGCGAGGAAGCGCTCGACGGGGCTCGGCTCGGCGGTCTCGGCGAAGAGCGCGTGGAGCTCGTCGTAGAGCGGGCCCACTCCCTGGGTGACCGCCACGTACTGGGAGACGCGGGTGAGGTCGCCGCGGTGCTCGGCGGGACAATCGAAGACATCGGCCAGGCGAGTCGCGATATCGGATCCGTTCTGGGTGAGCCCACTCGGCCCAAGGACCGTGACGAGCCTGCCGGCCACGAGAGCTCGTACGACCTCGCCGAGACTGTCGTCCCCCGCGTGCGGAACGGCCTCCGGCTGAAGCGCCGACTCCTGGCGGAGGATCGAGGCGTGGAGCTGCTGGAGCGCGGGCGTCGGCTCGATTCCCAGCTCGTCGACGAGCACTCGGCGGGTTTCCTGGTAGGCCTGGAGGGCTTCCGCCTGCCGCCCCGATCGGTAGAGAGCGAGCATCAGCTGTCCGCGGAGACGCTCTCGGAGCGGGTTCTCTCTGACAAGGGCTTCGAGCTCCCCGGCGAGATCCCCGGCGCGGCCGAGCTCCAGCTCGGCCTCGATGCGCTCCTCGAGGGCACTCAACCGCAGCTCGTCGAGCCTCGCCGCTTCGTTCTGGGCGAAGGATTCGTAGGCAAAGTCGGAGAGCGGTGGGCCACGCCACAGCTGCAGCGCCTCATGCAGAAGCTCGAGGCGCCGCCCGGTGTCCGCTCTTTTCCCCTCGTTGAGAAGCCGCTCGAACCGGCGGGCATCGACTGCCTCCTTCTCGACCCGGAGCGCGTATCCCGGAGCCCGCGTCTCGACCACATCCGCCCCCAGGATCTTGCGCAGCTGTGAGACCGCGTTCTGCAGTGCCGTCGAGGCGGTTCGCGGCGGGCTCTCGCCCCAGAGCTCCGTGATCAGGCGCTCGCTGGGCACGACCTCACCCGGGTGAAGAGCCAACAGCGCGAGAACGGCGCGCTGTCTCTGTCCGCCGAGCTGGAGAGGGCTGTCTCCGTCCCATACCTCGAGCGGGCCCAGGATCCGGAAGTCAAGCATGCGCGGTTTGTAGCACCCCTGCTGCTCCTTTAACAGGCGCGTTAGCGAGCGGTTAGCGGGGGGTGAGGGCGCGATTGGGGCCTCGCCCGAGCCTCGCCCCATGACCAATTACACGCACATCTCAGGCATCACCCCACGCCGCATCTCGTGGGCAGCAGTTGTTCTCTCGGCAATCGCGCTGGCGCTGACGCTGGCGCCGGCACGAGCCCTTGGTACCGGCGATCGGGCGGCGAACGGCGGGTCCTACCAGTGGCCCGTCAGACCGTTCGACCGGCAGCATCCAGTTCGCGGGAGCTTCGGCGACCCGCGGACGGTTTTCAAGGCGTCCCCGACTCTCCGCGGCGCCCTGACCGGCCGCGGCTCGTTCTCGCTCCACCGCGGCGTCGACATCTCGGCACCCGACGGGTCGCCGGTCTACCCAGTCGTCTCCGGCACCGTCACCTACGTGAACGGCCAGTGGGTGAAGGTCGACTCAGGCAGCGGGCGGGCGTTCGAGTACTGGCACATCCGTGCGAGGGTGACGGTCGGCTCGCATGTCGAGGCGTACAAGACCGTCCTCGGCCACATCCTCCGCGGCTCGGGCCACGTCCACCTGACTGAGATCGATAACGGCCAGGCTGTGAACCCGCTCGCGCCCGGGCACATCGGGCCCTATGCGGACCACACGACACCGCGTGTGACCTCGATCTCTTTCCGCGGCAGCGAGACGAGCCGAGACCGACTGCCGAACCGTGTCCGGGGACGTGTCCTGCTCGTCGCAGGCGTGGAGGACGATCCGACGATGAACGCGCCCGAGGCGTGGCGAGGCCTGCCGGTGACGCCCGCGCTTCTGACGTGGGAGATCCGGTCACTGAACGGCAGGGTCGTCCTTGGACGGCAGATCGCGGTCGACGTCCGCGGCAGCCTGCCCGACCGGAGTTTCTGGCAGGTGTACGCACGCGGCACGTACCAGAACATGGCGGTCTTCGGGCGACACTACTCGTGGAGCCAGCCCGGCATGTACCTGTTCAAGCTCACCTCGAGGGCGTTCGACACACAGACTCTGCGCGACGGCGCCTACGACCTGATCGTGACGGCGACGGACATCCGCGGGAACAGCAGTTCTCTGACCCGCCGCTTCACGGTCGCGAACCACAAGCGATAGCCACGTTTGAGGAGCGCGGCCGCGAGAAAGGCAGGAATGGATGGAGCGGCCGCCCTACAGGAGCTACGCGGCGATCATGGCCACCTTTGCGGGTGGCCTCGCCGCGGCGGGTGTGCTCGGCCGCGCGCTGAGACGCGATCCGCAATGCCAGTCGGCCCTCGACTTCGTAGTCCTCTCGGCAGCGAGCTTCAAGGCAGCCAGGACGCTCTCCCGCGACCAGGTGACGAGCTTCCTCCGCGAGCCGTTCGTGGAGGGACGTGCCGGTGCCGGTGCGGCCGAGGACGAGGAGCCGGTGCAGACCGGCGGGATGGGGCAGGCGATCGGCGAGCTCGTGACCTGCACGCGCTGCGTCGGCACGTGGGCCGCAGCAGGCCTGGCGGCGACGCAGATCATCGCGCCGCGCTTCGGACGCCTGCTCACGTGGTCGTTGGGCGCGGCTGCGGCGAACGACTTCTTGCAGGCGGGCTTCTCGGCGCTGACGGCTAGGGCGAACCAACTGGAAGAGGAGACATAACCGAGACCTGCCGCGCACGCAGCGACGCTACGGCGACGCCGAGCATGCAGAAGCTCTGCACCGCGGCGAACCCGATCAAGACAGGGCCGGTGCCCCAGGCCGATAGAGCCGGCCCGGCCGCGACGAGACCGAGTGGCATTCCGAGCCCCCAGATGGTGGTGCTGGCAGCCATGGCCTTCGGCCGGATCGAGATCGGCATCCGGAGCGTCCAGATCGAATGGATCGACGGGTTGCAGACCCCGTTCGCGATGCCGCTGACGAGAACGGCGACGAACAGCGCCGGCGCGCCGACGTCAAGCGGAAGGACCCAGAGAGGCGCGGCCTGGAACGGCACTGACAGGGCGATCAGGCGCAGCCCGTCCAGTCGCTCCGTGAGAAACCTGAAGGAGAGGAAGTTCCCGGTGAGCGCCCCGGCCCCGAAGGCGGCGAACAGTGCGCCCGCAACCCTGGCGTCGGCTCCGAAGCGCTCGATGGTGAGCACGGGCACGGCTGCGAAGAACGCCTGCCAGGCTGCGTCACCGGCCACGAACAGCGGGATCCAGACGCGAAGCAGCGGCTCGTGCACGAGGAACCGCAGTCCAGCGAGGATTCCGCGCGAATCGTCGGCCTCCGCCGTGCGAGCGCCTGCCGGCACGAACAACACGACGATCAGGAACGAGACGCCATAGGTCGCCGCGTCGACGACCAGCACGTTTGCCGCCCCCATCAGGCCGATCAGGACGCCGCCGATCGGCGGTCCGAGCAGCATCGTCACCCGGATGGCGCCCTGGAAGAGCGCGTTTGCCTGGCTCATCGTCTGCTCGTCCTCCCCGATCAGCTCCGGGAGGATCACCCGCTGCGCCGTGAAGTACGGTGCGCCGAGGACGCCGAGCAAGAGTGCGACCACTACGAGCGGAGCCAGCGTCAGGTGGCCGGTCCAGTGGAGCACCGGCACCAGCATCATCAGCGGCGCGCGAGCCGAATCGGTGAGGAGCATCGAGCGCCGCGCGCCAAACCTCTGCACGAATGACCCGGCCGGGAGGCCGGCGATGGCGAAGCCGGCGAGCTCGGCGATCATCACGAGCGTCATCCGCGTCGGGGAGCCGGTCGTCGTGAGCACGAACCAGGGCAGCGCGAGCCATGTCATCTGCGCGCCCGTCGTCGAGATCACCTCCGCCACGAGCAGCGCCCGCAGCGGCCGGTGACGGAGAATCTCGGCGCGACTCATTACGCCCGCGTCACGCTCACGTCGCCGCTCATCGCCGTGGCACGGATCTCGACGAGGGGTCCCTCGGCGTCGGACGGCGCGTCGGTGACTTCGAGATCAGAGGTCGTCTCGCCGCTCATCGAGCGCGCGTCGATCCAGACCTTCGACCCTCGCTTGACGCCGACCTCGATGTCGCCGGAGGCGGTCTGGAGCGTGACGTCGCCCTCGCGGACGCTGCCGGCCGCCAGATCGCCGGACGCGGTCTGAATCATCAGCGACCCCTCGGCTTCCTCGACCGATACGTCGCCCGAGGCCGAGCGCACCTTCCCGTTTCCTCCGACGTACCCCACTTCCAGATCGCCGGAGGCGGTGTTGGCGGTGAGAGCGCCCTGAACCCGCGAGATCTTGACGTCGCCGCTTGCCGAGTTGACCTCGGCGTCGCCCCCGACTTGATCGAAGGTGACGTCACCGGAGGCGGTGTTCGCCTCCAGCCCACCGAAATCGCCCCGCCCGTCGACGTCGGCCGAGGCCGACGACACCTCGACGTCGGCGCCCGCGGGAGCCGACACACGCGCGCGCACGTCGCCGCGGAAGCGCCGAAACAACCCGCGGTCTTCGACCACGAGGACCACCTCGTGCCCGTCGCGCCTCGGCCGGACCTCGATGCGGGCATCCTCCTCGATCTCGGGCGAGCCCTCGAGCTCGACGACGGTCTCGGTTCCCTCGACCGTCTCGAACTCGATTCGTCCCGACGGAACGCGGACGCTGAGCCGCAGCGGCCCCGGAGTCTCGAACGTCTCGCGCCTCATCGGGCCCTCCTCGGGCACGGCGGTCGCGATGGTCGGCTGTCGACGCGGACTTCTGCGTGGCCGAAGGGCAGTGGATAGAACTTCGTCATCTGACTCTCCCTCCTTCTAGCTCTGGGCATAGCCCCGGAGCCTCTTGCCGGATCGCTGGACCGGCCCGGCGACGCCCCTCGAGAGCGCGCGCACGAGCCAGCTGTTGACGGAGAGGCCCTCACGGGCCGCTGCCGCCTCGATCGAGGCCTTCAGCGCCTCGGGAAGGCGGAGTGTGATGCGGGAGGTCAGCCCGTCGTCTGCCGGCGGCGCCGGAGGGGCTTCCTCCTCGCCGACGTACACGAGCGCCGGGTCCTGGCCCGCAAGCCGCACCTCGACGTGTCCTGACGGCAACTGGGCGTTGAGCTCCATTGCCGCCTCGCCGAGCGCGTCCAGAAGGCGAAGCCCGGCTGAACCGCGGATCGCCTGCAGCACTCGTTCGGCTGCCGCCCTGGTCTGGTCGTCCCCGACCGCGGCAACCGCGGCGAGATCGGACTCGAGCGACTCGACAAACCGTGCCATCTCCATGGCGTCATTATGACATCACTTCGCTGTCTGTCAAGTGTCTTTGTGACATCTAGCGAGTCTCGGCACCAAAACCGCTTACTTAAAGCCCGTACGCGCTGCGATACACCTCCTTCAGCTCCGCGACCCGGTCGACGTACGCCCGCGTCTCGGAGAACTGGACCCCCTTCCCCTCTGCCCGCCACATGTCGACGTTGCTCTGGCCGGCGTTGTAGGCGGCGAGCGCGAGCTTCTCGTCGTCGTACTTGTTCAGCAGGTGGCGGAGATACCAGGACCCGTAGCGGATGTTGATCTCCGGGTTGTAGAGGTCGGACGTCCGGAAGCGGCTGCCTCCGGTGCGGATTGCGATGCCCTTCGCGGTGTCGGGCTGAAGCTGCATGAGGCCGATCGCCCCCGCCTCCGACTTCGCATCGGGCTCGAACTTGCTCTCCTGGTAGATGACCGCGGCCAGCAACGCAGGATCCAGCCGGTAGTTCTTCGCGTGCCCCCGCACGATCTGCTCGTAGCGCAGCGGGTAGCGAAGCCGCTGGAACCAGGCTGGCTCGCCTGCGCGCAGGTAGGTGAAGCTCGCCGCGACGGCGACGATCAGGATCGTGCTGGCTGCGAGCCGCCTCATGGGCCGGTCAGGGTACGCACGACACCGGCGACGAAGGCGTCGAGGTCCTCGAGCGATCCGTCGTTCACGTATGCGAAGTCGGCTCGGTCGATTTTCCCCTGCTCGGGGAGCAGGCGCGCCTCCCGTTCGTCGACGCGCTCGCCCGCGCGCCCAACGCGAAGCTCACGCGGCGCAGTGATGACGACGACAGCGTCGAAGCGGCCCTCCGCGCCCGCCTCGTAGAGGAGCGGCACCTCGTTGACGGCGAGGGCAGGCGGGTCCGGCAAGTGCGCGAGCTCGTCGCGCCAGGCCTCGGTGCGCGCCAGAACGCGCGGATGCAGGAGAGCCTCGAGCCAGAGCAGCGCCTCACGATCGGCAACGACCCGCTTGCTGACCCCCTCCCGGTCGCTCGTCCCGCAGCGCTCTTCGAGAGCGGCTTTGACCTCCTCGTCGCCGTAGAGCTCGTGCACGATCTCGTCGCTGGAGATCGTGGCGGCACCGTGCCGCGCGAATGCGGCCAGCGCCTCGCTCTTCCCCGCTCCGATGCCGCCGGTGATCGCGACCGCGAGCGGCTTAGTCTTGCTTGGGCTCAGCCTCTTCCGGCGCGTAGGGCGCATGCCCTTCGGAGTCGCCGGGGCCCTGGTGCGTCGGGTCGACCGCGTCGGCTTCGATGCTCGCGTCGGGCTCGGCGTCCGACGGCTCCTCCGGCTCGGCGGCAGGAATGTCGGGTGTTGACTCCGCGACGGGCTCTTCGGCAACCGGACTCTCGGACGGCTCCGCCTGGGCGACCGGCTCCTCAGGTTCCGATTCGGCCACCGGAGTCTCGGCCAAAGCCTCGTCCGTCGCCTCTTCGCCGGTTCGCTCTTCCACCGGCTCGCCGCCCTCGGGGAAGACCTCTTCCGAGAGGTCGAGGCGCGGCGGCAGCGGGGTCTCCAGCGGCTGGCCGTCGGCCCGCGGCTGCACCTCGTCGGCCTCCTCTACTCGCTTGAGCGAGAGCGAGAGCCGGCGCCGGTCGGCGTCCACCTCGATGATCTTCACGTTCACCACGTCACCCTGCGAGACGATTTCCCGCGGATTCTCGACGTGATGCTGGGCGAGCTCCGAGATGTGCACCAGGCCTTCGACGCCGGGCATGATCTCGACGAAGGCGCCGAACGTGACGACCTTCGTCACCTTGCCCTGAACGATGTCCTCTTCGTTGTAGGCCTCCACGACCTGCTGCCACGGGTCGGACTGGGTCTGCTTGAGCCCGAGCGAGATTCTCTGGCGGTCGCGGTCGATGTCGAGCACCTTCACCTGCACGTCCTGCCCGATCTCGAGCACCTC
>CAZQAG010000042.1:0-18915 GCA_964591295.1 uncultured Gaiellales bacterium | reverse complement strand
GAACGTCATCCCCGGCGCCCGCATGGTGATGATCGTGACCAGGAAGTTGAGGGCCGTCATGATCGACGACGCCCCCGCCCACTGAACGCCCATGTTGAACCAGACGTTGCCGTCCGTGCCAACGACCGAGAGCGGCGGGTAGCCCGTCCAGCCCGCTCCGAAGGCCCCGCCCGGGACGATGACGCTCGAGAGCATCATGATTCCCGCGATCGGCAGCAGCCAGAAGGAGAGCGCGTTCAGGCGCGGGAACGCCATGTCCGGCGCCCCGATCATCAGCGGAATGACGTAGTTCGCGAGGCCGGCGAAGGCCGGGATCACGAACAGGAAGATCATCAGCGAGGCGTGAACCGAGATCAGGCCGTTGTACTCCTGGTTATCCAGGAACTGCATCCCCGGCTTGGCCAGCTCGGCGCGGAAGATCATCGCCATCAGCCCGCCCGCGAGGAAGAAGAAGATCGTGGTCACGACGTACTGGACGCCGATCACCTTGTGGTCGGTGTTGACCTTGAAGTAGTCGCGCCAGCTGCGGGCGCCGTGGCCGGAGTGGTCCTCGGGCTCCGTCGGGTGGCCGAGGCAGTACTTGACCCAGTAGTCGAAGGTTCCGATGCCGGCCAGGAAGCCGATCGGCGCCGTGATCAGCGCCGCGACCGTGACGATGAGCAGCCAGTCGAACACCGGCTCCCAACCGGCGAGGGCGCGGAGGCCGACGACGAGCCCGAGCCCGATTCCGAAGAAGAGCGCGGTCATCCACGGCACGCGCAGCCAGCCCGGCGCGAGGGCCCGCCGCCAGCCGGTGGGCGGCGGCTTTGACGGCGCGTGCTGGGTGTGCTCGACGAGCTCGGTCACGGGGCGGTCAGATTACCCAGGGGTCCCTTCGCTCCCCTGCTGTTGTGAGCGGGCCCAACGGTCGAACTCGTCCGCCTTCATCACGATCACCGTCGCCCGCATAAGGGCATGCCCGAGGCCGCAGAGCTCGGTGCATAAAAGCGTGTACTTGCCGGCCTTCGTGGGCGTGATCGGCAGCTTGGTCACGATGCCCGGCACCGCATCCTGCTTCTGCCGGAACTCGGGGACCCAGAAGGAGTGGATGACGTCGAGGGCCCGCAGGCGGAGCTGGACCTGCCGTCCTTCGACGAGCCGAAGCTCGCCCGACTTGAAGTCGCCGTATTGCGGGTACTTGAAGCTCCAGGCGAACTGCTGCGCGGTCACGTCCACCGTCAGCCGGTCCCCCTCCAGCTTTCCGTTCTGCGCGAGGGCTACCGCGCTGAGGATGCCGATCGCGGTCACGAGCACGGTCGGGATCACCGTCCACACAATCTCGATCCCGGTATGGCCGTGGATCGGCGGCCCGTCGGAGTCGTCGTCGGGGCGCACCCGGAACTTGACCACCGAGTAGACGATGACCGCCGCGACGACTGCGAAGACCGCGATGCAGATCGCGATCACGACCCAGAAGACGAAGTCGATCCGCTCGGCCTCCTTCGACTCCTGGGCCGGCAGCCAGGGGATCAGGATCGCGACCGCAGTCGCAACCGCTGCGGCCAAAAGTCCGATCGTGACGACCCTGACAATTGCTCCCCTGCGCACCGGGACCGAGCCTACTCAACGCTTCGACGCGATGCCGTAGTTAGCGTCGGGCTCCCTGGGGGTAGGAGGGGAGAAACAAGGAGGTTCGATGGGACTAGGAGCAAGCCTATTTCTGATCGCGGGCGGGGCAATCCTCGTCTGGGGAGTGACCGGTGAGGTGGCGGGAATCGACGTGGACGCCATCGGAGTGATCCTGATGGTCGTCGGCATCATCGGCCTCGTGCTCTCGATGATCTTCTGGTCGTCGTGGGGCGGCCTGGGCGGAGGCCGCCGGCGCGCAACGTACGTCGAAGAAGGCCCCCCGCCAGGGCCTTAGCACGCGATGTCCGAGGGACAGTCCCCAGCGAGGACTGTCCCTCTGCAACTCCGGCGCGGGCTTAGAAGGCGGCTAGCGGGTCGACGTTCGCTCCGCGGACGAGCACCTCGAAGTGGAGGTGCGGGCCGGTCGAGGCTCCCGTCGTGCCGACGAGGCCGATCGTGGAGCCTCCGGCGACCCGTGCGCCGACGCGGACGTCGATGCGTGACAGGTGCGCATACCTCGTCCGAACGCCCGATCCGTGAGCGAGCACGACGAGGTTTCCCCAGCTGCTTCCGCTCGGTCCGGCGAAGACCACGCGGCCGCCTCGTGCCGCCCCTACGGGAGTTCCGCCGGCCGCCGGAAAATCCACCCCGGCATGGAACCGCGTCCCGCGCGGGCCGAAGACGTCGCCGACGGGCGCGATCAGCGGTCGTGCGAGCCTGAGGGGACAGCGAGGATCAGGTGCGCGCAGGGCAGCGACCGTTGCCGGTCCTGCGGTGCCGTCGGGCGTGATCCCGGACCAGCGCTGGAAGCCGCGAAGCGCGGCATCGGTGTGTGAGCCGAGGAAGCCGTCGAAGTTCCCGGAGGGGAAGCCGTGCCAGGCGAGCGCGAACTGGAGCGCGGCGACGTCCCAACCGCGCGCCCCGAACGCCAGTTGCCGGCGGCCGAGCGGGGAGCGCTTGCCGTAGCGCCCGAGCGCCTTTCGCGTGCGCGGACCGGGCACACCGTCGGCCGCGAGCCCCTTGCGCATCTGAAACCGGCGCAATGCCGACTCGGTACCGGGGCCGAGGACGCCGTCGACGGTACCGGCATAGAGCCCTCGTCCCTTCAGCCCGACCTGGAGGGCTGCGATCTCAGGGTTTCCGCCTGCGACCGCTCCACTCGCGTGCGCGAGCGCGGACAGGGCGAACAGACACAGGGTGGCGGCAAGGAGCCTGAGCATGGGCAATCACGACCTGAATCGGTCGCCTTGGAGCCTCAGGCATCCCCCAAAAGGGGGAACTAGATCGAGGGATCGCATCCCTCGAACGAGGGACGGCAGGCCATCTCAGTAGCCGCCTATGCCATCGAAGCGTTCCTCGGCACCGAGGGCGCCGTCGACCGGTTCTTCAACACGTGGGTCTACAACGGCCTGCTGATCGGCGCCGGCGGCTGCTGCCTCGTCCGGGCGGTCCTCGTTCGGGCCGAACGTCTTCCCTGGCTGCTCCTGAGCGCCGCGCTCCTCGTCTGGACGACCGGCGACCTCTATTACTACTTCTTCCCCTCCGGCGCCGAGACGGTTCCGATCCCGTCGGTCGCGGACGGTTTCTACCTCGTCTTCTACCCGCTCAGCTACGCAGCGCTCGCCCTCCTGGTCCGGGGTCGTATGCGCGGTTTCCAGGGCAATCTCTGGCTCGACGGCCTGATCGCCGCGCTCTCCGTCGCGGCGCTGGGCGCAGCGATCGTCTTCGACGAGGTGCTGAGCACGACCGGCGGCAACCCGCTCATGGTCGCGACGAACCTCGCGTATCCGCTCGCCGACCTCCTGCTGCTCTCACTCGTCGTCGCCATGTTTGCCCTGACCGGCTGGCGCTTCGACGGCACCTGGGCATTCGTCGCTGCGGGCTTTGCGGTGTTTGCCGTGGCCGACACCGCGTACCTCTACGAGACGGCCCTCGGCCACTACGTCGAGGGCAGCGTCGTCGACGTCGGCTGGCCTGCGGGGCTTGTCCTCATCGCGTGCGCAGCGTGGCAGCCGATGACGAGGCTCGAGGACATCCGAGCCGGGACCTGGCAGGCGCTCACCATCCCGACGTTCTTCGCTCTCATGGGCCTGTCGCTCCTCGTGTACGACCACTTCGGGCACGTCAACATGGTCACCTTCGTCCTCGCCTCGTCCGCGATCGTCATGGTCATCGTGCGCGCTGTCCTGACATTCCGCGAGCGCGTCCGGCTGTTCGACGAAAGCCGCGAGGAAGCGCTCTCCGACGCGCTCACCGGCCTCGGCAACCGGCGCCGGTTCGTGTACGACCTCGAGGAGCGCCTCGCGGACGGATCGTCTGTTTTTGCGCTCGTCGTCTTCGACCTCGACGGGTTCAAGGCCTACAACGACTCGTTCGGCCATTCGGCGGGCGACGCCCTGCTCGGCCGCGTGGCCGGCAGGCTCGCGGCGGCGACCGAAGGACACGGGCGCGCCTACCGGTTGGGCGGAGATGAGTTCTGCGTCCTGGTCCCCGCCGACGACGCCGGGCACGGCAGCATGATCGAGCGCTCGACGGCCGCTCTGACGGAGGAGGGCGAAGGCTTCTCCGTCGGTTGCTCGTTCGGCGCCGTCGAACTGCCGACCGAGGCCGAGGAGCTGACCGAGGCCCTTCGAATCGCAGACGACCGCATGTACCTGCACAAGCAGCGAAACCGCCCGGGCGCCGACCGGCAGAGCATCGACGTCCTCGTCAGCGTCCTCGAGGAGCGCGACTCGAGGCTCGCTCACCACCTGGCGGGCGTGGCCGACCTCGCGGAGGCAATCTCCCGACGCCTGCAAGTGTCCGGCCCCGAGCTCCAGACGATCAGGCAGGCGGCCGAGCTACACGACATCGGCAAGCTTGCGATCCCCGAGGAGATCCTCGGCAAGCGCGGTCCCCTGACCGAGGAGGAGTGGGAGTTCATCCGGCGCCACACGCTGATCGGCGAGCGAATCCTCGGGTCGGCCCCCGCGCTGGGAGCAGCGGCGAAGATCGTGCGCTCGACCCACGAGCGCTGGGACGGAACCGGCTATCCCGATCGGCTCCCAGGCCCAGACATCCCGCTGGGCGCCCGGACCATCTGCGTCTGCGACGCTTTCGACGCGATGACCTCTGACCGGCCGTACTCGAAGGCGCTGACGCGTGAGGAAGCTCTGCGCGAGCTGTTCCGCTGCGCGGGCACGCAGTTCGACCCGGCGGTGGTCGAGGCGTTCGCCGCCGTGCAGTCGGACCTGAGCACCGAGCTCGTCGCCTAGCCACTCCTCGCGCACAGACTGAACTTGGTGCTCGGGGGAACCTCCCGGTTCCCCCGAACCCCCTCCACTGGTCCGTGATGCGCTGCGCGCATCACGGACGAAAGCTGCGCGTTGGTGCATGCCCTCGGAAGGCGTTCCACGGTTTCCTGACGTGTCGCTGAGCGCCCGTAGGCCGGGGGAACAGTGCTGGGTCGCACGGGCCGCCGGCTGGAGGGCGCTCAGCGGCGCGAGGCAGGGAAGCGTGGTGGGCCGTGAAGGATTCGAACCTTCGACCTTGGGATTAAGAGTCCCCTGCTCTACCAACTGAGCTAACGGCCCTGAGCCGAGTATAGCCACGTGTTTTTGGCTCCTCGCGGGCCTCTTTACAGAGCGATAACGGTCGCGGCGTACGCTTCTGATTGGACATGAAGACCCTGATTGCAATCGTCTCAGCGATGGCGGTAGCGGTCGCCCTGTCGACGTCCAGCGCGCCCGCGAGCCGCTCGGGCCTGCAGGCTGACTGCTCCCTGTCGTCAACCGGCCTCGTTCCGCTCACAGACATGGGGCGCCGGCGCTACCGCGGCTTCCGCGGCGGCCTCTATCCCGCCGGGCGAAACCGGCCGACGCCCGCCTACCTGCGCAGGGGTCTCACCGCTTCGCGCGCGGTACGGCTGATCGACGGCAAGATCGTCCTGCTCTCGGTCGGGATGTCGAACGCGACCGCCGAGTTCGCCGCGTTCAAGCGCGTCGCCGACCGCGATTCCGCCAAGAACCCGAACCTGACGATCGTCGACGGCGCCCAGGACGGCTGGGACGCACGGCGCGTGCGAGCCGAGCCCGAATACTGGGACAACGTCGACGCCCGGCTGGTAGCGGCGGACGTGTCGGCGAATCAGGTGCAGGCCGTCTGGCTGAAGGAGTCGATCGCCGGCGAAGACCGGCGGTTCCCGAAGGACGCGAAGGCGCTGCAAGCGGACCTGCGAGCGATTGTCCGCACCATGCGCGTCCGGTATCCGAACGTCCGCCTGGTCTACCTCTCGAGCCGCACCTACGGCGGCTACGCGATCACCGGCTTGAACCCGGAGCCGGCGGCCTACGACAGCGGCTATGCGGTGCGCGGCGTGATTCAGGACCGCATGGCCGGCAAGATCAAAGGGCCGTGGCTCGGATGGGGCCCGTATCTCTGGACGGACGGCGTCCGGGGACGCAACGACGGCCTCGTCTGGGCCTGTGAGGACGTGGACGACGACGGGACTCATCCCTCGAAGACCGGCGTCCAGAAAGTGGTCAACCTGCTGGTCGCCTTCTTCAAGACGGACCCCACGGCGCGGCGCTGGTTCGTCGCCCGCTGACTCTGAAGGCCCGCCGCAAGGCCTCTGTACTATCGCGGCGGTGAAGGGACCCGTCGGGATCGTCGGAGCCGGCTATGTCGGCCTCCCCCTCGCACAGGTCTTCGCGGAGGCCGGCCACCGCATCGTCCTCGTCGAATCGAACCAGGAGAAGGTGGACGCCGTCCGGCGCGGCGAGAGCTACATCAGGGACGTGGACTCGGACGGTCTCGCGCGCCTCGTCGAGTCGGGGGCGATCGAGGTCACGTCCGACTACGACGCGCTGAAGGAGACCGAGGCGATCCTCATCGCCCTCCAGACGCCGCTCTCGCCACAGCGGGAGCCCGATCTCTCATACGTCCTCGGCGCAGTCGAGGACATCGCACCGCGGCTCCAGAAGGGCCAGCTGGTCGTGCTCGAGTCGACCACCTATCCCGGCACCACGCGTGAGCGGCTGTTGCCGCTCCTCGAGCAGAGCGGGCTCCGGGTCGGCGAGGGCTTCCATCTCGCGTTCTCTCCCGAGCGGGTAGACCCGGGCCGCGAGGACTGGACGACGAAGAACACCCCGAAGATCGTTGGCGGCATCACGCCTGCCTGCACCGAACGCGCGGTCGAGCTCTACGGCCGGGCGATCGAGACGGTCCACGCGGTCTCTTCGCCCGAGGCGGCCGAGCTGACGAAGCTGCTCGAGAACATCTTTCGCTCGGTCAACATCGCGCTCGTCAACGAGCTCGCGCAGCTCTGCGACCGGATGAGCATCGACGTGTGGGAGGTCGTCGGCGCGGCCGCGACGAAGCCGTTCGGCTTCATGAGCTTCCAGCCGGGCCCCGGGCTCGGCGGCCACTGCATGCCGATCGACCCGTTCTACCTGACGTGGAAGGCGCGTGAGTACGACTTCTACACGGAGTTCATCGAGCTCGCGGGCAAGGTGAACGAGAACATGCCGTACTGGTGCCTGGGCAAGATCGTGCGGGCCCTGAACCAGCACGAGAAGGCTCTCAAGGGCTCCAGGGTCCTGATCCTCGGCGTTGCCTACAAGTCGAACATCGAGGACACCCGCGAGTCACCGGCGCTGAAGCTGATCGAGCTCTTGCGGGAGGAGGGGGCCGACGTCTCCTACCATGACGCCTTCGTGCCGGAGCTGAAGGAGCAAGGGCTCACGTCGGTTCCTCTCGACCCCGCCTCGGCGGACTGCGTCGTGATCGTCACCGCGCACTCCGGGGTCGACTACGACGAGCTCGTGAAGCAGGCGCCGCTCGTCGTCGACTTACGGAATGCGACCGGTACGATCGGCACGTCGAATGGGAACGTGTGGAAGCTGTGACGCCGTTGCGTGTAGGACAGGCGGGGCTCGGCTACTGGGGACCGAACCTGGCCCGGAACTTCGGAGAGCTCGCGGACCTGCGTTGGCTCTGCGACCTCGATCCCGACCTGCTTGCGGAAGCGTCCACACGCCATCCGCAGGCGCAGACGACGAACGACTTCGACGACCTCCTGTCCGACCCCGAGCTGGACGCGATCGTGCTCGCGACCCCGGTCGTCACTCACTACGAGCTCGCAAAGCAGGCCCTCACCGCCGGCAAGCACGTCTTCGTCGAAAAGCCGCAGGCCCAGACGACCGCCGAGGCGGAGGAGCTCCAGGCGCTCGCCCAGGAGCACGGGCTCGTCCTCATGCCCGGCTACCTCCTGCTCTACCACCCCGCCGTCGCGAAGCTGAAGGAGCTCGTCGACGCGGGCGAGCTCGGCGAGGTCCTCTACCTGTACGGGAACCGCCAGAACCTCGGCCAGATCCGGCGGGACGAGAATGCGCTCTGGTCGCTGGGCGCGCACGACTTGTCGGTGATGCTGCACCTGATCGGCGAAGAGCCGGTCGAGGCCTGGGCGCGGGGTGAGTCCTTCCTCCGCAACGGAATCGAAGACGTCGTCTTCTGCTTCCTGCGCTTCCCTTCGGGGATCGTCGCCCACATGCACGTGTCCTGGCTCGACCCGCACAAGATGCGCAAGCTGACCGTCGTCGGCCGGGACAAGATGGCCGTCTTCGACGACATGGAGCCCGAACGGAAGGTGACGGTCTACGACAAGGGACCGGTGCTGCGGCCCGCGACCGAATGGCAGGTGCGCGAGGGCGACATCCACATTCCCAAGCTCGCGCGTGAGGAGCCGCTGCGCCGCGAGTGCGCGCACTTCATCTCTCTCGTGTCGGGAGAGGGAGACCCGCTCGAGCCGAGCTGCCAGGGCGTCGCCGTCGTCCGCACGCTCGAGCTGCTCCAGGAATCGCTCCAGACAGCCGCGATCTAGTGGCCGGCTACCAGGCAGCCGAGACCGCGGTCATCTACCCGGGCACGATCATCGGAGAGGGCTGCGTGATCGGCGACCACACCGTCCTCGGAAAGCAGCCCGCACTCTCTCCCCGCTCGACGGCCGCCCGCGGGGAGCTGCCCCCGCTCGAACTCGGCCCCGGAACGGTCGTCGCCGCCGGCGCGGTCATCTTCGCCGGGACGAGGATCGGCGCGCGCGTCGTCGTCGGCGACCAGGCGTGCGTCCGCGAGCGCTGCGAGATCGCCGACGACGTCGTCGTCGGCCGCGGGTCGCTGGTCGAGAACGACACGACGATCGGACGACTGACGAAGATCCAGGCCAACGCCTACATCACCGCGTACTCCACACTCGAGGACGAGGTCTTCATCGCACCCGGCGTGACGACGACGAACGACAACTTCATGGGTCGGACCGAGCGGCGGCACGAGCTACGGCGAGGCCCGACGATCCGCCGCGGCGCGCGTATCGGGGGCGCAGCCGTCCTCTGCCCGGCCGTCGAAATCGGTGAGGAGGCCTACGTCGGCGCGGGCGCCGTGGTGATCCGTGACGTTCCCGCGCGGGCAGTTGTCGTCGGCAATCCCGCGCGGCAGATCCGCGAGGTCCCTACGGAAGAGCTCCTGGGCGAGCCGCCGGCTGGCGGCGCTTCTTCTTGAAGTTGAGCGAGTAGCCGCCGGCTCCCGGAGTCGTGACCTTCACTTCGAGGAAGTACCAGCCACTCTCACGCGCACGGACGCGAATGCGCTCGGCCGAGCCGGGAGACTTGGACTGCGCGGCGAGGAGGCGACGATCGACCGCGGATCCTCCGACACGGCGAGTTCCCGGCTTCCACAAGAAGAGATTCGTGTTGGTGCCGGCCGGGCCCTTGAGCCGCGCAACCAGTCGCTGCCCGCGGCGGAGCTTGACCCGGTAGACGTCGACCTGGTCGTCCCAGTAGTCGATCGTGGCGCGGACACGCTGGCCCTTGCGGCCCCAGATCTCGGGGGCGGTTACGGCCTCGTCGTTGGCCTCGAAACGATCAGCCGCGGGGGTGTATGTGCGGAGCGTCTCAACCGCGTTCGCCACGTCCAGCACGCCCCAGCCCGTCAGCGAGTCGCGGCCCGGCGAACAACGGCTACAGCCGGTGTCTGGCTCCGCGTCTGCGGCCGTGCGCGTGAGCAACGATGCGACCTGGTCAGCCTGGATCTCCGACCGGCTGCCGAACAGGAGCGCGGCGGCCGCGGACACCTGCGGCGCAGAGAAAGACGTGCCGTCGCCGCGGCGGAACTCGACCGGACCGCAGTCGGAGTAGCCTTGGAGGACGCAACCGGGCCGGGCAGATAACGTGATCGCCCGTGGCAGCGTCGAGAAGATCGCCTCGCCTGGAGCGGCGATGTCGTTGTGGAGCGTGTCCCGATTCGAGAAGGACGGCACCGAGCCGTCGCGCGCGACGGCGCTCACGCCGAGCACATGCGGCAGCGCCGCCGGGTAGCCGGCGTAGCCCCACGGCTCCTCGGGGGCTCCGTCCGCGTTCCCGACAGCTGCGACGACGAGGGCGCCCTTGCTGACCGCGTACTGAACGGCTGCCGCCTCGAGCGGCGAGTACGTGTCGCGAGACCTGTCGTCCGGGTCACGCATGCCGCCGAAGCTCAGGTTGATCACCTGCGCACCTCGATCGACCGCCCACCGGATCGCCCGGGCCTCTGCCTCGGGTGAGATCGTGCCGTCGCTACGGACGACTTTGGCGATGAGGAGGTCGGCGGAGAAGGCGATGCCCGCGATCCCTTGCGCGTTGTTCAGCGAGGCCGCGATCTCGCCGGCGACGAACGTGCCGTGCCCGTTAGTGTCGTTCTCCCAGGAGCTCGGGACGAAGCTGGCGCCGTCGGCGATCTGATGCTCGAGCTCCGGATGCCCTGCGTCGATGCCCGAGTCGATCACCGCCACGCGAACGCCCAGTAGGTTCGGGAACGTGGGCCAGGCTTCGAAAGCATGGATGCGGTTGAGGTACCACTGCCGGACGGCAAGCGGGTCGTTCGGCGCAAACGAGAGACGGCGGGAGCCGCGGAGGCGCTCGACCCACGCGACGCCGGGAATTGAGGCGAGCCCTCGAGCAGCAGGCGCGTCGACGGTGAGGGCGAACGGGGCGATTTTCGAGACACGCCGGCCGGTTCGAGCTTCGATCTCCTGCGCGACAAGTTGCGGCGAAGCGCCCTTCTCCAGCCCGACGGCGTAGCGAGTCGCAACCGCCGGTGCAGGCACGGCCAGCGCAAGGAGGAAAGCTGCGAGCGCAAACCGTCTCATGCGGGTCCCACCCGAAGCGCGGGGCTAACGCCTGGGACGAAACCGCGGCCGGGGGCAAGCCGGGCCCGGTAGTCGCCCGGAGACAGCGTGAGCCGGGCTCTGAAGTTGCCGTTCTCGTCGATCGGGGCGCGGACGATCGTCGTCCACCTGCTCCCGTCCAGCCGCTGGACCGCGACGTTCAGCCCCGGAAACAGCGGGCGGGCGTAGCCTCGCAGGACGGACGCGCCGTTCACCCCGCGGAAGCGTACGAGCGGAGCGACCGCGACGTGAGCGAGCCTGCTGCGAACGGCGCCGCTCGCAAGCCTGTAGTCGGTCGGCACCTTCGGCTTGGCCGCAATGGTTACCACCCCGTTCGGCCCCCGCGCGACTGGCCCCATCGGCCGCCAGGCGGCTCCGTGCTCACGCTGTTCGAGCTTCACTGACGGCAGGCTCCTGGCGACGCCGTTCAGGGAGACCCGCCCACCGAACGTCACGGGAGTCTCGGGCGTCGCGAGCGAGAGCACGCCGATCCGGAACCAGGTCGAGCGAAGGCCGAGACCGCGCCGCACATCGGCGCCGGCAGCGGTCGACTCGCCCTGCGAGCCGATTGCCGTCACCGTCCCAACCCGGCCCGAGGGCCCAACGGTGGTGCGCACGTCCAGCAGCCGCCCCGGCGCCCTGAGAAATCTGTCGAGGCGTGCAGCCGAGACGGCGAACGGCCCCCAGCGGTGATGAGGAGAGATCGTGTCGTAGGGATCGTCGACGGATTGCAGGTAGGGAACCGGCGGTCCGTTCCAGACCTCGTCTGCGGCTGACGTTTGCCCGCCCGAGCTCGAGAAGAAATACGTCGTCGCGACACGGCCTGCGTGGAGGACGACCTGGCCTGCGGTCTCCTGGATGGCCGCCGTCGTCGAGGGCGCCTCGCCGGCGATGCCGAGGTAGACCTGGCTCCGAGTGTCCGGATAGACGTCGAACCACGAGCCGGTCTTGCGCTTTGCGAGCGCGTAGGACCGGGCCGCGACGGCCTGTGCCTTCAGCGCCTCCGGAAGCCACGTACGCGGCATCTCCGACGGGACGACGCCGAAGAGGTACGGCTCGAGCCCGACGGAGTTGACCGCGCGCAGCGAGCCGTCGGCCACGGACACGAGGAGCTGCCCGCGATAGGGGCGGCCGGCAAATCGGAGCGGAGAGGATCCCGGCAGGAAGGTGAGCGGAGCCGGCAGCTGCTGCGGTTGCTGGACGTCCATCGTCCTGATCAGGAGCCCGGGACCGAAGGTCTGCTCTCCGGCGGCGAGGTGCCAGAGCCGGCCGATTCCGTCGCGCACGGTGAACGGAGCCGTCGAGCCGACGGTCAACTGCCGGCGTCCAACGGCCAGTTGAACGCGGATGCGCGCCACCTGCGCCGGGCCGAGCGTCGTGCCCGTGTAGTAGTGCGCCAGGATCTCGTCGTAGGTCGCCCCTTGCTGGGCGAATCCGTAGGCGCCCCACTGCGCCATCCCGACTCCGTGCCCCCAACCGCGCCCGCTGATGACGAAGGTAGGGGTCGCGACTGCAGGAGCCTGAGCGCGCGCGTCCGCACGGCTCGACGAGTACCCGAATACAGAGCCGGCCAAGAGCGAGGCCGAAACGAATGCAGCGACGAGAAGCCTTGAAGGAGTCATGCCGGCAGTGGTTCGGCGCCCGAACTCGGTTTCCTGAGCCGGGTGCAGAGTCGTTTGAGGCTAGCGCATAGCCCTGCGGACGGCATCCTTCTTTACAGGAACTTCAGGAACGGGCAGGTTGCAGGTGTTTCCCTGACTCGACCTGCGGCAATCTGAACAAGAACGCAGTCTGATCGCCAGCTGGTTATGACACGCGCCAACGACATCCTGCCCCCACGCTACGCCGACCCGCACAGGATCGGCTACGGCGGCATGGGGGAGATCTTTCGTGCCGACGACGAGGTTCTCGGGCGCACGGTCGCGATCAAGGTGCTCGCCGAGCGCTATTCGCGCGACGAGTCGATCCGAGCGCGTTTCACGCGTGAGGCGCTCGCGGCGGCACGCCTCTCGTCCGAGCCGAACACGATCACGATCTTCGACGTCGGCGAGTGGCGGGACCGTCCGTTCATCGTCATGGAGTACCTCGAGGGCGGATCTCTCGAGGACCGCCTGAGGGCAGGCGAGCCGTCACCCGGGCAATCGCTCCGTTGGCTCGAGGAGACGGCCGAGGCCCTGGATGCAGCGCACCGGAACGGAGTGGTGCATCGAGACGTGAAGCCCGGAAATCTCCTCCTCGACAACGACGGGGCGGTCCGAGTTGCGGATTTCGGGATCGCGAGCGCCGCGGGAATGGATTCCCTGACGATGACCGGCACCGTGCTCGGGACAGCGGGTTACCTCGCGCCGGAGCAGGCCCGGGGCGAGCGCGCCACGGCGGCTAGCGACCGATACGCACTCGCGGTCGTCGCGTACGAGCTCCTCGCCGGCTCGCGGCCGTTCGAGTCGGAGAGTGTCACGGCCGAGGCGGCGGCACACGTGCACGCCGAGATCCCGCCGATCAGCGAACGCGCCGATCTCCCACGAGAGCTGGACCCGGTGTTTCAGCGCGCCCTCGCGAAGGACCCGGCTGAGCGCTTCGAATCCTCGGCCCAGTTCGTGGACGCACTTGCGGAAGGGCTGCGTGGAGGCGCGACAACTACCCGCGAACTTGCTCCGACGGCTCGGCGACGCTCCTCGTTGGTACCGCTCGCCGGCGCGTTCGCTCTGGCGGTGGGAATTGCGGGCGCAGGGCTCGCGGCGATTCTCACGGACGGAGACGATGGGGCAAGCGCCACCCCGAGTGTCCTCGTCCGAACCAGGACTCTCGAGGGGACCACGGTTCGTCAGACCGTCACGCAGCAGCCCGCCTCGACCGCGGCGCAGACACCGCCGCCGCCGGCCGTCTCGAACGGGAACGGCGTCGCCCTGACCGATCAGGCGACGCGGCTCATCCAATCAGGGGACTTCGCGGGCGCGGAGCGAGTCGCCCGCCAGGCAGTCGCGGCTCTCCAGGGAACCGGCCAGGTTTACGAGGCGTATGCCGAGTACAACCTGGGGGTCTCACTGGCGCAGCTCGGCCGATGCAGTGAGGGCCTTCCCCATCTCGATCGATCGGAGCGCATCCAGGGGCAACGCAAGGAGATCGACCAGGCGCGGAAGCTCTGCAGGAGGGAGGAAAGCGAAGAGGACGAGGACTGACGCGTACGATGACGCGGTGCGAATCCTCGTCACCGGCGCAGCGGGCTTCATCGGCTCGAACTTCGTCCATTACTGGCTCGAGCGTCATTCAGGCGACAGTGTCGTCGCGCTCGACCTCCTGACCTACGCGGGCAACAGGGCGAACCTCGCGGGCACCGAGGAAAGGGTGCCGTTCGTCCAGGCGGACATCGCCGATCTCGACATCGTGGAGAACGTCCTGCGGGAGCACGAGATCGAGGTCGTCGTCAACTTCGCGGCCGAGTCGCACAACAGCCTCGCCGTCATCGATCCCAGCCTCTTCGCCCGTACGAACGTGCTCGGGACGCAGCTACTTCTCGAGGCTGCTCGAAAGGTCGAGGTCGAGCGCTTTCACCACATCTCGACCTGCGAGGTCTACGGCGATCTGCCGCTCGACTCCAACGAAGCGTTCACTGAGGAGTCGCCGTACCAGCCGCGGACGCCGTACAACGCATCGAAGGCATCCGCTGACCATTACGTGCGGGCGTACCGCGAGACATATGGATTGGCGACGACGATCACGAATTGCGCGAACAACTACGGGCCGTTCCAGTTCCCGGAGAAGGTGATCCCGCTCTTCGTCACGAACGCGCTCGACGACAGGCCGCTCCCCATGTACGCGTCGACGCAGAACCGGCGCGAGTGGCTGCACGTGCGCGACCACTGCCGGGCGATCGAGCTCGCGCTCGAGAAGGGGGTCGCGGGCGAGACGTACAACGTGGGCTCCGGCGTGGAAGCGTCGATCGAGGAGATCGCCGACCGGGTGCTCGAGCTGACCGGCAAGCCCGAGTCGCTGAAGACGATCGTCCCCGACCGCCCGGGCCACGACCGGCGCTACCTGCTCGACGCGTCGAAGATCGAGCGCGAGCTCGGCTGGAAGCCGGAGATCGGCTTCGAGGACGGGATGCGCGAAACCATCGAGTGGTACGAGGCAAACCGCGCCTGGTGGCAGCCTTTGAAGGAACGCCTCCAGGTCGAAGAAACCGCCTGGCGCTAACAAGGTCCCGGGCCACAGGCCCGGGACTCGCAGAAAGTGCTTCGCACTTTCTGCGACTAAGAGCACGCCTCCCGAGGAACAGCGGATCGACTGGCCCGCCCTTGCCGCGATCGATCGACCCGCGCCGCCTAACGGGGTCAGACCCTGTTAAGGCTTACGGGGTCAGACCCTGTTAAGACGAGCTAGGCAGGCTCGGAGGCCTTCGCGCCAGTGGGGTACGCGCGGGGCTTCGGGGTGCTCGCTTCGGAGGACCGAGTTGGCCGGTCTCGGGGCTGGACGGCCCAGCTCCTCGGTGGTGATTCGGCGGACTCGGCAGTCGACGCCGGCTTCCTCGAAGATCGCCTCGGCGAACTCGGCCCACGTGCAGTCGCCTTCGGCGGCTAGATGCCAGATGCCCTGCGGGCGCTCGATCAGATGTCGTGTTGCCTCGGCCAGATGGCCGACGAATGTCGGGGACCCCCGCTGATCGTCGACGACGGACACCTCGTCTCGCTCATCGCCCAGCGCAAGCATCGTCTTGACGAAGTTCTTCCCGGTCCAGCCGAAGAGCCACGACGAGCGGACGATCCAGCCCTCGCGCACCTCGCGCTCACCGGCGAGTTTCGTTCGCCCGTACTCCGAGACCGGCCCCGGCTCGTCCGACTCGAGGTACGGCTCGCCCTTGTGGCCGTCGTAGACGTAGTCCGTCGAGAAGTAGACAACCGGAGCGCCGAGCGCGACGACGCTCCGCGTGCCTTCCACGTTGACCCGCGCCGCGCCGTCCGGATCGGCCTCCGCGCCGTCGACGTCGGTCCAGGCTGCCGCGTGGAGAACGAGGTCAGGCGAGTAGCCGAGCGTAGGCGGGCTCGCCACGTCGAACTGCGCCCGATCACGCGCGTCCGCCTCGGGGAAGACCTCGCGCAGCGCGGCCCCGAGCTGCCCACCGGCCCCGGTGATCAGGATATGTCCTCCAGCCGGCAACGTCACCAGGGCCCCTGGCGGCGCAAAAGCTGCGCCAGAGCGGCGTCCTCAGTCGCCCCGATGCTGGCAGCATCGGGGCTCCCTGCGTCCTTGTCTGGCTTGTTTTGCACTCGCCAGGGACCGTGGAACGTCACCGGCTGGAGGACGCCTGGTCCCGTTCCGACAGGGTCGGCGATGTCGTGCTCCAGAGGGCGACGACGCGCGGGTCGTTCCACGAAACCTCGTGCTCGTCCGGATCGGCGGGGTCGTACTCCTCGGTCACGTGGTAGATGAAGACGAGATCGGTGAGGGCCTCGAAGCCGTGGGCGCACCGGCCGGGCACGTAGATCGCGACCGGGTTGCCGTCGCCGATGTCCTCGGTGAACGTCTCGCCGGTCTCGAGGTCGAGGACGACGACCCGAGCGGAGCCCCCGAGGCAGACGAAGAGGTCGTCCTGGCCACGCTCGTGGAAATGGAGCCCGCGGATGACTCCCTTCTTCGAGAAGGACACGTTCGTCTGCTTCATCGGCTTCTCCAGCCAGCTCGACCGGTGGATCTCTGCGAACCAGCCGCGCTCGTCCTCGAAGCGCCGCAGCGGAATGCGCCGAAGCCCTTCGATCACTTGTTGGCGCCGTTTCGGCGGACGAAGTCGTTGACCGCGTAGTAGGCGTCGATCGATTCGCCCGCGTCGCCCCAAAACCCCTCGGCCACGTCGTACTCCATCATCCCCTGCTCAACGAACCAGTTGTTCACG
This sequence comes from uncultured Gaiellales bacterium, assembly GCA_964591295.1. Taxonomy (GTDB): domain Bacteria; phylum Actinomycetota; class Thermoleophilia; order Gaiellales; family Gaiellaceae; genus VAXT01. The sequence goes on along the minus strand of CAZQAG010000042.1, from coordinate 2,245 downwards.
TCCGTGATCTCGAGCTCTCCGCGAGCAGAAGGCGAGAGCGAGGGCAGGAACTCGAAGACCGACGAGTCGTAGAAGTAGAGCCCCGTGACCGCGTAGTCACTCGGCGGTTGCTCGGGCTTCTCGACGATCCGGGTGACACGGTCGCCGTCGAGCTCGGCGACACCGAGGTGGCGGAGATGCTCCGGCTCCTCGACCTTGGAGAGAACGATGCGCGCACCACGTTCCTGGGCCTCGAAGTTGTCGATCGCCGGCCTGATCGACTGCTCGAAGATGTTGTCCGCGAGCATGACGAGGACGCGGTCGCCACCGGCAAACCGCTCCGCCAGGCCCAGCGCGTCCGCGATGCCGCTCTCGCGCTCCTGGTACGCGTACGAGAGCCGGTCGATGCCGTGCGCGTGGCCATCGCCGAGCAGCCTGAAGAACTCCCCCGCATGCGTGCCGCCGGTCACGAGCATGAGCTCGCTGATCCCAGCCGAGACGATCGCCTCCACCGAGTACGTGACCATGGGCCGGTCGTAGATCGGCAGCAGGTGCTTGTTCGTGATCCGCGTGAGCGGATGGAGGCGGCTACCCGTGCCGCCGGCGAGGATGACGCCTTTCATGTTCGCGGGATGCTACGGCAGCCAGCACGGGGAAACCGTGGTTCCGCGGCTGACCTGGGGCGAGGGCCCGCCGCTACCATCCGGCCGTGGCCAACGACCCCATCGACCGGCTTCGCGGCGAGATGGAAGAGCTCTTCGCCGATCTCTGGCAGGTCCCGCGCTTCACGCGCAGGCGCGGAGGCTTTCGCCCGCAGATCGACTGCTACCGCACCGAGCGGCCGGCCGCCCTCACCGTGGTCGTCGAGCTCCCCGGGATCGACCCGGCGAAGATCCAGATCTACGCGGACGAGCGGACGCTCGTCATCTGCGGCGAGCGCCGCCGTCCGGGAAGCGCCGGCCGCATGTACCAGCAGATGGAGATCGACTACGGGCGCTTCACGCGCCAGGTGGCGCTGGGCACCGACGTTGACGTCGCAGGGTCGAAGGCGAGCTACAAGCGCGGGATCCTGACGATCGTGCTGCCGCTGGCGAAGAAGCCTGTCGGGCCCGAGCGCGTGACGATCCCGATCAGGAGCGGGCGATGACCGACATCCTCGAAGAACAGCTCGACATCGACGAGCTCGAGCTCCCGTCGGCGCTTCCGGTCCTGCCGCTGAAGGACACGGTCGTCTTCCCGGACTCTGTGCTCCCGCTCGCGATCGGCCAGGAACGCTCCGTCAAGCTCGTGGACGACGTCGTCTCGCGCGACCGGCTGATCGCGCTGGTGGCCGCGAAGGACCGCGAGATCGAGCAGCCCGGCTGGGACGACCTCCACGAGGTCGGAACCGCCGCAGTCGTGCAGAAGATGATTCGGGTCCCCGACGGCTCCCTGCGCGTGCTGGTCCAGGGCATTCGCCGGATTCGCCTCGCCGAGCGGGTCCAGGACGAGCCGTATCTCGTCGGTCGCTTCGAGGAGGTCCCCGACGTCTTCGAGGAATCGCCCGAGACCCAGGCGCTGATGCAAAACGTGCAGACGCTCTTCGCGCGCCTGATCGGGCTCATGCCGTACCTGCCCGAGGAGCTTGCGCTCGCCGCGGCCAACGTCGACGAGCCGAGCGCCCTCTGTCACCTCGTGGCCTCGACTCTGCGGCTGAAGACCGAGGAGAAGCAGCAACTGCTCGAGCTCGACAACGTCGAGAAGCGCCTTCGCGCGGTCCTCGTGATCCTCAATCGCGAGCTCGAGGTTGCAGAGCTCGGCTCGAAGATCCAGTCGCAGGTGATGTCCGAGATGGAGTCCTCGCAGCGCGAGTACTTCCTCCGGCAGCAGCTGAAGGCAATCCAGGAGGAGCTCGGCGAGGGCGACCCGGAGCAGGCCGAGCTCAAGGAGCTTCGAGACCGCGCCAACGCGGTCGACCTTTCGGAGGAGGCTCGCAAGGCGGTCGACCGTGAGCTCGGGAGGCTGGAGAAGCTTCCGTCGGCGGCTGCCGAGTACGGCGTCATCCGCACCTACGTGGAATGGATCCTCAGCCTCCCGTGGGACTCCACGACCGCAGACAACCTCGACCTCAAGCACGCGCGAAAGATCCTCGACGAGGACCACTTCGACCTCGACAAGGTCAAGGAGCGGATCATCGAGTACCTCGCCGTCTCGAAGCTGAAGAACGACCTGACCGGGCCGATCCTCTGTTTCGTAGGCCCGCCCGGAGTCGGCAAGACCTCGCTCG
>CAZQAG010000041.1:0-20022 GCA_964591295.1 uncultured Gaiellales bacterium | reverse complement strand
CCGCCCGGGATCTCGACGTCCTTGACCTCGACGATCGACACCTTGATGCCCCAGGGTGAGGTCGCCTCGTCGATGATTTGCTGGAGGATCGTGTTGATCTTGTCGCGCTCGGAGAGCAGCTCGTCGAGTGAGTGCTGGCCGAGAACGCTTCGAAGCGTCGTCTGGGCGATCTGCGAGGTCGCGACCATGAAGTTCTCGATTTGCACGATCGCCTTCTCGGGGTCGATGATGCGGAAATAGGCGACGGCGTTCACGCGGACGGGCACGTTGTCCTTCGTGATCACCTCTTGCGGTGGGTTAGCACCTCATAGCCCGCTGATTAGCAGCAAGCGCAACGAAGGACACCGAAGGGAATAGCCCACTTGGAAAAACACCGTTTCAGGGCTTTGTCCAAGCCGTTCCCGAGGAGCGCTCGAGTCGCCTCCCGGCTCGGCTTCGTCTCCGGGAGGCCCCTTGTCGCCGTTCGTTCTGGAGATGCGCCCATTCTGTGGGTATTCGGGGTTTCGGAGCTGGTGCGTTTATGGTGCGTTAAGCGGCGGACTAGAATCTCTCATATGAAGCGTCGGCGTCGACTGCGCAAGCTCGTTCCCGACGCGGAGCTGATTCGGCGCACCGTGCCGCTCCCCATACCCCGGAGGGATCCGCCGGCTTGAGCCCGGAACGAGGCTCGGCGGACATGGCCTTCGCCGTGTACGGACAGCGGGTCTCGAGGGCGCCTTGGCGAGGGCGGCGACGTGGCAGGTTGGCACGCCGGCTGGCACTGCCAGGAAGAACGCAGCCACTGCGGCACCTCGCGCGTACGCTCATAACGCGCGCGCCTAGCCGTCCAGCTGGCACGCTGGCCACGCTGGCACTGAGTGCCAGGCCGAGGGTGGCGGCCGTGCCCGTGGTGGCCGTGGATCCTTCCCTCAAAAGGGGGTTAACCGAAGTCCGCAGCGCTCCGATGCTTACGATCTTGAAGGGGTAAAACGCTCCGGGGATCTGGGCGCCGCAGCCTCTCCTCCGTGATGCTCGCCGCCCGCTCGGGTCTGAAGCGGGCGGCCTTCTTCTTGCCCGCCGCCGACGTCTCCGAGCAAAGCTGCCCCGTAGGAGGTCGCGCCGCCTCAGGGCGCCTTTACTGGTCGAGGTAGAGGACGTCGACGCCTTCTACCGCGGGCTCGAGCGCACGGTCTCCCGCTTTAGCACCGTTGCGGCCCGCGAGCCGCGCCGCGATTCCCCCAAAAGGGGGTTAACGGCTGTCACCGCCTTGTCGATAGGTCTCAGCAACGGGGGTTAACGAAGGGAATGGGCACCGCAGCCTTTCCCCGGAACGCTCGCCACGTCCCGATACCCGCTCCTGTGGAGAGGCGGTCTCTTTCGAGGCCGCCTTCGCCATGTGCATGGCGCCCTCCTCTTCTCGAGGCCGTTCGCCTCAAAGCCCTCGCTAGGGCTGAGCCGGGATTCCCGCGGTCGCCCCTGGGCCGCCGCCCATCGGTCATCTCGGCTTGAACGATGACGGGCGACGGAGTAGCGTTCCCCGCACACCACGGGAGGTAAGCCAATGGCAAGCGTCTCCACGGCCGACGTCGAGCGGCGCGAGTCGAGCGAGCTGCTGCGCTCGGGCGCCTGGCTGATGACGATCGCGGGCGTCGCGTTCATCGGCTACGGAATCATCTTGGTCGACGTCCCGATCGAGAAGGGAGCTTGACGATGCGCACCGCTTTCATCCTGCTCTCGCTCCTCGTTGTCGCCGCGCTCGCGGGCGGCTCGGCGGTCGCGCACCACGGGCACTCGTTTGACGTGTGGGCGATCGACCAGTCCGACACGACGGCGGACGGCGGTGGCACGCTCTACGTCTACGAGGGCCACAGCCTGCGCGGACGGCACGCCGAGCACGCCACGCCGAGGGTCGTCGATCTCGGTGACGCGGCCCGCAGCCTGTGCCTGGCCCAGACCGGCACCGCGCCGCGGCGGCCGCACATGATGATGGTCAACCACGAGGGCAGTCACGTGATCCTCGCGTTCGTCGCCACGGGCCACGTGCTCTTCATGGACGACGAGGCGAACCCGCTCGCGTGCATCGACGTCGGCGTCCAGGCGCACGCGGCGACTCCGTCGCCCGACGGGAGCTACGCCGTCGTCGCCAACCAGAACGGGAAGCTGCTTCAGCGGATCACGACCGACTACGAGACGAACACGTTCACGCTCGACGGGGCTGCGACCCTCGACCTCGCCACCTGCGTGACGCCGAACGGGGTCCCGTGCCAGGACGCCGCGCTGCGGCCCGACAACGCGCCGATCTGCCCCGTGGTCGACGAGACGAGCCGCTTCACCTTCGTCACCCTGCGCGGCGGCGGCCTGTTCGTCGTCGACTCGACGGCGACGCCGATGGCGATCGTCGCCGAATACGACCGCGCCACGGTGCACCCGAACGGCTGCGGTGGCGTCGAGACCGGCGGGAAGATGTACGTGAACTCCGGCGGCGGCACTGCGGCCAACCCGCTCGAGGCCGATCTCTACTCCTTCCCGCTGAGCGGCTTCGACGCGACGCCGAATCCGCCGAACACGCCGGCGCCGACGCTCGTCTTCAGCCACGACAGCCGCGGCTTCGTCGACTCGCACGGCGCGACGCTGACGAAGCACGACCGCTACCTCTGGGTCGGCGACCGGGCCGCGAATCGCATCATCGTCGTGAACACGCGACGCGATGAGGTGGTGAACGAGATCGACCTCGTCGGCGACGTGAGCAGCGATCCGGCGCCCGACCTGATGGGCACCTCGCCGAACGGCAAGCAGGTGTTCTTCACGATGCGCGGGCCGCTCCCGCTGACGGGCAACGCGCCCGGCGTGAACAACGCCGTCGGCATCAGTCCCGGGCTCGGAGTCGTCAAGGTCAAGCACGGCGGCCGTGAAGGGACGTTCCGCGCGCGGGCGCCGATCACCCACATCGTGGGCGGCACGGAGACCGCGGATCCGCACGGCCTGGCCGTAGTCGGCCACGATCACTGAGAACCGACCGGGGCGGCCGCTTCGGCGGTCGCCCCGGTAACCTCGCCCGCGTGAAGGAGATAGTCGCGGACGTCAGGCGCTGGCGCGAGCGTGGCGACGAGAAGGTCGCGCTCGCCACAGTCGTCGCCACGCCGGCTCGGTGGGGCGATTTTTACCGGGGGCGCGCGTCGGTAGAGCGCGCCTTCGGACGGCTCAAGAACGAGTACGGGTTGAAGCCGCTCCGCGTGCGAGGGCTTGAGCGGGTCGCGCTGCACGCCGACCTTTGCATCCTCGCCACGCTCGCCTCGGCACTCGCGCGGGCGCGATCCGTTCCGCTCGCCGCTTAAGCTCCTGCCTCATTGCATCCGAGGGCTTCATTAGCCTGTCCTCTAATGAGTTCTAGCGCTACTTCGGGGATCGCGCCGAGCGACGCGCCCGTAATCGTGGAGGCGCTACGGCGTCAGAGTCGGTTGGCGACCATGATTAGCCTCCTCGCGCTCGCAATCTCCGTTGCCTCGTTCATCCTTGCACTGTTTCGCTAGCCGAATCGCTAGACCCTCCTAGCTAGGAGAAGTCGCGGGCGGTTCTGGCGTCGAGCGTAGAGCGCCCGATCTCGGCCCGCAAGATGGCTCTTTGAGCCGCGTCCTGTCCTGACGGCAAGCTACCCCGTTGCCAATCACGCCGAATGTCGTGATCTGGCGGAACTGCGACAGCTCCCTCATTTTCGCCCCAGCTTTGGCGCCGACCCGCGAAGAAAGTGCGTCTCAGCGCTCGATCGGCGTGCCGAGCCCTAGCTCGAGGGCGTGCTCGTACGCGCACTGCGCGACCGCCACATCCTCGAGCGCGAGACCGAAGGGGTTGACGAGGATGATCTCGTCCGGATGGGTTCGGCCCTCGTGTGCGCCGATCAGCACATCGCCGAGCCCACCGTCGATCCGTCGCGGCCCGGGAGCGGAGCGTCCCGGATCGTCGGGCCCTGTGACCAGGCCTTCCCGCAACATCCTGCCGAGTAGGCGGCGGCCGTCGGCCGCGACGAGACCCCAGTCGTCGACGAAGACCTTGTCGGCTCGGAGCACCACTTCGGGGAGAGGGTCGTCGAGGGAGACGTTGACGAGGAGGGCTCCCCGCTCGAGCCAGGCAAACGGGATGTAGCCGGAGGTGGCAGTTGTGACGGGCACGACAAGCTCCGCACCGCGGATTGCCTCCTCCGCGGAGGGCGAGACCGTCACAGGCCATCGACCGGCCCACGTCAGTGCGAGCGCGGCGGCATGCTCCTGTCGGAGGTCGAAGAGTCGGATCTCACGCAGCGCCGGAAACCGGCGGTGGAAGAGCTCCAGGTGGCAGGCGGCGATCGTCCCGGCGCCGAGAAGGGCGAGCCGCTCCACGGGGGCAGCGGCCAGGAGCTCGGTTGCGAGCGCGGTCACGGCCGCCGTGCGCAGGCAGGAGATCCGGGCACCCTCCATCACGCAGATCGGCCGGGCCGTTTCCGGGTCGAAGAGGAGCGTGAGCCCGCTCGCCCGCGGGAGTCCGCGGTCGGGATTGGCGCGGTTCGCGTTGATGACCTTCACCCCAACGCACCCCCCGACGACGGCCGGCATGCTCAGGCTCCGCGCCCGCTCCCCACGCCGGTTCTCCCAGACCAGGTAGGCCTCGTCCGGCAGGACGGTCTCGCCGCGAGCGTGGGCGGCGAGCGCCGACGCCACCACCGCGACGTGATCCACTCCTTCGAGGGCGCAGGCGACCTGAGACCGGCTGAGGTACAGGATCCGATCGGCTCCCATGTCAGGCGGGCAGGAGCACACGGCCTTGTGCGGGAAGGATCGCCTCGACCGGCCCAAGTCCGGCCGCGCGGGCGTCGAGCCTCTGCCGCCTGAGCCAGCGGTCGTTGAAGATCGTGCTCGCGTAGCTCTCGCCACGGTCGGCGCAGAGGCAGACGACGTGCTCGAGCTCGGGGTGCGCCGCGAGGCTGCGGGCGCAGGCCGCGAGCACGGCGCCGCTCGATCCCCCGGCGCGAACTCCGGTCGCGGCCGCTAGGGCGCGGCAGAACGCGAAGGCCTCGGCGTCTCCCACGAGGCTCCGCTCGTCGTACAGGTCCCGCGTCAGGAACGAGGAGCGCCGGCTCGCCCCGATCCCGGTCAGAAGCCTCGGCCCGGGCCGGCCGCCGAGCGCGACCGAGCCGGCCGCGTCGACGGCGACGATCCGTGTCGCGGGGCTCTCGCGGCGGAGAAAGCGGCCGATACCAGCGAGCGTGCCGCCGGTCGAGACCGGGACGAAGACGGCGTCGAGCTCGCCGTGCATCTGCTCGAGGATCTCCGGCCCTGTCCCCTCCTCGTGGGCGCGTGGGTTGGCGGGGTTGGCGTACTGGTTGGGCCAGACAAGCCGATCCGATGAAGCGCAGAGCTCGCGCACCCGAGCGAGGCGCGAGAGCAGATAGCCGCCGGCTTCATCCGACGTCTGCACGAGCTCGATTTGGGCTCCGAGCAGGCGGAGGCGCCCGAGGTTCTCTGCGGTCGTTTTCGGATCGACGACGGCGACGAATCGGTAGCCGCGCTGACGGGCAATCCAGGCGAGCGACACCCCGAGATTGCCGGACGTCGACTCGACGATGACCGAGCCCGGCCCGAGCGCTCCTCGGCGTTCGAGGTCGGCGACCAGGCTCGCGGCGGTCCGGTCCTTGAGCGAGCCACAGGGATTGGCCACCTCGAGCTTTAGGTGCACTGCTCGCTCTCCGCCGGAGAGCTGCAGCGCGATGCGGACGATCGGCGTGTTGCCGACCGCTCTCATCGCAGGATTGGCGCGGCGAGGCGCTCGATGCCGGCCGCGCGCGAGCCTTTGAGGAGGACGACGTCGGAGTGGCGCAGCAGCTTGGGCAGGGTCTTCGCTGCAGCGTGGGTGTCCGGGCACCAGCTGCAGGCGATCCGGCCGACGGCTCCTTCCAGGTAGGCGCGCGCGAGCGGCCCGACGGCCACGAGCAGCTCGATCTTGAGCTCGGCCGCCCGCGCCCCGATCTCCGCGTGCCAGCGCCACGACTCGGCGCCGAGTTCAGTCATCTCGCCGAGCACCGCGACCGCCCGGGAGCCGTTGCGGCGGGCGGCGAGCGTCTCGAGCGCCACGCGCATCGAAAGCGGGTTCGCGTTGTAGGCATCGTTGATGAGGAGCCCGCCGCCTCGCCGTCGGCGCTCCTCGCCCCGCAACGGGGAAAGCGCGATCGCGGCTGCGCCTTCGCCGACGCCGTCAAGGGAAAGGCCGAGCGCGGCGTAGGCAGCGACCGCGGCACAGAGGGTGAGTCGGTGGTGCTTGAGCTGCAGGTTGGTGCGAACTTCGACCCGCTCGCCGCGCACGCAGAGAACCGCCTCGGTGAACCGCTCGCCGGGGAGCCAGCGCAGCGGATGGACGTCGGCCGCACGGTCGAGTCCGAAATGCCATTCCTCGAGGTCCCGGCGACGGTGCGGCTCGAGCAGGGCCTCGGCGTACGGGAGGACGATCGGCGCTCCGGCGGGGAGCGCCGCGATCAGCTCCGCCTCGGCCGCTGCGACCCCGGCGAGCGAGCCGAGGAACTCGAGGTGCTCGGGACCGATCGCCGTGAGCACGCCCAGGTCGGGCTCGGCGATGCGGCAGAGGCTTGCCAGCTCGCCGGGGCCGCCGGTGCCGAGCTCGCAGACGCACAGCCGCGTCTCGGGCTCCAGCAACGAGAGCGTGAGCGGGACGCCGAGCTCGTTGTTGTAGCTTGCCGGGCTCGCCACAGTCTGGGCGTGTGGGGCAAGCAGCGCCCGCAGGACGTCCTTCGTCGAGGTCTTTCCGGCCGAGCCGGCGACGCCGACGACGCGCGCCTCTGAACACTTGCGGACGAGGTGTGCGAGCGCGCCCAAGGCGACAAGCGGATCCTCGGCCTCGAGAACGGCAAGTCCTGAGAGCGAGCAGCCCCGCCCGCGCTCGGTGAGCGCAGCGACAGCGCCCCGGCGGGCGGCGCCGGCGAGGAACTCGTGCCCGTCACGCCGGCTGCCGCGCAGGCAGACGAAGAGCGAGCCGGGGCGGGCGAGACGCGAGTCGCAGACGACGCTCTCGACCGCGAGCTCGGGATCGCCACGGACGAGCATCGCCCCCTCCACCTCGCCGAGCCGGACGCTGATCACGAGACCACCTCGCGCACGGCCGCCGCCAGCACCTCGGCGAGCGCCTCGACCTCGAGCCGGTGCTCGGTTCCGGCCGCGACGCGCACGAACGGATCGCCCCGCTCGGCGCGGGCGCCGGTTAGGTAGATCCGCGTCGTGTTGAACCCGAAGCTCGCACCGCCGATCAGCGGTATCCCACGCCGCTCGGCCTCGGCGACCGCGGCCTCGACCAGCGCCTGCTCCCGGCTCAGCTCGGCATCCTCGTCGCTCAGAACGAGCGAGAAGCAGCCGCCGCGGAAGGAAAGCGCCCGCGCGATCGGGTAGCAGGGATGCTCCTCCAGGCCCGGGTACACGACCTCGGCGAGGTCGCCGACTCGGGCCCGAAGGCGTTCGGCGAGGAGGGCGGCATTGCGCTGGAGGCGGCCGAGCCGGCGCTCGAGCACCCAGCGCTCCGGTCGCGGCAGGGCGTGGACGGCGACGTCGGCGACGTTCGTCCCCAGGTGCTCGCGGTAGGCGGCGAGCGCCTCCGCGTCCTCGCCCCGGACGACGATCACGCCGGCGTTCGCCCGGTCGAGCCCGAGCTGGGCGTACTTGAGCAGGCTCTCGAAGACGATCAGCCGCGCGCCGTCCCCGGCGAGCGCAAACGGCTGCAGCGAGACGGAGAGACCCGTGTTGTCGATTACGAGAGTCGTCTCGCGCCCGCGCAGCCGCTCGATCACGGCGCGGAGGTCGGGCACGGGCATCCACCTGGTGTTCGAGAGCGAGTCGAGGAAGAGCGCGCTCGGGCGCAGCTCGTCGATCGCCCGCAGGATCGCCCCGGTCTCGCGCTCGTCCACGGCGTGCACCTGGCCGGGGAGGCCGCGCTCGAGAAGCTCCCGCGTCTCGTGGTAGAGGCCCCGGCCGATCACCACCGGCCGCTCGAGCCTGCGCTCGTCGCGCAGGAACGCGAGCACCGTCGTGAAGGCGGCCATTCCGCAGCTCGTGAGCAGGGCGCGCAGATCAGGCGGACCGTCGAGCATCTGGGCCACGTAGGCACGCTCGAATACCTCGGCGTCCAGGTTGCGATCACGCTTGTAGTCGTTCCAGTGCGGCCGGATGCGTCCGTACTGCCGACCTGCCGCTGGCAGCGTCGCATGGAGGAAGGAGGGTGACTGCCAATCGGCTGCGGTCGCGAGCGCGGCGATGATCGCCCGCTCCGCGCGCAGGAGATCGGCGGAGACGGCCTTCCGCGCTGCTAACTCGGCAAGGCGGGCCGGCGTCGCCCGCCGGTCCGGGCTCGCGAGCTGGCGCAGCGCTAGCAGCCGGCGCCCGATCGCTCCGTTGCGCGAGCGCGCGCCGCGGATCTGTGCGGCGAGCATCTCGAAGGTCTCCAGGTAGAGGCGCTCGCGCGCCTCCTCAAGGTCAGCCGCAACCGCGGCGAGCTCCGCCTCGGCGCTGCGGACGAGGAAGAGAAGCTCGTCAAAATCGGCGCGAAGGTCGGCGAGCGCCTCGGTTAGGAGCGTCGCCGAGTACGCAACGGCTGGCGCAGGCTCCCACCTGGTAGTCGCGAGCGCGCTCATGCCCGTTATACGCGGAAGCACCCATGCGCGGTCCCGCCGACACCAGCGCGGAGCGGCCCACTGGCCTCCTCGAGCGTTCGTCCTCTCGCCGGGGCATCGCCGGCGCTGGTTGTCGCAGAAGAGCCGAGAGCGACACGGCTCCACGAGCGGCGCCGTCGACTTCCGCACGGGGAACGACAGCAGCCAGCACGGCGCGCCGCCTGGCATGGCTCTCGTGAGTCGGTCCAGGGCCGGGGCCCTAGCGGCGGCGGCCGCTGGCGCCTCCTTCGCGAGCGCGCCGCTCGGCCGGCGTCTCGCGGCCGCGGAGCACGTCGTGGTAGTCGTACAGCGAGTGCGGCAGCTGGTCGAGCCTGCGAGCCTCGTAGTAGGCGAGGCGCTCGGCTCGACCCTCGGCCGTATCCGGGAAGAGGGGCACGCCGCCGGGACCGAGCCGGGCGCTGGAGGGCTGGCGAGGGCGCGGCCCGGACGGCTCGTGGCGCTCCCGCTGGCGCTGCCCGGGCACTCGCTCCGCGTCGTCAGCGGCGGGCCTGCGCAAGGCGCCTGCTCGGCTTCGTGCGCGCGCTGCCCGCTCGGGCGCGCTCCGCACGTTCACGCTCGCGCGCGAGCGCGCGGGCAAAACCAGGCGACCTGCTCCAGCTGCGCAGCGTGCGCGCGGTGACGGGCGCTGGTGCGAGCCATCCCCAACCTGGCACTGGCTCGGGAATGCGGGAGGACCTGGCAGAGCGCCTGGCACGCTCGCGCGGGCAGGCCCGGCAGGCCCGACAGGCCCGACATCCGGCTCAGGAACGGCCCCGCGTTCATGCAGGTCGGCCCCGATATTGAATCTGGTGCAGGGATCGCGCCACATTCTGCGCCCTCGTGGACAGGAGGAACCGGCAGTGCAGGAGGATCGTCCGGCGGCTCCCGGCGACCTCCAGCTGCTCCCGGAAGGCACGCTGGCGCGCTGGCACCGAGTGCCAGGCGGGAAGAGGCCGCGAACGACGTAGCCGAGCGGCGAGCCGAGCTGAAAGCTGCGAAGAAGCGTCGTGCGGCCCTGGCGGCCCGGTAGCCATGAAGAAGACCATGTCCGCCCACTCTGCCCAGCTCGTCCAGAAGCTCTGGAACTACTGCCAGGTCCTGCGCGACGACGGCCTCAGCTACGGAGACTACGTCGAGCAGCTCACGTACCTCCTCTTCCTGAAAATGGCGCACGAGCGCACGCTTCCGCCCCGGAACGAGCCATCCCGGATTCCGGTCGGCTACGACTGGCCCTCTCTTATAGGGCGTGACGGAGCCGACCTCGAATCCCACTATCGCGCGCTCCTCCAGGAGCTCGGCAAAGAGCCTGGACTTCTGGGTCTGATCTTCCGCAAGGCGCAGAACCGGATCCAGGATCCCGCGAAGCTGAAGCGCTTGATCGTCGACCTAATTGATCAGGAGACGTGGACCGGCATCGACGCCGACGTGAAGGGCGATGTCTACGAAGGCCTGCTCGAGAAGAACGCGGCCGATACGAAGTCAGGCGCCGGCCAGTACTTCACCCCTCGAGCGCTCATCAAAGCGATGGTCGACGTGATGCAGCCGAAGCCGGATATGACCATTGCCGACCCCGCTTGCGGCACCGGTGGGTTCCTGCTCGCCGCCCACGATTACATGGCCGAGCACTACCAGCTCGATCGCGACCAGAAGAAATTCCTCCGCGACGAGGCTTTCCACGGGAACGAAATCGTGGACAACACTGCCCGCCTGTGCGCGATGAACCTCTTTCTGCACGGGATCGGCGGCGCCAGCGTCGACGCGGAGCCAGCGATCAAGGTCGCGGACGCGCTGGCCGTAGAGCCGGCGGCGCACGTCGACATGGTTCTGGCGAATCCGCCGTTCGGCAAGAAGTCTTCGATCACGATGATCGGTGAGGACGGCAGGGCGTCGAACGGCGACATCACGATCAGCCGGCCAGACTTCTGGGCGACGACGTCGAACAAGCAGCTCAACTTCCTGCAGCACATCCGCTCGATGCTGCGCATCGGCGGCTCGGCTGCGGTCGTGCTCCCGGACAACGTTTTGTTCGAGAGTGGCGCCGGCGAGACGATCCGTCGCCGCCTCTTTCACGAGTGCGATGTGCACACCATCTTGCGCTTGCCGACTGGCCTCTTCTACGCCCAGGGCGTGAAAGCGAATGTGCTCTTCTTCGATCGTCACGCCGGGTCAACGACCGACACGCCGGCGACGCGTGAGACCTGGGTCTACGACTTCCGGACGAACCAGCACTTCACGCTCAAGACGAAACAACTGACGCGCGCCGACCTCGACGATTTCGTCGCGGGCTACAAGCCGGGGCGCCGGCACGAGCGCGTCGAAGCGGAGAACTTCAAGCGCTGGCAGTTCGAGGAGATAGCCGCGCGGCCGGGCTTCAATCTCGACATCTGGGCGGACGTCAAGGACGAGTCCCTCGAGGACGCTGCCAATCTGCCGGCGCCCGCGATCGTCGCCGAGGAGATCGTTGCGAACCTGACGACGGCGCTCGAGAGCTTCGCTCTCGTGGCCGCTGAGCTCGGCGCCAACGAGTCGGACGAGGCCAGCCGAGACGTTTCGACCGCTGGTTAAGACAGCGGCATCGGATGTCTCTAACCCGCCGAGCTCGATCTGCCTCGAACAGGTCGCTCCGCTGACGTACACAGGCACGAGCCGTCCTTTGGTGTCGCGGTTCGGCTCTTGTGCGACAACGAGCGCCCGTCCGAGCGTGAGATGGCGCTCGCGTTACAGAATGTGAGCACGACGTCCGCCCCTATTCGCATGCGAACCGCCTCGCAGAGCCGAAAACCCGCCGACCCGCCCCGAATACGCATCGACCCGATGTAACGCGGACTGCTGAGCCGCCCGGGAGGAGGGCTAGCGTCCGAGCCATTACTTCCTCTCTACGGTCTCGAGCTTGGCCGGGGTCCCGCTCTCATCTACGCTTTCGCGCGAGGAGGCTCGAATGCATTCCTGCGCGCGGTGCGGAGGCTCGGTCGGCCAAATCTTTCGCTATTGCCCGTGGTGCGCCGCGCCGCAGCGGCTGAAGCTCGTCGAGTTCTTCCGCGCGCGTCACACCGAAGAGACCGGGAAGGCGCTTCGCGTGTCGCGCTACCTCCACGACGACCTCGACGAGCGTCACGTTCGCTTCAGCATCTGGGACGCCTCGCCCGACAAGGCGCGCGTCGAGGCGGCCGTCTCGCTCGAAGACGACGAGGCCGAGCGGCTCGCCTACTTCTTGCTCGACTCGGCCCCGCGCGAGACGCGTCGACCCGGTTTCCGCGAGCTGGTCGACCGAGTCGCCTCGATTCGGTTTTGACGCGTGCTCGAGACCGGCGACCGAGTTTCCGAGGCGACTGTCTGGCTCGCGCCGCGCGAGCCGACCACCATGGAAGGTCTCGTCTGCGCCGGGTGTTCTGGATCGTCGACAACGGCTCCGCGCACCGCGGCCGGTCGTCGATCGAGCGGCTCCAGCGAAGGTGGCCGAACCTCCGCCTCGTGCACCTGCCCGTCCACGCGAGCTGGCTCAACCAGGCCGAGATCTTCTCGATCGTCCAGCGCAAGGTCCTGCAGCCGAACGACTTCGAGTCGACCGCCCAGGTCGCCCGCATCCTCAACGAGTTCGACGAGATCGCCGAGCCGTTCGACTGGCGCTTCACCCGCGACGACCTCGAACCGGCTCATGCGCCGCATCGACGCGCACAAGCCGCGGCTACACCTCGCCGCCTGACAGGCTCAACCCGCCTCCTGTGGTCTGAGCTGAGGCCAGCGCCGAGAGCGTGGGATGCCGGTGCCGTTGCATGCTAGGACTCAGCCGTGACCACACCAACCCGCCGCGGCCTGTCACTGATCTCGATGCCCTACCACGCCGGCACGCCGGCGGTCGGCATGGGCCTTGGCCCAACGGCACTGCTCGAGCGCCACGGGCTCGCCGACGCCATGGGAGAGGACGTCGAGGTCGAGGTGGTCGACCCGCCGGATCCGAAGCGCCCTGAAATCGCCCGCACCTTCGAGCTCGCTCGCGGGCTGGCAGAGCGGGTGAGCACCGCGCGAGCGGCGCAGAGGCTGCCGTTGGTGGTCGCCGGGAACTGCAACAGTTGCCTCGGCACGGTCGCCGGGCTGCAGCCAGACCGGCTCGGCGTCGTCTGGTTCGACGCGCACGCCGACTTCGACACCCCCGAGGACAACCAGTCGGGGTTCCTCGACGTGATGGCGCTGTCAACCCTCACCGGCGCCTGCTGGCAGGCGCTTCGACGCTCGATCCCCGGGTTCCGGGAGATCCCGGAACAGGACGTGATCCTGGTCGGCGTGCGCGACCTCGAGCCCTACCAGCGCGTCCGGCTCGAGGGCTCGCGGGTCCGGGCTCTCTCCGGCGATCTGATCCGCTCGGCCTCGATCCAGGCTGTGCTCGAGCCCGCGCTCGACGAGTTACATGAACGAACGCGCGACATCTACCTGCACGTGGACCTCGACGTCCTCGATCCCTCTGAGGGGCGCGCCAACGAGTACGCGGCACCGGGAGGGCTATCGTTGGCCGAGCTTGAGCAAGCGCTCCGTCTCGTCGGCTCGCGCTTTGCCATCACTGGCGCAGCAATGACCGCCTACAACCCCGATTGCGACCCGAGCGGAGAGATCGCGAAGGCGGCTATCAGGGTTGGGCAAGCCATCCGCGAGGCTGCCGCTTGAAGACCGGCCGAGGTCCCGCTTCAAACGACTGAACTTACGACCGTGACCACTTAGCAGTTCCCGCCTTGCCTCACGTGTTTCGTGCTGCCCGCTCGCCTAGCCGGCTCTGGTTGTCGCACAAGAACCGGAAGGCGACATCCGTCTCGAGATGAAACGTCCAAACCCGCACCGACCAAGGTCTGAAAGGCGGCGTTTGGCAAGACCGGTACAGAAAAAGCAGGGCCGGACGGAACGGGTGGTTCGAGAGGCAGCCGAGCAGTCAAGTTCGGCTCAAGGCGCACTTCGGCTGCGCCGATGCCTCTGCAAGACTCGAGAGCGTGGATCTTGACCAAGCGCTGGGCGAGTTCGACGCCGCAGAGGCAACCCTCCGACGACTCGAAACGGCCCGGGAACGGCTGAGCGAGCTTGTGCCTCAGGGCATCGCTTTTGTCCGCGACAGTCATGAGGGAATCGAGTACGAGCATCTTCGGCGCGCATTTGCTGACCTAGTCGGTGGCCTGCCCGCGATAGACGGCTGGAGGATCGCCGATTTCCCTCTCGACCTCAACGAGATCGCACAGAACCGACTGGATGCTCAGGACATCGGCGAGATAGAGGCGATGGTGTCTGTCGAGCAAGGAGTGACCGCCCCAGGCGAGGCGATCCGGGAGTATCGTTTCCGCTTCAACCGCGCGAGACGGTCGCTCGTGCGACAGAGAACGCAGGAACTACTCGCCGAGATCGACGTCCTACTCGATGACCTCGTCAAGCGGGTCGAGCGCGACAACGAACCGATCGGCGACCCGGAGTGGCCTGCGCTCGCCGACGCTATTCGCGAGATCGAGCGACTGATGGGCAGCTCAATGACACGCACGGGGCGCTGGCGCGAGCTAGGAAGGCATCTGGCATTTGCTCAGGGGTGCGACCTCCACGACATCGCAGATCACGACTGGCCGTCGGTACTAGAAGACATCCAATCCGCCCTATACGACCAGTTCGAGCCCATACCGGTCCAAGTCGATGACCTTGCCGAACTCGCGGCAACTCGCCCGCGGGGCGCCGTAAGTACGAAGCTGGCCTGGAACGTCCTCGACGACGAAGCCTTCGAGCGACTCCTGTTCAACATCATTAGCGACGCCAGCAGTTACGAGAATCCTCAATGGCTGACGCGCACCCATGCGCCGGATCGCGGACGCGACCTGTCAGTCGACCGGGTTATGTCCGATTCTCTGAGCGGCGTGACACATCAGCGCGTGATCATCCAATGCAGGCACCTCCTATCGAAGTCGGTAGCCCCTTCTGACATCGGGGGTGCGGCCACCGCGGTGAAGTTATGGGAGCCGCCGCCCGTCGACGTTCTAATCTTCGTCACAAGTGGGCGGTTCTCGGCCGACGCGGTCGCATGGATCGAGAAGCATAATTACGAACGGCTGAGACCTACGATCGAGCCATGGGCCGAGACCCACCTCGAATCACTACTCGCTCAACGACCTCATCTCGTCGCCGAGTTTGATCTGCGGCCTCGCGACTGACTGCGGGGGCGACAGCAGTCGCGACCAGCGCGAGGATCTTCCAACCCTCGTCGAAACGACCCTCGAGACGAACGCTGTGATCGGAGAGCATTTTGGAGTGAGTCGGCATCGAGCGCGGCTGGCGATCGATCCGATCCGGCTCGAAGTCCGGACACTGCATTCGGTACGCGATGTTCTCGTGGACGCGCCCCCTTGGTGCTTGCGCGCCGGCGACGATCACCGCCAGAGGGGCACTCGCCAGCCCGGGCTCGCCGACGACGACCGCGGCTCCGCGGAAGGGCGCCCACGTCATGTAATTCGAGACTAGTGTGTTGGAAGGATTGCAAACAACGACGAACAGCTAGTCCGTAGGTCAAGGCTTGTAGCCTCCAACCGGTGCTGACATTCGCCGGTCGCGAGTACCGCCCATCCGAGGAGGAGCTCGAGGCGCTGGCCGACCAACTTGAGATGCGCGGCCAGTTGGGCGCAGGGATCGGGCTCTACCGGCATCTAGAGGACGCAACGTTCGAGCCGCTGGCCGCTCGCATCCGGGACGCGCTAGAGCCGCCGGTCTCCGCGCTCGAGCTGCAGACCTTCGAAGGCGCGGCGGTGGTGCTTGCGTCGATCGACGTCGAGTCGTCCGAGCTCGATCGCTTCCGGGCCGACTACCTCGCCGAGCATGAGTGGACGAGCAGGCCGCTCTCGGACCTTGTGACGAGGCCGCGGCGGATCACGGATTGCCTCTCGCTGCAGATCGGCCGATGGTTCTTCGAGGACGCGCTTCGTGCTCCAATCGGTGGGATCGACGAAGACACCGGCGAGGATCTCGCGCCGGGCGGTGTCGACTTCGCTTGGCTAGCTGCCGCTAACGAAACCTTCGCTGAGATCTCGAGTAGGTGGGCGCGGCTGACCGGGTCCATGCTCGCCGATCAGCGCGTCGTCGCCGATCACATGCTCGAGTGGATGCGCGGCGAGCGGGCGGCCGCGAAGGCGAGCTCGGAGTCGTCCGCGGATGAGGAGGGCGCCCGTGCGAACGCTCGAGCTTGGGCGCTACGCGAAGCCGCGCTATGGCTCGAGGCGTGCGCTAACCGGGCTCGGCTGCCGTGGGAGCCGCCCCATCACCAGGCCTGACGGCTGCGCGACTTTGGCGGCCGAGGTCCTTGAAGGTTCTCGACGACGCGTTCGAGGCGGCGGCGAGACAGGTCGCGTGCCGGGTGGGTCGCAGAGGTGGGCAACTCCTGAGAGGGGCGAAGGAGGCGGCGAGCTCGACCCCTTAGGCTTCGGGCGTGAGCTGGAAGCTCATCAGTGGTCCTCGCGAGTTCCGGTCGACGAGCCAGGGGCACGACATGGACATCGGCTGGCGCTATGACCTTGAGAAGGACGGCTACGGGAAGAGCGTCAGCGTTATCGTCGCCGGCGGCCGGCTTGGGTCGCCATCACTGCCTGACGAGTGTCGTCGAGCGATTCAAACGAAGGGCCGTAGCGCTGTCGCCGCGGTCCTGGAGCGCGACCATCCGCCCGAGATCATCCTCGTCACAACTGCGGGCCTGCGTGAGCAACCGCCGCCGCCCGGCGATCGGCCAGACGAAGGGAAGACTGTCACGTGCGGCCAGTGCGGACGCACGCTTCCGGAGCGGAGTGACATTCCGCCTGAGAGCCGACCGCCTTGTCCGCAATGCGGTTCGACCACGCGCACATTCCTAGTCGTTTCCAGCCATCAACGAGCGCCTTAGTCTGGAGGACTGGCTCGCAAAGACCGGACTCGGTACAGCCGAGCTTCTGATGAAGTTCTCTCCGCCCCCCAGAGACGAATTCGACAAGCTCGGCCTCCCACGAATCGTGCGGGCGGCCTAGTAGATGTCATCCCGACCGCCGGCGGCGGTCGAGGGCTTAAAGCTGCCCTCTCCCTTGAAGGGATAATTCCCGGGAGAATGGTGGACATGAGCACGGCATCCAGTCGCTGAGCGTTGAAACAGCGCGGCACAGCGCCTCTGCGCCAGGCGAGTCTTTCTACCGCAGCCGATGCTGACTTCGACTACGACGTCTTCGTCAGCTACGCGCATGTCGATAGCCCAGAGGTGACGCCGATAGTCGACGCGCTCACCGCGCGCGGGCTGCGCGTTTGGTTCGACGATCGCGCGATCGAGGACTTCGCGAGCATCAGCCGCAGCGTCGATCAGGGGGTGCGGCGCTCCAAGTCGCTTCTCGCCTACTTCTCCACGACTTACCCGACCCGACGCGCCTGCCAGTGGGAACTCACGGCCGCCTTTCTCGCTGGCCGGGCCCGTGGAGATCCGCGCGAACGCGTCATGGTCATAAACGCCGCTGCGGGCGTCGAGCACATCGAGCCAGTCGAATTGCGCGATGCGCGCTTCCGCCGCGCGCCGTCCAACGACGCCGAGCGGAAGGAACTGGCTGACGCAGTCGCGAGCCGCGTTGGCCGACTCAAGGGTGCACTGGACGCCGGGGGGTCAACGAGCATCCGGTTCTACGGGAGAAAGGCGGTGGCTGCAACGCGCTTCGTCGGCCGGATCCCCGATCTCTGGCGGGTTCACTCGGCCCTCCACTCCGGTGATGTGCCGATGGCGACCGCCGCTCACCCGCCGGACGTTGCGGTCATTACGGGACTCGCCGGCGTAGGCAAATCCCTGCTCGCTGAGGAGTACGCGCTCCGCTTCGGAGCCGCCCATCCCGGCGGCGTCCTCTGGCTGCGCGGCTCGGGAAGCGAGATCGGCGAACTGCCGCGCCGCCCGGAGCGAGCGGCAGCGCTGCAGCGCCAGCTTCGCCGGCTCTGTTACGAACTCGGCCTCGACGCGGGCGAACTCTCCCACGACGAGGTCGAGCCGGCGCTCGCCGCGGCAATCGAGGCTCTAGACGACGAGGCGCTGTGGGTCGTTGACGACCTCCCGCCCGGCCTCGGCGCTAGCGAGCTCCGAACGTGGCTCAGCCCGCATCCGCTCGCCCGCACACTGCTGACGACAAGGAGTCGCAAGTACGGAGCGATCGCGCGACCTGTCGATCTCGGCGGCCTAGCTCGCGAGGAGGCACACGAGCTGCTGACGCGGCGCCGGAAGCTCGCGCCGGCTGAGGACAGCGCATCATGGAAGATCGTCGATGATCTCGGCGCGCACCCACTGGCGATCGACGTCGCCGCAGCCGCGATCGTCGCGAGCGCGAGCCCGACACCCGTGGTCGATTTCCGCCACGGCCTGAGCGACCTGACCGAAGACGAACTTGAAGCGGCCGCAGGACTGGCTGACGTGCTGCCGTCGGGGCACGAGGCGAGCATTACGGCGACGTTGAACCGCAGCGTCGGCCTACTTGGAGAAAGCGGGCGCGATCTTCTTCTTCTCGCTTCACAGCTCGCCGCGACGGCGATCCCCACCGCGCTCCTCGCAGCGACCTACCGGCAAGACCCACGCATGGACCAGGAGACAGCGGCGGCCTATGCGAGCAGCGGCATAGATGAGGCGAGGGCTCTGTCGCTTCTCAATGCCGACCAGCACGAGCTTCGACCCGTGCACGTCCTCGTCAGGCGTGTCATTCGGCGCTCCGCCGACGAGCGCGCAACACTCCTCCGAGCCGCCGCCATCCACGCACTCGTTGACGAGCTAGCGCCTGTCAGCGACGCCGAAGAGGCGCTCGCGCACAGCGACTGGTTTGCTCATGCACGGGAGCTCGTCCAGCCTCTCGCCACGCCCGCAGAGGCGGTGCTCGCACGCCTGGTAGCTCACGAGGACATGCTGTCGAGCCGCTTCTTGCCAGCGATCGAGACGCTTCGCGCGACGATCGCCACGCTCTCCCAGCTTGAGGGCACCGACCATGTGCACACGCTTCGCGCGCGCAGCGACCTCGTGTCGGTCCTACGAGACAGCGGTGAGTTGGCGGAGGCGGTAGCGGAGGGGCGCACGGCGGCGGCCGACGCAGAACGAGCCCTCGGTTCCGACCATCTTGCCACGATCAACGCGCGCAAGGAGTTCGCACACTCACTGATGCGCGCCGGTCTGGCCACCGATGCTGTGCCGCTTCTCGAAGACGTTGTCGAGCAGGATACGCGACTCCGCGGCGCAGAGGACCGCAACACCCTTCGCGCCAAGAGTGCGCTCGCCGACGCACTGGAGGCATTGCACCGCTTGAACGACGCGGCGACACTTCGCGAAGAGATCCTCGAGACAAGCCAGCGTCACTATGGACCCACCAGCACGCCGGCACTTGCTGCTATGAACCGGCTTGCATCGCTGCGGCGGGCGCAAGGCGATTTCGCAGCCTCCCGCGCGCTTTTTGAGGACGTCATGACGGTTCGACGCGAGCGCTTCGGCGAAAATCATCCTCTCACGCTGACGGCGAAGAACAACCTCGGCCAGACGCTCCGCGCGCTTGGGGAGCTCGAACAACTCGTCCCACTACAGGAGGAGGTTCTTGAGCAGACGCGCCTACGCGTTGGTGACGAGCACCCGAACACACTGATCGCGATGACGAATCTCGCCCTCACCCTAGAAGAACAGGGACGATACGACGAGGCGCTGCAGCTGCAACGGGAGGTGCTCGCCCGCCGCCGCCGCCGCTTCGGCGACGAGCATCTCTCCACGCTGATAACGATGAGCAGCGTCGGCAACCTCGAGCGGAAGGTCGGGAAGGTTAGCTCCGGTCGGCGACTAGTCGAGTGCGCTCTGGCCCACCTCGTCGAGCAACTGGGAGAAGATCACCCAGACGCCTTGGTCGCCCGACTTAACCTCGCGCAGGCGCAGTACGCGGCGGGTGACGCAGAGGCGGCCATCACGGTCGCCAAAGAGGTCGTCGAAGCTACCAGGCGAGTACACGGCGCAGCGCATCCGCGGACAATAGATGTCGCGATTGGCTACGCGCAGATGCTCGAGCGTGCAGAGCGAAGAGAAGAGGCGCGTGGCGCCTACGAGGCCGCCGCCCAAGACGCGGCTGCGAGCCTCGGAGACTCTCATCGCCTGACACGTATGGCGCGTGAGGGCGCCGAACGGCTTCGATAGAAACCCGCTGGGCGGGGTGCCGGTGCCATCGAGAGCGCGCGAGGCAGCTTCTGCGTGCCCTCGAAAGAGTTCGCGCTCCCGCAGTGATGAGCGAGGCGGTCTCAACCGAGCCGGCGCCACGGCGAAAGCGAGCGCGCGGCATGCTCGGATGACGCCTTCTGTTGGAAAAGCGACGTGCCGGTACCAAAAGGGCACCACGGCGCAGGACGACGCC
>CAZQAG010000040.1:0-20842 GCA_964591295.1 uncultured Gaiellales bacterium | reverse complement strand
GGAGACCGGCCGCCGATCAGCCGCGTTCACAACGTCCGTGGGTAGGACACCTAGTCACCGACAACGACCTCGACGGCGAAGGCAGCGGCGATCACGAGCAGCGCGAGGCCGAGCGCCCGCCGCAGTCCAAGCTCACTGAAGCGTCCAGTCGCGCGCGCCCCGAGCCACGCGCCGGGCAGCGCACCCGCGAGCCCCGCTCCCAGGAGATCCCACTCGACCTCGAGCCGCACAGCGTGCGCCGCGAACCCGGCAACGCCCAAGAGGAACCCCACGACGAGGTTCGTCCCCACGGCGCGGTGAGCCGTGAGGCCTACGCCGCGGAGCAGCGCAGGCATGCGCAGCGTCCCGAGGATCACACCGACTGCGCCACCGACGAGCCCGATGAGGAAGCCGAACCCGGCCGCCGGCGCGAGTCGCGGCTCCGTGCGCACCCGTCCGTGAACGGGCGAGACGAGAAGGTCGAGGCCGTTCCAAGACAGGACAGCCGCGATCGCGACGAGCAGCGCCCTTGTCGGGACGAGGTGTCCGAAGAAGCCGCCCAGGACCGCCCCTGCGACCGAAGCGGGAGCCATCCACGCGACCACGCGCCAGTCGACCCGGTTCTCGCGCGCGTGACGGTAACCCCCCGAGGCGGCCGCGGCCGCGCTGATCGCGATATTCGTCCCTGCTGCTGCTGCCGCGTCGCCCGAGAGGAGCAGGATCGCCGGCAGCCGCAACGTCCCCAGCACGAGCCCCACCGCGGCGCCGAGGTATCCGGCCGCGAAGGAGGCGAGAAAGACTAGGAGGACCTGCCCGGCTTCCAGAGCGGCTCGTCGTCGCCGGCGTTCGCCGTACGGGCGAGGATGAAGAGGAGGTCGGAGAGACGATTCAGATAGACGAGCGCGAGCCGGCTGATGTCGAGCTCCTCGGCGGCGGTGAGGGCCTCGCGCTCGGCGCGCCGGCAAACCGCGCGAGCGACGTGCAGCCGGGCGGCGGCCTCCGAGCCGCCGGGTAGCACGAAGCTCTTCAGCTCGGCGAGCTCGGCGTTGAAGCGGTCGCAATCGCGCTCGAGCCCTTCGATGTGCTCCTGGGAGATGCGCAGGCGGTCGGTGACGCCGAACGGAACCGAGAGGTCGGCCCCGAGGTCGAAGAGCTCGTTCTGGACGCGAGCGAGCACCTCGCGCAGCTCGGCGGGAAGCTCGGCTGCGAGCGCGAGCCCGATCTGTGAGTTGAGCTCGTCGACGGTGCCGAAAGCAGCAATGCGGCAGTCCAGCTTGGGCACGCGGGTTCCGTCCCCGAGGCTCGTCTCGCCACGGTCGCCCCCGCCCGTATAGATGCGGGTGAGGCGCACCGGCTCATCGCGCTTGCGAGGCATGGTCATAGATTACGGCGCGGGCAACTACGACCTGCCGGCGCCGTCATGCTGGACCTAGCCCTGCGCCATCGCGCGCTGCTGAAGCCCCAGGATCGAGCGCGCGATCACGAGCCGTTGGATCTCGCTCGTGCCCTCGTAGATCTCGGTGATCTTCGCGTCGCGGTAATAGCGCTCGACCGGGAATTCCTTCGTGTAGCCGTACCCGCCGAGGATCTGGATCGCCTCGCCCGTCTGGTGGCGCGCCATCTCGGAGGCGAAGAGCTTCGCCTTCGCGCCCTCCTCGGTGTGCGAGAGGCCCTGCTGCTTGCGCCAGGCAGCCCGGTAGACGAGCAGGCGCGCCGCGTCGATCTGGGTCGCCATGTCCGCGAGCTTCCACTGGATTGCCTGGAACTCGGCGATGCGCTTGCCGAACTGTTTACGCTCGAGCGCGTAGGCGCGAGCGACGTCGTAGGCGGCTTGCGCGATCCCGAGCGCCTGCGCGCCGATCCCGATCCGTCCGCCGTCGAGCGTCGCCATCGCAACCGTGAAGCCCTTGCCCTCCTCATGGAGCAGACGGTCACGCTCCACTCGCGCGCTGTCGATCGCGATCGAGTTCGTTACGGATGAGTTGAGACCGAGCTTCTCCTCCTCGCCCGTGACGCGGATGTGATCGGCGTCGAGGATGAACGCGGACACGCCTTTGGCTCCTGGAGTCTCTTGATCCGTGCGGGCGAAGAGGAGGAACGTCTCTGCGAAGCGGGCCGTCGAGATGAACTGCTTCGTGCCGGAGATCGTCCAGCCGTCGCCGTCGGCCGTCGCGCTCGTGCGAAGCGAGCCCGCGTCCGACCCCGCCTCGGTCTCTGTCAGGGCAAACGCGCCGAGCACCTCGCCGCGCGCGAGGGGCGGCACGAACCGAGCGCGCTGCTCGTCGGTGCCGAACGTGAGGATTGGCAGCGTGACCGCGCTCGTATGGACCGCGACCGTGACCCCGACGCCGGCGTCCGCTCGCGAGAGCTGCTCGAGGACGAGGATGTAGGAGAGGAAATCGGCGCCTGCTCCGCCGTACTCCTCCGGGACGCAGGTGCCCATCAGCCCGAGCGCGGCGAGCTTCCCGAAGAGCTCCTTCGGGAACGTGTGGCTCCGGTCCCAGTCAGCCGCATGCGGCTCGATCTCGGCCTGCGCGAAATCCCGCGCGAGCGCCTGGATCTCCTTCTGGTCCGACGTCAGCTCGAAGTCCACGCGGCGAGTATATGGAGGTGATGGGATACGTCTGATGTGATATATTTCAAGTCATGACGGGCGCGCTTCTTCGCGAAACTCGTAGACGTCACGGCCTCACGCAGACTCAGCTGGCAGCCCGCGCGCGGACGAGTCAGGCGGCCATCTCGCGCATCGAGCGCAATGCCGTTTCGCCCACTGTCCAGACCCTCGCGCGTCTGTTCGATGTCGTGGGCGAGGAGCTGACACTCCAGGCACAGCCGGTGGACTACGGGCACGACCTCACCCTCCTTCGCCAGAACCTCGCGCTGACGCCGGAGGAGCGCATCAGGCGGGGCGTCGCGTGGTCCAACGCGGTCCGGAGATTCCCACGTGTCCGTGACTGAGCCGTTTGACCCGGTACCGCTCATCGAGGCGCTCGCCGACGCGGGAGTCGACTTCGTCCTCATCGGCGGGCTCGCCGGAACTGCCCATGGATCGGCTTATCCAACCTACGACCTCGACGTCATGTATGGCCGTGACCGGGACAACCTCGAGCGCCTTGCCGGCGTGCTCCGCGATCTTGGTGCCACGCTGCGCGGTGCCCCACCGGATCTGCCCTTCCAACTCGATGCACGTACGCTCGAAGAAGGCGGCAACTTCACCTTCGACACGCGCAACGGGCCCCTCGACATCCTCGCCTACCCGGCTGGAGCGCCTCCCTTCCCCGAGCTGAAAGAGGCATCCGACGAGATCGAGCTTGCCGGACGTCGCGTGCGAGTGGCCTCGCTCGATCATCTGATCGCTATGAAAGACGCCGCGGACCGCCCCAAGGATCAGCTGATGGCGACGGAGTACCGCACCCTGGCCGACGAGCAGCGCAGTCAGTCGTAACGGTAGAAGCCCTGGCCCGACTTCCTGCCGAGGCGCTCCGCGGCCACGTGCTCGCGGAGCAGCGGGCAAGGCTCGTAGCGCGAGTCGCCGAGCCCGTCGCGGAGCACCTCCATGATCGCGACGCACGTGTCGAGCCCGATCAGGTCGGCGAGCGCCAGCGGCCCGAGCGGGTGGTTGAACCCGAGTTTCGCGATCGTGTCGATCGCTTCCGCCTCCGCGACGCCCTCGTGGAGCGCCCACACCGCTTCGTTGATGAACGGCATCAGGATCCGGTTCGAGACGAATCCGGGGAAGTCGTTCGCGACCGCGGGCGTCTTGCCCAGCTCGCGCGCAAGCTCCGTGATCGCCTCGGCCGTCTCGTCCGAGGTCTCCCGGCCGCGGACGACCTCGACGAGCGACATGACTGGCACGGGGTTGAAGAAATGCATGCCGATCACGCGTTCGGGCCGGCCCGTCGCGGCGGCGAGCGTCGAGATCGGGATCGAGGATGTGTTCGATGCGAGCACGGCCTCCCGAGGCAGGGTCTCGTCCGCGCGCTTGAAGACGTCCTCCTTGGCGGCCGCGTCCTCGACCACCGCCTCGACCATCAGGTCGGCAGGAACGAGGTCGTCGACCGGCTCGACGCGCCCGAGCACTTCGTCGGGGTCGGCGCCACCCTTCTCGGCGAGCTTCCCGAGGCTGCGGCACATCGTCTCGAGACCGCGGTCGACCGCCCCCGGCACCGCGTCGTAGAGCGAGACTCGCCGTCCCGAGGCCGCGACGACCTGCGCGATGCCACCACCCATCTGGCCCGCGCCGACCACGAGGACGTGCCCAAAGTCCATGGAGCGGAGGCTACTCGGGGGGCAAGTCTTCCCGCCGCCCCAAGGCGACCGGAACGAGCAGCACCGCGGCGATGATCCCGATGAAGAACGCGAACGAGATTGGATCCGCGTTGCCTCGCTTCTTGAACGGCTCGGACGGCTCGCACTCCTTCGGGCCGACCGCCTTCGGCACGTGAGCTGCGAGCGTGCGCACGCCACCCGCTGGCGCCACTCGGGGCGTCTGCGCAGGCGCACTCGACGGCGCACAGGGCTGGGCGGACGCCGGTCCTACCGGCACCGCGAAGGCTAGAAGCAGAAGGAGGACGAGTGGAATCAGCCGTCCGACGATGAAAGCCGGGCGACGCGGCGGCGTGCGTCCGGAAGTGCCGCAGTGCATGTGTGCTCAGTAGGACCGATCTTTCGCTCGTGTGTTGGCTTCCGGGCCCAAGTTCCCCCTTCCGGGGTAGGTCCCATCTACCGAGGGACTGTCCCTTCCGAGGAACTGTCTCGATGGAGGTCAGACTTCCAGCAGGATCGCGTCGCCCTGGCCGCCGCCCGAGCAGATCGCCGCCAGGCCGAGCCCGCCGCCGTTGCGCCGGAGCTCGTGGATCATCGTGCCGAGTATGCGCGCCCCGGAGGCGCCGATCGGATGCCCGAGCGCAACCGCGCCTCCGTTCACGTTCACCTTCTGCTCGTCGGCGCCGAGCATCTGCGCCGAGTTGAGGACGACCGACGAGAACGCCTCGTTCAGCTCGACTCGCTCCACGTCGGCGATCGTCTTGCCGGCCTTCCCGAGCGCGATCGCCCCCGCCTTCGCGGGAGTGCGCGCGAGGTAGGCGAAATCGTCGGCCACGTAGCCCTGCGAGACGATCGTCGCCAGGATCTCGAGCCCGCGCTTACGCGCGAACTCCTCGCTGGTGACGATCACCGCGCCGGCGCCGTCGTTCACGCCCGGCGCGTTCCCGGCCGTCGTCGTGCCCTCCGGATCGAAGACGGGCTTGAGCGAGGCGAGCTTCTCGAGCGAGGTGTCCCGCCGCGGCCCCTCGTCCGTGTCGAGCTCGCCCACGGGCACGATCTCGTCCGCGAAGCGTCCCTCGTCGATCGCCTTCACCGCGCGCTCGTGCGAGCGCAGCGCCCAGCGGTCCTGGTCCTCGCGCGAGATACCGAGCTCCCGGCTGACGAACGACGCCTGTTCGACCATGTGGCGCTTGTCGAAGGTCGACGTGAGCCCGTCGTGAGTCATCGAGTCGATGAGCGTCCCGTCGCCGAGCTTGTAGCCGAATCGAGCCTTCTCGAGCAGGTACGGCGCGTTCGACATCGACTCCATGCCACCCGTGACGATCACGTCGAGGTCGCCCGCACGGATCATCGCGTCCGCAATCTCGACCGCCCGGATCGAGGACGCGCACACCTTGTTGATCGTGTCGGCGCCTACCTCCTTGGGGATGCCCGCGCCGATCGCGGCCTGGCGTGCGGGTGCCTGGCCCACCCCGGCCTGGAGCACCTCGCCCATGATCACGTACTCGACCTCTGCGGGCTCGACGCCGGCCCGCTCGAGTGCGGCCTTGATCGCGATCGCGCCGAGCTCCGGCGCCTGGTAGGCGGCCAGCCCGCCGCCGAGCTTCCCGAAAGGCGTACGAGCTGTGGAAACGATGACCGAACGAGCCATGGAAAGAGCGTAACTGGCAAGCCAAAGCCCGCGGAGCCCGGGACATGTCCGGCGTCTGACACCGGCCAGGGCTCAAACGGCCTAGGCCATTCCACACCTTTCGCCTATCGGTGCTGGACGGCCGCCGCGAGCAATGTCCCGAAAAGCCACGTCCGGTGTCAGACGCCGGACGGGGCTGGAATGGATCAGACCTCGCGGTAGCGCGCCTGGACGATGCAGAAGAGCCCGTACGCGAGAAGACCTGCCGCGGTCAGCCCCAGCAAGAAGTGCCCGTACGACTGCTGCGCCAGCTTCGCAAGCGCACCGTCCAGGCCCATGGCCTCTTTCGGGTCGTACTCCCGCGCCGCCCGGACGACGAAGAAGCCTGCGAGCACGAACACCACCCCGCGCGCGATGTGCCCGACAACCCCGAGCGCCGAGTACCAGCGGCGCTCCTCGGAGCCCATCTGCTCCTCCTTCAGGTCCTTCCGGAACTTCCGGGACAATCCGCGGAAGAGGTTGAAGGCGCCCGCACCGAGGATGGCCAGCCCGACCGCTGCAACCAGCCACCTGCCGGCCGGGAGGTCGAGGATCTTGGCCGTAGCCTCGTCCTCTTCCTTCCCGCCCCCGCCGGTTGCCTGCTGGGCGTCGATGACGAGGTCGACGCAGAGAAACGCGAGCCACGCGTAGAGCACTCCCCGCGCCGCGACACCGATGCGCTTGAGCGCGCCCTCTTTCTCCCCCGTTCCAGCGTCCGGACCAGCAGCGCCTGAGCGAAGCGCCAGAGCGCATAGCCGGCGAGCCCGACCGCGAGCACGGCGAGCAGGACGCGGCCGAGCGCGCTCTGCGCGGTCGCTTGCAGGGCCCCAGGGCGATCCTCCAGGTTGCCGCCGGCGAACGCGACCTTCAGAGCGAGAATGGCGACGATGCCGTACGTGACCCCCTTGGCGAAGAGGCCCGCCCGCGCGAGGCCCTCCGTCCACGGGCTGCCGGCGACGTCTTCAGCCTTCTCCTTGACCTCGTTGCTCATGGCGTGAGCCAGGGCGTACCCATAACCGCCCTGATCGACGCGCGGGCGCTAAGCGCCGTAGCGCTCGATGAACGCGAGGACGCGGCTCCAGGCGTCGGCGGAGTCGCCTGCGTACTCCTCGTGGAGCCGGTCGAAGAAGCTATGCGGCGCGCCCGGATAGATGACGATCTCGTGCTCGACCCCGGCGGCGGTAAGCGCCTCCTCGAACTCGGCGTTGTCCGCGGCGGAGATCTTCTCGTCGGCTCCGGCCTGGAGAGCGAGGATCGGGGCGCGCATCTCGCCGACGCGCTGGATCGGGCCCGGCCACTCGCGCTGCCCCGGCACTCCGTAGAAGCCGATCGACCCGGCCAGACGGTGGCCGCCCGCCGCCGACAGCCACGAGTTGCGACCGCCGAAGCAAAAGCCGACAGTGAACACCGCACGCGACTCACCGCCCTCGGGAGCGCGCAGGTACTCAACCGCGGCGCGAACGTCGGCCTGAATCCCGTCCGGCGTCGTCTGCGCGACGTGCTCCATGTACTCGAAGCCTTCGCCTCGCTTCTCCGTGCCGGCTGTGCGACCGAAGTAGTCGAGCGCGACCGCGGCGATCCCCCTCTCGGCGAAGCGAAGGGCTAGCTCCTCGTAGAACCGGGAGAGCCCTCGAACGTCCGGGAGAATGACGACGCCGTTGCCGCTCGGCTCATCCGGACGGGCAACGAAGGCCGCGAACCGGTCCCCGTCGGCACTCTCGAGAACGAGGTCGCTGTGGTCGACGGCACCTCCTTCGATCGTCGGGATCGGCGGCAAGGAGTCGAGCTCGAAGCACATGGCGCGAGCCTATACGCCCCCGTGGCTACGATCCGAGCACGGGACTCCGTCCCGCACGAACCCATGCTGCGACTTACATTCCCATCCGAAACTAGGTCCCTGCCGTGATCCGGCTTCCGTTCGCCGAGCCCGGAATCCCGGACACGCGGTCGCCCGTCAGGCTGCTCCTCTGGATCGGGCGCCACCAGGTCGGGACGCTCGTTGCGGGCATGCTCTTCGGCATCGGGTGGATGGTGGCGCAGGCGCTCATGCCCTTCGCAATCGGGCGCGCCATCAAGGAGGGCATCATCGACCACGACAACCAGGCCCTCGCGGTCTGGACGCTCGTCCTGCTCGGCCTCGGCGGGACGCAGGCGTTCGCCGGTGTGATGCGGCATCGCTGCGCGGTCTCCAACTGGCTGCAGGCCTCGTTCAGGCTCGCGCAGGTCGTCGCGCACCACGCCGCGCGTGCAGGCCCGGCCATCCGTAACAAGCTCTCCACCGGCGAGGTCGTCGCCACGGTCACGAACGACGCGATGCGGGCGGGAGGCGCGTTCGACATCACCGCGCGGCTCTCCGGCGCGATCGTCTCGTACTTCGTCGTCGCGTTCATCCTGCTTTCGTCATCGGTTGTTCTCGGCCTCGTCGTGCTGATCGGCGTCCCCGTGCTCGTGCTCCTGCTCGGAGCCGTCATCAAGCCCCTGCAGGCACGGCAGCTCGTGCAGCGCGAGGAGGTCGGCAAGCTGACCGCGCTCGGCGCCGATACGGCCGCCGGGCTCCGCGTGCTCCGCGGGATCGGCGGCGAGGCGGCGTTCTTCCACCGCTATCACGCACGGTCGCAGGAAGTGCGCCGCGCCGGTGTGCGAGTCGCGTTCCCCCAGTCCACGCTCGACTCGGCGCAGGTGCTCATCCCCGGCCTCTTCGTCGTCTTCGTCACGTGGCTCGGCGCCCGCTTCGCGCTCTCCGGGAAGATCGACGTCGGCGAGCTGATCGCCTTTTACGGGTACGCCGCCTTCCTCGTCATCCCGCTGCGAACCGCGGCCGAGGCCGTCGACAAGATCACTCGCTCGCTCGTCGGTGCCGAGAAGATGCTGAACGTTCTCCGGGTCGAGCGAGAGATCCTCGAGCCGGAGAGCCCCGTCGCCGAGCCGCCGGCCGGTGTGCCACTCGTCGATCAGCGATCCGGCCTCGTCGTCGAGCCACACCTCCTCACGTGCATCGTCTCCTCGCCGCCCGAGGAGGCCTCGGCGATCGCCGACCGGCTCGGCCGGTTCGGCGAGGACGACGGTGCCTTTCTCGGCGAGGTGAGGCTCGCGCACCTGCCCGTGGAGACCGTGCGCCGCCGGATCGTCGTCAGCGAGTCCGACCCGGTGCTTTTCTCGGGGACCCTTCGCAGCGGGCTGGATCCTTGGGACCGAGCCGGCGACGACGCCGCCGTCCACGCGGCCGTCGCGATTGCGAACGCGGAGGACGTGATCGAGGCGCTTCCGGAGGGCCTCGAGACCACGATCGACGAGCGCGGCCGCTCCTTCTCGGGCGGCCAGCGCCAGCGGCTCGTGCTCGCCCGCGCGCTGCTCTCTGACGCCGAGTTCCTCGTGCTCGTCGACCCGACGAGCGCCGTCGACGCCCACACCGAGGCGC
Source organism: uncultured Gaiellales bacterium (assembly GCA_964591295.1). Taxonomy (GTDB): domain Bacteria; phylum Actinomycetota; class Thermoleophilia; order Gaiellales; family Gaiellaceae; genus VAXT01. The sequence goes on along the minus strand of CAZQAG010000040.1, from coordinate 11,510 downwards.
GGATCGCAAAGAGGCTGCGCGAGGCGCGCGCCGACAGGACGACCGTCGTCGTCACGACGAGCCCGCTCATGCTCGACCAGGCGGACCGCGTCGTGTTCGTCGAGGACGGAAGAGTTCGCGCGGAGGGCACCCACAAAGAGCTCCTGCGGACGAGCGCTGCCTACCGCTGGACCGTGACGCGAGGAGAAGATCTGTGAGCGACCTGCTTCCGATCGCCGACGGCCCCGATCTCCGCGCCCAGGCTCGCCGCCTCGGACGTCGTCACCGGCGCGGCCTCCTCGGCATGGTCGGCCTTCATGCGGCCGCCGCTGCGGCGGGGCTCGCGGGCCCGCCCCTGCTCGGCAAGCTCGTCCAGTCGGTGCAGGAGGGCACGACGCGCAGGCACGTGGACACCCTCGTCCTGTTGCTCGCGGTAGCCCTCGTTACCCAGACGCTCCTCACGTTCTTCGCGCGTCTCGCCTCGTTTGTCCTCTCGGAGAAGATGTTCGCCGAGCTCCGCGAGGACTTCATGCAGCGGGTGCTCGCGCTCCCCCTCTCGACCGTGGAGCGAGCCGGCACCGGCGACCTCGTGTCGCGCACGACCGCTGACGTCGACGCCCTCGCGCGAACCGTCCGCTTCGCCATCCCGGAGACGCTGGTCGCCGGAGTCACGACGTTTCTGACCGTGGTTGCGGCCGTCTGGGTGAGCCCCATCGCGGCACTCCCGTGCGTCGTCGGGGCGCCGGTGCTCTGGATCGGCACCCGCTGGTACCTGCGTCGGGCGCCGGCGGGGTACCTCTGGGAACGAGCGTCGTACGCGAAGCTCGCAGGCACGGTGAGCGAGACGGTCGAAGGCGGCCGGACCGTGGAGGCATTGAGCCTTCGCGAGGAGCGCGTCAAGCAGATCGACGCCGACCTCGACAACTCCTATCGCGCGGAGATGCGCACGCTGTTCCTGCGCACGATCTGGTTCCCCTCGGCCGAGTTCGCGTACGTGCTGCCGGTCGCGGCCTCACTGGCCTGGGGCGGCTGGCTCGTCTCTTCGGGCCGCGCCTCGATCTACCAGGTGACCGCGGTCGCGCTCTACGTCGTCCAGCTTGCGGACCCGGTCGACCGGCTGATCTCCTGGCTCGATGAGATCCAGGTCGGCGCAACCTCGTTCGCACGGCTCGTCGGCATCGTTCGGGTGCCCCCGGACCGCTCCGAGAGCGGCGAGGAGCCGGAGGGTGACCGGCTCCGCGCCCAAGACGTCCGCTACGCGTACGTGGCCGACCGCGACGTCCTCCACGGCATCGACCTCGACCTCGAGCCGGGCGAGCGCGTCGCCGTCGTTGGCCCATCCGGCGCCGGCAAGTCCACGCTCGGGCGCCTTCTCGCCGGCATCCATCCACCGCGCATCGGGCTCGTCGAGGTCGGCGGCGTGCGCCTGGTCGACCTGCCGCTCGACACCCTACGAACCGAGGTGGCGCTCGTCACCCAGGAGCAGCATGTCTTCGTCGGCACCCTCGCCGACAACCTCCGCCTCGCCCGGCCGCGAGCCTCTGACGAGCAGCTGATCGAGGCGTTCAGGGCGGTCGATGCGATCGAGTGGGTCGAGGCGCTGCCGGACGGCCTCGAAACAGTCGTCGGCGCGGGCGGCTTCCCGCTCACGCCCCCGCAAGCGCAGCAGGTCGCACTCGCCCGGCTCGTGCTCGCCGACCCGCACACCCTCGTCCTCGACGAGGCGACCTCTCTCCTAGACCCGCGTGCGGCGCGCCATCTCGAGCGCTCGCTCGCGTCGGTGCTGGAGGGCAGGACGGTGGTCGCGATCGCCCACCGGCTGCACACGGCACACGACGCCGACCGCGTCGCCGTCGTCGAGGAGGGCCTCCTGAACGAGCTCGGGACCCACGCAGAACTGGTGGCCAACCGCGGCCCCTACGCCGCGCTCTGGGACTCCTGGCACGGCGACCGGTATGTCCCGGGCCACGGGCCCGGGAGGTAGGTCCCGGGCCACGGGCCCGGGACTCGCAGAAAGTGCTCCGCACTTTCTCCGACTAAGGGCACGCCAAGCCGAGGAACGACAGTCCGATGAGCCCGCCCATGCCGCGGTCGGGGCTCACAAACACTGCCCGCTGAACTAGCGGGTTCGGGCGGAGCGCGGGACTGCTTCGGGCTCGGCTCGCCTGATCGTGTGCCACGAGTCCCACGTGATCTTGAGGATCACGAGCGTGATCGCCAGGCCGATCAAGGGGTCGGCGATATCGAGCCCGAGCGCAACGACTGCCGCGCTGGCAACGACGCCGAGTGACACGAACCCATCGACACGGGCATGGTTGCCGTCTGCGATCAACGCTGGGCTGTCGAGTCGCTTCCCCGCGCGCATTCGTACCCGGGCAGCGATCTCGTTGCCGATGAAGCCGACGATCCCTGCCAGGGCGAGGACCCACAGGTGCGAGAGGTTCTGCGGATGAATCAAGCGCTGGATCGTTTCGTACAGGGCCACGCAGGCGCTCGCAAAAATCGCCAGCACGACCGCCAGCCCGGCGAGCTTCTCGCCTCGCGCCGATCGCAGCAGAAATGCGATCGCGAGCGGTACGGCCGTCAGCGCATCTCCGAAGTTGTGGATCAGGTCCGCGAGGAGCGCAACGCTGCCCGTCACGACGAAGACCACAACCTGCACCGCCGCGGTGGCCGTCAGAACGCCGAAGCTGATCGCTACTGCCTTGAGGCCTTCGCGCGACCGAAGGATGGAAGGGTCTACGAGACCATGTGAGTGGCCGTCGCCGCCGTGGTCGTAAGAGTGCCCACGCTCGGCGCGGCTCAACGCGTTCTCGCGAAGCGCTGGACTGCTTCGAGCAGCTCCTCGGTCTTCGTCGCCGCGTCGGCTTCGTCGCCCGAGGTCAGCGCGCCCGCGACGCAGTGCCGCACGTGCTCGTCGAGGATCTTCAGGGCGAGCGCCTCGAGCGCGGTCGAGACGGCGGCGATCTGCGTGAGGATGTCGATGCAGTAGCGGTCGTCCTCGACCATGCGCTCGATGCCGCGGACCTGGCCCTCGATCCGGTGGAGCCGCTTGACGAGCGCGTCCTTGTCCTTCGCGTAGCCGTGCTCGTGCTGCTCGGTCTTGCTCATGCGCGAGCGCTCCGGAAGCGCCTGAGGCGCAGGCTGTTGGACACAACGAAGAGGCTGGACGCCGCCATCGCCGCCGCTGCGACGATCGGGCTCAGAAGACCGGCGACGGCAAGCGGGATCGCTGCGACGTTGTAGGCGAAGGCCCAGAAGAGGTTGCCCTTGATCGTCCCGAGCGTCCGGCGCGCCAGCCGGATCGCGTCGGCCGCGGCGCGGAGATCGCCGGAGACGAGTGTCAGGTCGGAGGCCTCGATCGCGACGTCGGTGCCGGTGCCGATCGCAAGGCCGAGGTCGGCCTGGGCGAGCGCGGGCGCGTCGTTCACGCCGTCTCCGACCATCGCCACCACCTTTCCGTCCTCCTGAAGGCGCCTCACCTCCTGCACCTTGTCCCCGGGGAAGACCTCGGCGAGCACGCGCTCGATCCCGACTTCGCGTGCGACCCGCTCGGCCGTGGCCCTGGCGTCGCCGGTGAGAAGGACAGGAGTAAGGCCGAGCGCCTTCAGCTCGCGAATTGCCTCGGCGCTCGTCGGCTTGACCGTGTCGCGCACCTCAAGCGTCGCGCGCGGCGCCCCGTCCCAGCTCACCTCGATCGAGCCGTCGTTCCGGCCGACAGCCACTGCATGCCCCTCGACGACGCCGGAGACGCCGACGCCGGGCTCGTTGCGGAACTCCTTCACGCTCGGCAGCTCGCCCATTTCCGCGCGGGCAACCCGGGCGACCGCCTGGCCGATCGGGTGCTCACTCGCGGCCTCGACCGCGCCGGCGAGCCGAAGGACGTCGCTGCGACTCGCACCGTCGAGCGGCGTGACCCCGACCAGCTCCATCCGCCCTTCGGTGACGGTTCCCGTCTTGTCGAGGACGATCGTGTCGACCCGGCGCGTCTGCTCGAGGATCTCCGGCCCCTTGATCAGGACGCCCATCTGCGCGCCGCGGCCGGTGCCGACCATGAGCGCCGTCGGCGTCGCGAGCCCCAATGCGCAGGGGCAGGCGATGATCAGCACCGCAACGGCCGCCGTGAACGCGGCCGCAGCCGAGGCGCCGAAGGCGAGCCAACCTGCGAGGGTCAGCAGCGCCAGGACGATCACGACCGGCACGAAGATCGCAGAGACCCGGTCGGCAAGCCGTTGCACCGGTGCCTTTCCCGACTGCGCCGCCTCGACGAGGCGCGCGATCTGGGCAAGCGCAGTATCGGAACCAACCCTCCTTGCGCGAACGATGAGGCGGCCAAAGGTGTTGACCGCCGCTCCGGCGACCTCGGATCCTGCGCCGACGTCGACTGGCACCGACTCGCCCGTCAGCAGCGACTGATCGACGGCCGAGTCACCTTCGACGACGACACCGTCCGTCGCGATCTTCTCGCCGGGACGAACGACGAAGAGATCGTCGACCTTGAGATCCGTGATTGGAATCAGAACCTCCACGCCGTCCCTCAGGACATGCGCCTCCTTGGCACCCAACTCGAGCAGCCTGCGGATCGCAGCCGACGACCGGCCCCTGGCCCGCGCCTCGAGGTAGCGGCCGAGCACGATTAGCGTCGTCACGACTGCGGCGACCTCGAAGTAGACGTCCGCGTCGAGTCCGCCGAGGAGCACGACCGCCGACCACAGCCAGGCCGCGAGCGTCCCGAGCGAGATCAGCGTGTCCATCGACGCCGCGAAGTGACGCGCGTTCTTGAGCGCTGCGCGGTGAAATGGGAGCCCCGAGACGAAGACGACCGGTGCCGACAGCGCGAGCGCGACCCATTCCCAGCCGGAAAACTGAAACGGCGAGACCATCGCGAGCAGCGCGACAGGCACCGTGAGGACGACCGCAAGCCTGAGCCGCCGTTTTAGCGCCGCAAGCGGCTCGTCGTGCTCATGCACCTCGTGCGCGGGCGCGGCCGGACGCGCGCCGTACCCGGCCGACTCGACCGCCTCGACGAGCTCGTCGACCGAGACGCTCCTCGGGGACCGCACCGTGGCCTGTTCCGTGGCGAGGTTGACCGTCGCCTCGACGTCGTCCAGCTCGTTCAGCTTCTTCTCGATGCGCGCCGCGCAGGAGGCGCAGGTCATCCCCTCGAGGTCGAGCCGGACTTCTTCCCTCTCCAACGTCCCGGGCATTTGCCGGGAGTATACCACCCGGGGGTATCTGAGCCTAGTCCGCCTCTGCAGCCGCGAGGGCTCCGCTTCCTTGCTGCTGCTCGTTAGCGCCCGCCTGCTGCCTGTTCACCAGGAACGCGCCGCCGATCGCAGCCCCTGCGGCTGCAAAGATCGCGCCTACCAGGAATGCGACGTGGTAGCCGCCGTTGCGCGCAACCAGCGCCCCGTCGCCGGAAGCGAGCAGGCTGTCGGTGCGCGAAGCGGCGAGGCTCGCGAGAACCGCGAGGCCGAGGGCACCGCCCATCATGAACGACGTGTTGACGATGCCCGAGGCGAGGCCCGATTCCTCCGGCGCCACGTCGCTCATCGCTGCGAGCAGCACCGGGTTGAAGGCCATGCCCGCGCCGAAGCCGAGCAGGATCATGCTCGGGAGAATGTCGACGACGTAGCTGCCGTCAACCGGAGCCCGTGCGAAGAGCAGCAGGCCGGCGGACGCGAGCCCCAGGCCGGTCGCCAGCGGAGCCCTGAACCCGTACCGCATCACGAGCTTGGCCGACAGGCCGATCGAGAGTGCGCCCATGATCAGGTTGGAGGGAAGGAACGCAAGACCGATCTGCAACGGGCTGTACCCGAGCACGAGTTGCATGTAGAGGGCCGAGAGGAAGAACCACGTGAACATCGAGGCCGCCCAGAGCACCCCGACAATGTCCGCGATTGCGAGGTTTCGCAACTTGAAGAGTGCAAGCGGCATCAGCGGCGAGCGCACCCGAACCTCGATCGCAAGGAAGACGGCGAAGATCGTCAACGCGACGGCAAGCAGGCCGAGCGTCTGAGCAGAGGTCCAACCCTTCTGGTTGGCGTTGACGATCGCGTAGACGGCGATGATCAGCGCCGTGGTCACGGTGATCGCTCCTCCGACATCGAGGCGGCGGCTGGCAGCCGCGACATGAGCCTCAGGCAGCAGCTTGAGCGAGAGGAAGACGACGAGAACGCCGATCGGGAAGTTGACGAGGAAGATCCAGTGCCAGTTGATCACGTCCGTGAGCACCCCACCGAGGAGCACGCCGATGCTTCCTCCGCCCGCGGCGACGAACCCGAAGATGCCCATCGCCTTCGCTCGCTCGCCTGGTTCGGTGAAGAGGTTGATCATCAGCGAGAGCGAGACCGCCGACGCGACCGCGCCGCCGAGTCCCTGGAACCCGCGAGCGACGACGAGCGACCATTGTGAGTTCGCCAGGCCGCAGGCGAGCGACGCCAGCGTGAACGCGGTGATCCCGATCAGGAAGAGGCGCCGGTGGCCGTAGAGATCGCCGAGACGGCCGCCGAGCAGCAGGAAACCACCGTACGTGAGCAGGTACGCGTTCACGACCCAGGCCAGCGAGGTCTCGGAGAAGCCGAGATCCGCCTGGATCGAGGGCAGGGCAACGCCGACGATCGTGACGTCGAGGACGATCATCAGGCTCGCGAGACAGAGGACGTAGAGGGCGAGCCAGCGTGTTCGGGCGTCGAGGTCGCTCATTGTTTCCGGTGTCCTTTCGGTCGCTTTCGAAGGGTTAGACCGTCAAACGTCCGAGAACTCATCGGTCGTCCCACCGATGAGTTTCCTCTGGCCGACGGGTCTTACGGCTACGGCTATGGCTGTCCTCACCTGCGACCTCAGCGGCGTCCCGGCAACCGCCGCCACGGTCGACCTCCTCGCGCGGCTCGCGCTTGCGCTGAGGCGTGAGGGGTCGCGGCTGCGGCTCAGCCAGGTCTCTGCCGAGCTCGTCGAGCTGATCGAGTTCGTGGGTCTCTCAGCGGTCCTAGGCGTCGAGCCGAGGCGGTAATCCGAAGAGCGGGAACAGCGTCTCGGTGTCGAGAAAGAACGTGAGCTCGACGATCTTGCCATCTTGGACCTCGAGCACCTGGAGCGCCCACGGGTCGTACCCGCTGCCAGACTCGCTCGGCTTGTACTGACCAAACGCCGGTGCGCCGTTCGCAGCCATCGCCGGGATCACCCGCGACCCGCGGCAACCGATTCCGGGGCCGAGCCACCACGTGAAGATGTCCTCCCGCCCGCGCAGCCACAGGTCGAACGGCGGCATCGACTGGATCGCGTCCTCCTGGATCAGCGACGTGAGCGCGTCCATGTCGTAGCGCTCGAAGGCCTCGACGTAACGGGCGAGGAGCCCGGCGTCCGCTTCGTCCACCGACCGAGACGTGTCCGCGATGTCCACGTCGCTCGCCTCGAGCGTGGCGCGTGCCCGCTGGAGCGCGCTGTTCACTGAGGCGACGCTCGTCTCGAGCAGCTCCGCGACCTCGCTCGCCTGCCAGCGCAGCACCTCGCACAGGATCAGGACGGCTCGCTGCCGCGGAGGCAGGTGCTGGAGCGCCGCGACGATCGCGAGCCGGGTCGTCTCACGCGACTCCGCGAGCTCGGCCGGATCGGGAGCAGGCTGAATCCACGTCGTCTCGGGCAGCATGTTGAGGTTCGCCTCGAGCGGCTCGCGCGCCGGGCCGAGATCCATCGGCCGCGCGCGGCGCTCCCGCCCGCTCAGCATGTCGAGACAGACGTTCGTCGCGATCCGATAGAGCCAGGAGCGCAGCGACGCTCGCCCCTCGAAGCCCTCGTAGCTCCGGAGCGCGCGGATGAACGTCTCCTGCACGGCATCCTCGGCCTCGAACGGGGAGCCGAGCATCCGGTACGAGTAGCCGGTCAGCTCCAGCCGGTGTTGCTCGAGGGAGGCCCCGAGCTCGCGCGGGGTCGTCGCGGCCTTCACGGCGCCCATCGTACAGACGGCCCGAGGCCCCACCCGCGTGGGGCCTCCGTTCGCCTTCTGCTCAGACTTCGAGCGACTTTCCGGTCTCCAACAGGGTCTTCAGATCGCTGAGGATCCAGCTCCAGCCGCCGCCGCCCTCGCGCAGTCGGGCCACGCTCGCCACCTGCTCCGCATGAATCGGCGCACCTTCGAGCTCGTGGGTCACCGTGAGCCGAGTGATGCCTCCGTCGTCCTCCTCGATATCCCAGGTGACGCGCGTGGGCTGCTCTGCCGTGACCCCCTCGTCCCAGAGCGCGTGCCAGGTCTGGACGAGCTTCCGCGGTGGGTCTGCTTCGATCACCTCGCCGTCGAGGAGCTGCTCCGGCATGCCCATCGCCTGCATCTCGGGGGGAGCGACAACGCGATACTTGCCACCCGGCTTGAGGTCGTACTCGGCGATCCCGTGGTACCCGTACTTCGCCGTCCACTCGGGGCTCGTGATCGCCTCCCAGATCGCCTCCGGAGGGCGTTGATGTAAACCCGGTGCACCTGTGTCGTCACACCGGTCTCGGTCGTGGTCGTCATGCTGTTTCCTCCAGTTGGGTCTTGAGCTCTGCAAGCGCCGAGACTCGGCGCTCCGTGTACTTGTCGATCCACCGGTCGTGGATCAGCCGGATCGGCACCGGGTTCAGGAAGTGCAGCTTCTCCCGGCCAGACCGGCGCGTGACGACGAGCCCCGCGTCTTCGAGCACGCGCAGATGCTTCATGACGCCGAAACGGGTCATGTCCAGCTCGGACTCGAGCTCCGTCAGCGTACGGCCGTCACGCTTGAAGAGCCGGTCGAGCAGGAAGCGCCGAGTCGGGTCGGCGAGCGCCTTGAACACGCGGTCATCGTCGGTCATGGTTGCAGGATAGGTGACCAAACAGTCACATGTCAAGGGGACGAAAGTCGGCCCGGCCCGGAGTCGCTACGGCTCAGAGGTCGGTGTCCTGGATCGCCGACTCCGACTCCTCGCCTGCGACGGAGAGTCGAGGTTGGGCCGGCGGGGGCGGAGGAAGCAGCAGGAGGTGGCTCTCGACGACGGCGACGGCGACGTCGCTGAGCTTGCTGCCGTTGCGCTGGGAGTGCTCGCGAAGACGATCGAATGCTTTGTCGGCGTTGATCGAGTGGCGGGCCATAAGGATGCCCTTTGCCTGCTCGATGAGCGCGCGGCGCCCGAACGCGCCCTGGAGGCTCTGGTACTCGCCGAAGCGCTGGAGGGTGATGTCGATCGAGCTCTGCAGCTCTTCGGGGGTGCCCTCGATGATGTAAGCGAAGACGCCGCGCTTGGCGGCCTCGTGGATGTAGGCGGGGTCGTCGGCGTGGAGAATCGCGATCACCGGGCAGGAGGCATCCCGGACGATCTCCGAGATCAACTCGAGCGCGTGCTCCGAGCTCGACCCGAGCCCGACGAGGGCAACGTCGGGGTGTTCCCTGGCCGTGGCGACCCCGACCTCCTTGACGTAGATCTCGCGTGCGATCACGTCGTGGCCGAGCCCGATCACGACCTGGGCGAGCAACTCGAGCCTGTCGCGTCTTTCGTTCGCGATCAGAACGCGCAGATGCTGTGGGTCGCTCGCCTCCATCACCCCAGTGCTCTCATTTAAGCGAAAAGACCGGACGGTCCCGATACTACCGAGGTAGCAACGATATTGCTCCCGTCTCAATTCGCTCCCCCAACGGACACTTCGACGTCGCGTTCTCCGCAAATTGCGATATCGATTCAGTCTCACTCATCAGCGGGGCGAAATCTCACTATTTCGGGTGTGGACAAGCTGCTACCCTCGAAATCTAGCGGCGCCATAAACCTCGGTGCTGCGGGTCTCTCGCCGGATCTCAAGCCCTAGGCCCGGCGAAATGTCCTCCCACAGGCTTTAGCGGGTTGGAGCAGGTTTTGGCCGACCGCACACACCTTGGTCGGCGATCACGTCTCGACCACCGGAGGAACCATGACTTCCGCACCATCACTGCCGTTCCCACTGCCGTTCTTCAGGCGCGGGAAGAAACAACGCTCGACTGCTCCTCCCATCGCGCAGGCCGTTCCCGCCGCCTGGAGCGCCGAGCGCGCCCGACCGATCGAGATCGTCGCTCCCGACCAGCTCAGCACCGCCCTCCTCTTGGAGTACGCCGCCCCGTTGTTTCCGGCCGAGCTCGTCTCCGGCACGTCGTGGATCGTCAGGTTGGAGCCGCCGCCGGCCGGAGGGAAATGGGTGGTCGAGCTGCTCTCGCTCGTCGAGCGCTGGCTGGGATCCGCCCATCTTCCCTGCGCCGATGTGCGCTACGGCGGTCGCAGGTACGTGATCCGCGCCTCCACAGGAATGCAGGCGTCACAAGCATGAACGGGATCCACCACCTGCGTGTCCTGATCGCGAATCAGCGGTCTGACCGCCTGGAGATGCTCGCTCAGGTGGTGACCGGCCTCGGGCACGAGGTCATCGCCCGTGAGATCCACGTCTCCGACGTAGCGGCAGTGACGGCACGGGAGCGTCCCGACGTGGCTCTGGTCGGGCTCGGTGAGAGCGCCGACCATGCACTGAACCAGATATCGGAGATCGTGGCCGAGGCCTTCTGCCCCGTGATCGCGCTGCTGGAGGAATACGACGGGAACTGGGTAAACGAGGCGGCTTCGCGCGGTGTCTTCGCCTACATCGTCGATACGCGGCCGGAGGAGCTGCAAAGCGCGATCGACATCACCTTGCGACGCTTCGCCGAGCACCAGAGCCTGCGGGGAGCGTTCGATCTTCGCAACGCGGAGATGCTCCGGGAGGCTGAGCGCATGCGTTCACAGCAGCGGCAGGTGCTCGAGCTTCACGACGGAGTCATTCAATCGCTCTCCGTCGCCCACCTCGCTCTCGAGCTCGACCGGCAGGACGAATCACGGGTCGCGCTGCTCGAGGCACTCGAGAACGCTCGCGCGATCGTCAGCAGGTCACTCGAGGAACTGGGACAGCAAGGAGTGCCTCTTCAAACCCTGATCCGCGACGCAGCGCCAGCCAAGCCGTGAGCAGCAACGGAGCGTCTCCGCAGACCGCCACGACAGCCGGCGTGCTGATCTGCGACGACAACGCCGCGCTACGCAGGCTCCTCCGCGCGATCGTGGACGGCACACCTGGCCTGCGAGTCGTCGGTGAGGCTGCCGACGGCAACGAAGCGATCGCCGAGGCGACGAGTCACGACCCAGACGTGATCCTGCTCGACCTCGCGATGCCGAACCACAGCGGCCTCGAGGCGTTACCCGAGCTCCGGCGGCTCGTGCCCAACGCTCAGATCATCGTCTTCTCCGGCTTTGCCAGCGCCAACGTTGCCGAGGAGGTCCTCGCGCTGGGAGCGGTCGCCTACCTTCAAAAAGGCGCATCCCCCGACGCGATCGTCGCTGCAATCGAAGAAGCCTTCGCAAAGCGCGGCTCGCCACCGAGCCTGGTCACCCTTCCGTAGCGCTCCTTAGTGCGGCTGCGGCACGATCCGGATGTACGGCCGCGGTGATTCCCAGCCGTCCGGATACGTCTCCTTGGCTTCGTCGTCCGAGACCGAGCCCGCGATGATCACGTCGTCGCCCTGCTGCCAGTT
>CAZQAG010000039.1:0-21483 GCA_964591295.1 uncultured Gaiellales bacterium | reverse complement strand
AGCCGGGAGAGACGACGCGCTTCTGGGTCGTCGCCGCCGGGCCGACCAACAACGTGAACTTCCACGTCGTCGGCACGATCTTCGACCGCGTATGGGCCAACTCCGACTTCACGAGCCCGCCGCAGCAGGGCGTCCAGACAGTCGTCGTCCCGGCCGGCGGAGGAGCAGTCTTCGACGTCAAGATCGACGAGCCGGGGTTCTATCCGTTCGTCTCGCACGCGTTCGCCGATGTTGACCTCGGGCAGGTCGGGCTGCTGAAGGTGGGCAACCCGAAGGCCACGACGTCGCACTGAGTGATCCCTGGCCAGGCGTCAAGCCGAGGCCGAACATAGGCTTCACCCACAGTGGACGCACACGTGCTTCTCGTGGAGGACGACGCCTCCATCCGCGAGATCGCGACACTCGGCCTCGAGCAGGCCGGCTTTCGCGTCACTGCGAGCGGTGACGGCCGCGACGGCCTCGCCCGCTTCCGGCAGGGGCCGTTCGACCTCGTCGTGCTGGATGTGATGCTGCCCTCCCTCGACGGCTTCGAGGTCTGCAAGGAGATCCGGCGTGAGAGCCAGGCGCCGATCGTCATGCTCACCGCGCGAAGCGAGCTGCACGACGTCGTCGTCGGGCTCGAGCTCGGAGCAGACGACTATGTCACGAAGCCGTTCGAGCTGCCCGAGCTCGTCGCGCGGATCAAGGCCGTGCTTCGCCGCTCGACGGCCGGGCCTCCGGAGGGGACGATCGCAATCGACGATCTCGAGATCGACCCGGGCTCGTTCAGCGTCAGGCGGCACGGGGAAGACGTGCCGCTCACCGCCACGGAGTTCCGGCTGCTACTCGAGCTCGCCCGGCGCCCCAAGCAGGTCTTCACCCGGGAGCTCCTGCTCGACCTCGTCTGGAACTACGACTATCTCGGCGACTCGCGCCTGGTCGACGTCGCGGTTCAGAGGCTGCGGGCCAAGATCGAAGAAGACCCGAAGCACCCGAAGCTGATCCACACGGTCCGCGGCGTCGGCTACCGCCTCAACCCCGGCTGATGCCCGGACGGATCTCGTCGGGCCCTCTACGCCGCAGGCTGACGATCGCGTTCATGCTCGCGGTCGGCGTCTCGGCCGCAGCGCTCGCCGCCGGGTCGTACCTCGTCGTGCGGCACAACCTCCTGGCGGACTCTGTCGACACGGCCGCCGATCAGGCTCGCCAGAACCTCGTCATCGTCCCCACGTACCTGCCGGACGGACCGACGGCGCTGCTCGAGGCCTACCAGCGCGGCGGCGGCGACTTCCAGACAGCCGGGGTCGACCGCGGCCGCCCCTTCTCCTCGACCTTCTCGGTCAATCTGCGGCAGGTACCCGCTGACGTACGCGAGCTCGTGAAGAAAGGCGAGCTCGCCTACGCGCGCAGAACGGTTGCCGGCACGGATTACCTCGTCGTCGGGGGATCGGCCGGCCCCGATACCGAGCTCTACTACTTCTTCTCGGAGGAGGACCTCCAACACGAGCTCGCACAGCTCCGGACGATCCTGCTCGCCGGGGTCGGGATCCTGATGCTCGTCGCCGCGTTCGTCGGGGCGCTCCTTGCCCGCAGCACACTGCGTCCCGTGGCGCGCGCGAGCGAGGCGGCGCGTTCGCTTGCCGAGGGCCTGCTCGAGACGCGGCTTCCCGTCGAGGGGCGCGACGAGTTCGGCGTGTGGGCGCAGTCCTTCAACGAGATGGCTGCGGCCCTCGAGGCGAAGATCTCGGCCCGCCATGCCGCACAGGCACGCGAGCGGCGTTTCACCGCGGACGTCGCGCATGAGCTGCGGACTCCTCTGACCGCGCTCGTCGGCGAGGCCTCACTCCTCGCAGAGCACATCGATTCGATGCCACCCGAGTCGCGCCGGCCGGCCGAGCTGCTGATCGCCGACGTCGGGCGGTTGAGGCGGCTCGTGGAGGACCTGATGGAGATCTCCCGCTTCGACGCGGCCCGCGAGAGCGTGCAGGCCGAGAGCGTCGACCTGGGCGCGCTCGCCCGGGCTACCGTGCGCGCCCGGGGCTGGGACGGCCAGGTTCGCCTCGAGGCGGAGGACATCGTGATCTCGAGCGATCCCCGGCGGCTCGAAGGGATCGTCGCCAACCTTGTCGGCAACGCGCTCGACCACGGCGGGCGCGAAATCTCCGTTCGGGTCGGTCGCGACGGCCTCGGCGCCTTCGTCGAGGTGGCCGACGACGGGCCGGGGATCGCCCCCGAGCACCTTCCCCATCTGTTCGAGCGCTTCTACAAGGCGGATGCGGCGCGGAGCGGCGCCGGAACCGGGCTTGGTCTCGCGATCGCACAGGAGAACGCGAGGCTGCTCGGTGGCAGGATCGAGGTCTGGAGCGAAGTAGGGAAGGGCACGCGCTTCACGCTTCGGCTATGAACGACTGTTTCGGAACCGTTACGCGCCGGTGACCGCCGCGTTTCGGAGCGCAGGCAGGATGGGTGCGTCAACGTCAGGGAGGCTCACGTGAAGACCGCTCTCATACTCGCAAGCCTGGTGGTTCTCGGCGGCTCGCTCGGCGTCATCTTCGCCAGCCGCGAGTCGAGGAGCGCCGTCTCGCTGGGCCCGTCGCCGAAGGTGGCCGCGTCGACGACCGGCTCCGACACGACGCTGCCTGCCCCGGCCTCACTCGAGGTCTGGTTTGCGCGCGGCGAAGAGCTCGTGAGCGTGCTGCGCACTCACGAGGCGACGCCACGCGTCGCGACCGCCGCGATCGAAGAGCTCCTCGACGGGCCCACCCGGGCCGAGCGTGCATCCGGCTTCGACACCGCGATCCCGGCCGGCACGCGGCTACTCGGAATCTCGATCAAGGGCGGGGTCGCGACGATCGATCTGACCTCGGAGTACCAGTCCGGCGGCGGCTCCCTCTCGATGCAGGTTCGCCTGGGCCAGATCGTCTACACGCTGACTCAGTTCCCGACCGTCAAGGCGGTCAGCTTCAGGCTGGACGGCACGCCGGTGGACGTCTTCTCGAGCGAGGGCATCGTCCTCTCCAAGCCGGTGGGGCGGGGCGACTACAAGGATCTCCTACCCGTGATCGTCGTCTCGCGCCCGACGGGCGGGTCGCGCGTAACGAGCCCCGTGACCGTCTCGGGGAGCGCGAACGTCTTCGAGGCGAACGTGACCGTGAAGGTGCTCGACGCCGACGGGCGCGTCATCAGCAGCACGTTCACGACCGCCACCTGCGGGACCGGCTGTCGGGGGACGTACTCGGTCGACGTGCGCTTCCAGTCCGATCGCGAGCAGCGCGGGACGATCGTCGTCTCGGACGACGATGCCGCCGGTGTGGGCCGGCCCCCGCACGAGGTGCGTGTCCCGGTCGTCCTCACTCCGTCCCAGTAGCTGCGTTCACATCCGGCTAGGAATCTCGCCCGTCGTGGGGTAGATTCCTGGCCGGGTACTCGACGGGGAAGGTGAGCCGCCCATGCTCAGGCTCTGGACCATCTCGACTCTGATGATCTTCGCGCTCGCGGTGCCGCTCATGGCATCCGCGGGAGCCGCGCCTGCCAAGCCTGCTGTTCCTGGGACGGTCACGGAGTTTCCCCTTCCCTTCCCGGACAGCCGCCCCTACTCGATCGTCAGGGGCCCGGACCGGAACGTCTGGTTCACCGAGTCCGACCGCGGTGTGATCGGCCGGATGAAGCCGAATGGCGAACTGACGGAATTCGCGCTCCCAAACGAAGAGAGTGGCCCGTACGGCATCACGCTCGGTGCCGATGGCAATCTCTGGTTCACCGAGCGCTTCGCGGACACGATCGGGATGATCACGCCGACCGGCGAGATCACCGAGTTCTGCTGCCTGACCCCGTACTCTCAGCCTTGGGACATCGCCGCCCTACCGGACGGGAGCCTCTGGTTCACCGAGGAGAATGTCGACCAGGTCGGCCTGATCTACCCGAACGGCGCGATCTACGAGTTTCCGACCGGCCCCGGCGAGCATCCGATATCCATCGCCGCCGGCCCGGGCGGCAGGATCTGGTTCACGAAGGAGCTCGGCAACAAGATCGTCCGTCTGACACCCGGGGAGAACCCCGGGGATCCGCCGGAGATGGTGGACTTCCCGCTGCCGACCGAGGGCGCTCTCCCCTGGGACATCGCCCCCGGTCCGGATGGGAACATGTGGTTCACCACGCTGGCCGCACGAATCATTGGGAAGATCACTCCCAACGGGACGATCACCGAGTATCACGTGCCCGGCGAGTATGGAATCGCGGGGATCGCCTGGGGACCGAGCGACCGCATGTGGTTCACGGAGAACGACACCGGCCAGGTGGGATCGATCACGACGAACGGCGTCGTCGAGCAGCGCTTCGGAACCAGCCCGTACCCGTTCGGGATCACGTACGGCGGCGACGGGAACATGTGGTTCGCCGGAGGCTACGGAAACACGATCGGTCGCCTGAGCATCAGGCATGCGCTGGTTCGGCGCAGCGGCCTGTAGCCACAAACACCTGCAAAGCCGGACAGACCTGTACCCTGTCGTGGTCGATTCGATGCCTCCGCGGACGAACGAGGGTTCCGACGCGGTTATCCCTCGACCGAGGGACTCCGATTCCCCAAGCGAGAACGGTACGCCGAACTAACTCACGCGGAGTGGCATTGATCGACTTCGCAAAATCGCAGAGCCCACAGCGGACGAAGGATCCGTCCTCAGTTACATTGGCCGGAAATAGGTCGCCGACCGGAACGTCCTGGTCGCCGATGACCGCAGGCTTGATGGAAGGATCGAAATGAAGCTTTTCAAGTACTTGCTCCTGCTCGGGATGATGACCCTCTCGTTTGCCGGGAGTGCCTCTTCTGCGCCACCCGTAGACCTCGGAAACGCCGAGTCCTTCGGTGCCCTTTCGTTCACGGCCATGACCAATTCCGGCCAGAACACCGTGGTCAACGGCAACATCGGCTCGTCGACCTCGATCGGGTCCGGCGTGACCCATCCCGGGTACGGCGCGTACGGCGCCGGCTCCCCTGAGCTCTTCAATGCCCAGGCAAGCCTCCTCACCGCCTACGGCTTCGCCGAG
Source organism: uncultured Gaiellales bacterium (assembly GCA_964591295.1). Taxonomy (GTDB): domain Bacteria; phylum Actinomycetota; class Thermoleophilia; order Gaiellales; family Gaiellaceae; genus VAXT01. The sequence goes on along the minus strand of CAZQAG010000039.1, from coordinate 16,461 downwards.
GCGCAGGCACCCGACCAGCCGACGATCACCGGCGCCAACCTTGCGGGCCGAACGCTCGCTCCGGGCGTCTACAACTCCAGCTCGGACATCCTGATCAGCGGCCCGATTGCGCTGACGCTCGACGGAGGGGGAGACCCGAACTCGGTCTTCATCTTCCAGGCCGCGAGCAGCGGAAACCTGACCGTCGATCCAACCTCGACGATCGCCTACCAGAATGGCGCCCAGCCTTGCAACGTCTTCTGGAAGGTCAACTCGGCATTCCTGAAGAACACGGACAAGAACTTCATCGGGACGATTCTGGCTCTGACTCAGATCACGCTGACCGAGGGCATTACCGTCGACGGCAGGGTGTTGGCACGGAACGCCGACGTCACCTTCATTCACGACGTCGTCAACAAGCCCGTCTGCTCGGCTGCGCCGGGGTCGGGTCCGCCCCCACCAGGCGTTACGCCCCCGCCGCCGGGCACGAACCCGCCGCCGGGTGGCGGCAGGGCGGCACCGCCCAACGTGAGGCAGACGCCGAGGCCGCGACCGCCCGTACGTACCTTTGGCCTAACCGGTTGAGCATCGCCGGTCGGGAAGATCGGTCACGAGCGGGCGGTATCCCCGCCCGTTCGTGGCTATCTCTGCCGCCGATCTTTGCAGGCGTCGCGTTGCTTTCCGCGATTTCCGCAGGGACGGCCCCTGCGAAGGCTCTTCGGCCCGCGGCCGTGAAGCCAACCCAGGAGCTGGTGTCTCTGTTCAGTCCGCACAAAGCGTTCTCGGAGCCCTCGACACGCTCGGCGAAGCTCGCCCTGGTGCCGGCGAGGCGGCCGATCACCGAGCAGCGGACCGTGCTGCCGGTGCTCGGGCACAGGACGGGTAACGGGCACCGCTGGTTACTCGTCAGGCTCCCTGGTCGCCCGAACGGAAAAACGGCCTGGATCACGCGACGGGCGACGGTTTTGTGGCGGACCCCCTGGCACGTCGTCGTCAGCACGTCCTCGCGCCGGGTGTCTGTTTACCGTCGCAGCCGTGGAATTCGAGCCTTCGCTGCGGTCGTGGGCAGGCCTTCCACACCCACTCCAGTCGGTGATTTCTTCGTCGAGGAGACGATCAAGTTGTCGCCCCGCGCGGTGGGGGCGCCGTTCGCATTGGCTCTGAGCGCCCGCTCGACCGTGTACCAGGAGTTCGCAGGCGGCCCGGGCCAGATCGCACTGCACGGCCTGGGGAACGTCGGCGGCACGCCGGGCACAGCGGTCTCCCACGGCTGCGTGCGCCTCGACGCCCGCGCGATGACGTGGCTGGTACGGCGTATCGGCCCCGGTGTCCCGGTAACCGTCACCCGCTAGGTGTCCTGCCCACAGACGTTGTGAACGCGGCTGATCGGGGGTAGGCCGCCGAGCGAGCTGTGCGGTCTGCGCTCGTTGTAGTAGCGCAGCCAGTGTGGCAGCGCCGCGGCGCGGTGTCGAGAGGAGCGGTAGCGCAGGCCGTAGGCCCACTCGCGGGCCATCGTTTGGTGGAAGCGCTCCACCTTGCCGTTCGTGCGCGGCCGCCGTGGGCGAGTGGTCAGGTGACGGATGCCGCGCTCGCTGAGCAACTCGCGCAGCGAGAGGCTCTTCGTGTACGCCCACGCGTTGTCGGTCATCAGCCGCCTGGCCTCGATCCCATGCGCGGCGAAGACGGCGAGCGCCCGCTCGACGAACGCGGTGACGGTCGCCGCGCGTTCGTCGTCGAGGAGCTCGGCGTAGGCGAGGCGCGAGTGGTCGTCGACGATCGCGTGCGCGTAGTCGTAGCCGACCTGCGCCCGCCTCTCGGTGGCGGTCCGGCGGCGGTCGCCGGTAACGGCATGGCCAGGACGCTCGAAGCGTGCGTAGAGCGTGACGTCCATGTGCAGCAGGTCGCCGGGGCAAGGCCACTCGTAGCGACGCTCCGGCTCGCGCGCCGCCTTCGGGGGCCGCGAGAGCCCGTTGCGCTTCAGCACCTTCGAGATCGTCGAATGCGGATGCCCGGTGCGGACGGTGAGCAGGCGTGGCCCCCAGCCGGTCTGCCTCCTGGCCGCGCAGATCCGCCGCTGCTCGCGCGCTGGCAACAGTCGCGGCATCCGCCTCGGGCGACTCGAACGATCAAACAAGCAAGCGAGCGAGCGGCGCTCCTCCTCGCTCGCCGCCTGCCAGCGGCACGACCAGCGGCTGACAGTCGCCGGCGAGACGCTGAAGCGTCTCGCCACCTCCCGCACCGGCATCCCGCTCGCGCGTGCCTGCACGAGCGCGAAGCGTCCCGACAGTCCGAGCTTGGCGTTACGGTGGAGCTCCATCCGGGTCCCTCCTCGAGGAGTGAGTCGTCGCAGACCCACAGCCTCAAAGGAGGCCCGGATGTCCTTTCAGTCGTTCACAACCTGTGTGGGCGCGTCAGCTAGGCCCTGGCCGTCAGGAGTGCCGTCGTCGGGGCGTTCTCAACCCGAAAGCTCCAGAAACGGCATCACCGTCCGAGGGATACCTCTTGCGCTCAGGGAGAAGGTGTCGAATAATCATGGCGCGGCGTTCCCCCATGGCTGCCGTCAACCAGTCTCGAGTGAAGAGCGGCTTCGACGTCGAAGCCCTCATGAGCGGTCGCTATCTGCAGATGCTCCTGCAGACCGCCTACGACGCCGGCGTGATGCCCAGTTCGGCCGTCTTCGGGGAGACCACGGTTGACCTGGCGATGCTCGACTCGGACCACCGCCTCTACGAGCCGACGCCCGCACCGGACGGGTCGCTGCCGCCGACCGACCGCTTCGCGTTCGAGACCGAGATCCTGTTCGACCACCCTCTGGGCGCGAACCTCAGGGTGCGCGCGATGATCTCCGAGAGGAACCCGAACCCCTTGTCGATCCCCTTCGATCTCTTCATCCAGACGGGGCTGGCGAAGGAACACGAGGAGGGGACCCTGTCGAAGCTCGCGCTCGGGATCCACGTCGTCGACATCGACTCGCCCGCGCTCGGCATCCTCGCGGCCGAGCCCCACAACATGCCGAAGGAGGAGGTGCTCGCGAGGGTGCAGGAGTTCGTCGACCGCACCCTCGATCTCGGCGGCGCGAGCAAGTTCAAGAAGGTCGAGGACTTCTTCATCAAGTGGCACCAGGGCGACGACGACCACCCCGCCGCGCTCGGCATCTACATCAACGTGCGCCCTCCGCAACGGCGACGAGGAGGACCAGTTCGTTCCTCCGCGCGGGAATCTCGACGAAGCGCTCAACTTCCTGCCTGACGGCGAGGACATGGCGATGGCCTCCCGTCCCGGGTTGTACGGCGACATGTCGAAGGACGTGTTCTCGCGGACCGCGATCAAGAACGTCGCCGGTGTCTTCGAGCACGCTCTCCGTTACAACATCCTGAACCCGAAGAGCACGCGCATCGGTGACGTGGACTCGATCAAAGTGGGCCGAATTCCGCCGCTCCTCGGTCCGGGAGGCGGCCCGCCCGTTCCCCAGAACGGGTTGCGCATCACGCTCGAGGGCGAGTACGTCGACCCGATCGACCTGACCAACACCGACGTCACCTTCACGATCGACATTCGACCGTCGGTGGATGACGACGGGCTCCTGGTCTGGAACACGGACTTGAACGTGAGCGTCGACGCCTTGTTCGAGTGGACGACGTTCTGGGCGTTCACCCTCGTGACGATCGCGTTCGGTCCTGTCGGCGCGGCAATCTTCCTGGGCTCCGTGTTCGTGCTGGAGATCGGCGCCGGCATCTTCTTCGGCGAGTACTTCGAGGCCCGGGCGAGCAAGAAGGCCGACGCCACGCTGTCCGACGTGATTCCCGACCGCCTGACGATCAAGACGCGGCGGTGGGATCCCTTCTACGCGACGCTCCACCAGGTCGTGACGAAGCCGAGCCAGGCGGAGTTCAAGAGCAAGGGCTTCATGCTCTGCGGCAAAGCGATCGTGGGGCGCGAGCTCGTCCCACCGGCCGACGCCGTGATCCGCGACGAGAAGCGCGATGCAGACGGAGCGATCACCGAGCTCCGCTATCACCTGGCCGACTACGAGACGATCCAGGAGGACTCGGTCCTGAACGCTCCCGGAACCAGCCGCCGGGAGTTCAGCCCCGCCGACCCCGCCGATCCCGATCTCTTCGGCCTCTCGCTCGATCAGATCCAGGCGAGGATCGACGATCCCGAGGGCCCGCTCGTGATCACCAAGATCCCGTACTTCCCCGCCTATGCCTATGTCAGAGAGCACGAGATCGACCAGCTCCTGTGCATCTCGGGCGGCGAGCTCGGTTATGTCCGCGACGTCCTGCGGGACGGGGCGACGGAACGCGAATACGCGGAGATCGTCGCCGCCGAAGGTGACGAGATCAGGCAGCAGGTCACCGCCGATCTCTCTGAGGGCGGAGGAACGCCGACGCAGGAGGAGATCGACGCCGAGGTGGAGAGGCGGATCCAGGAGAGGCTGAAGGCGATCATGGACGGCTACGAGTCGCCGACGCCGCTCCAGATGGCGTTTCTCGGCACCCTCGAGCCGTACCTTCGTTTCGACCTCTCGTCGGAGGAGCTGGTGCTGCTGCAGAAGAAGGGGATCCTGGTCGTCGACAACGCACTCGACGTCGTCGAGCCGCGGCGCCTTCGCACCTATCTTCGCGACGAGCCGGACCCCGGGCCTGGGGGCGAAGCGGACAACCTCTTGAAGCGCCCCCGCTACCGGCCGACGCCGGCGGGGCCAGTCTTCCGGTAGCGCTACCGCTCTTGATGGCGCCGCTCCGCGTAGCCGCGCGGCGTCAGAGGAGTCCTGACACTCCTGCGACGACCGTCGGCATGACGATCTTCGACATTGTTAAACTAACAGTTCAGTTTCTGATATGGTGGCTAGGCAATCCGCCGAGTCGAAAGGAGCAGTCATGCAGAAGACGCAACTCAAGACCACCCCGCTCGGGAACACAGGACTCGATATCTCCCGGGTCGGCTTCGGCGCCTGGGCAATCGGCGGGGGCGGCTGGGAGTTCGGCTGGGGCCCGCAGGAGGACGAGGAGTCGATCGAGGCGATCCATCGCTCGCTCGAGCGCGGCATCAACTGGATCGACACGGCCGCCGCTTACGGCTTCGGCCGTTCGGAGCAGGTCGTCGGCCGGGCCTTGGAGGGGCTGCGGGAAGACGAGCGCCCATATGTCTTCACGAAGGCTTCGCTCGTCGAGGGGCCAGGCCGCACCGTCGTCCACAACCTGAAGCGCGATTCGATCTTGCGCGAGGTCGGCGACAGCCTCGAGCGGCTCGGCGTGGACGCGATCGACCTCTACCAGATCCACTGGCCGATTCCGGAGGCGGACATCGAGGAGGGCTGGGCCGCTTTCGCCGAGCTGAAAGAACAAGGGCTCGTTCGCCACATCGGCGTCTCCAACTTCCACGTCGGACAGCTGCGCCGGATCCAGTCGATCTCGCCGGTGGAGACGCTGCAGCCGCCTTACTCGCTCGTTGCCCGCGAGGTCGAGGACGAGATCCTGCCCTTCGCCGAGCGTGCCGGAATCGGCGTGATCGTGTATTCGCCGATGGGCTCCGGCCTGCTGAGCGGCAGCATGACTCGAGAGCGAGTCGAGGGCCTGCCTGAGGATGATTGGCGCAAGCACGATCCGCGTTTCCACGAACCGCAGCTATCGCGGCATCTCGCGCTCGTCCAACGACTCGAGGCCGTCGCCGACCGGCATGACGTCACTCCCGGCGCGGTCGCGGTCGCCTGGGCGCTGCGCAACACTGCGGTCGATGGCGCGATCGTCGGGTTCCGCAGGCCCGACCAGGTCGACTCGATCATCGCGGCTGCGGACCTCGAGCTCAGCGACGACGACGTCGCCGCGATCGAAGGAGGACGTTAGCCATGGAGACGATCGGCTTCGTTGGACTCGGGGCGATGGGCAGCCGCATCGCGGGACGTCTCCTCGCTGCGGGCCATCAGGTATACGGAACGAACCGCACCGCCGAGAAGGCCGCCGGGCTGGTTGAGCGGGGCTTGATCTGGCGCGACACGCCGCGTGAGGTCGCCCAGGCCGGAGACGTCGTGTTCACCATGGTCACCGACGACAGCGCACTCGGGACGGTCACATCAGGGCCTGACGGCATCCTCGCCGGTCTCGGCCGCGGGAATGTCTACGTCGACATGAGCACTGTCAGCCCGAAGGGCCGCGACCTCGCCGAGCAGGTGCGAGCGCTCGGAGCCGAGATGCTCGAGGCGCCAGTCTCTGGCAGCGTTCCCGCGGCCGAAGACGGGACGCTCACAGTCATGGTCGGCGGTCCCGAAGAGGCGTTTGCGCGGATCGCGCCGATCCTGAACGACGTGGGAACGACCGTGACACGGATCGGCGAAAACGGCAGCGCACTGCTGATGAAGCTCTCCGTGAACGTCAGCCTGGCGCAGCAAATGGTCTCGTTCAGCGAGAGCGTCCTCCTCGCCGAGAAGGGCGGAATCGATCGCGCTCTCGCCGTTTCGGTGCTGACGGAGAGTGCCGTCGGTTCGCCGATGTTGAAGAGTCGTGGCCCGCTCGTGATCGACCTGCCCGAGCAGGCCTGGTTCGACGTGAAGCTCATGCGCAAGGATCTGCAGTTGGCATTCGACGCCGCGGGCACGCTGGATGTTCCACTGCCGTCAGCTGCAACCGCCAAGCAGCTCTTCACGTCCGCATCCGCGATGGGCTATGAGGATCGCGACATCGCCGTGATCCACTACGTGCTCGCCGAGATAGCCGGTATATGACGGAGTCCGAGGGGAACGTTCAGCCAAGGCGAGGCCGTCCGCGTAGCGAGAAGGCACGGAACGCGATCCTCGATGCGGCCGCAGGGCTGCTTCTAGCGCACGGGCTCGAGTCGGTGAGCATGGACGAAGTCGCCGAACGCGCCGGCGTCAGCAAGGCCACGATTTACCGTTGGTGGCCAACGAAGGAGACACTTGCACTCGAGGCGCTGTACCACGAGTGGGACACCGCCCGGCCTTCGCCCCGCGACACGGGGTCGCTCCGAGGCGACCTCCTCTCACTCCTGCGGCCCTGGGTCCGTCGCGTTCGCGCGCGCCCGTACGGGCGCGTGATCGCCGCGTTGATCACCGAGGCCAACACCGATCCGCAATTCGCCGAGCAGTACCTCGCGCGCTTCGTAGAGCCGCGCCGGAAGCCGGCGCGCGCACTCTTCGCGCGAGCGATCGAGCGCGGTGAGATCCAAACCGAGACCAACGTCGAAGTAGCCCTCGATCTCATCTACGGCCCCATCTATCACCGGCTGCTCCACGGCCACGGCCCCTTGACCGACCGCTTCGTGCAGGCCGTCGTCGATTCCGCTCTTTCAGGCTTCGCCGCGACGCCGGTCCGTACGATCTCAAGGAGAACTGACCTGAGCGGCGATGAGCCGCGAGGTTGATGACGGAAAGGTTCTACGACCAGGTGGGAGAAGCATCATGAGAAAGATCACCGCAGGCATGTTCATGTCGCTCGACGGCGTTGTCGAGGCGCCCGACCAGTGGCACTTCCCGTACTTCAACGACGAGATGGGTGCTGCCGTCGACGCCACCCTCGGTTCGGCCGACACGATGCTGTTCGGTCGCAAGACCTACGACAGCTTCGCCGGGGCCTGGCCCGAGCGGGAAGCAGCCGGTGGGGAGGACGCCCACTTTGCCGAGAAGCTCGGCAACGTGCGGAAGCTCGTCGTGTCGAACCAGCAGCTGGAGCTCACCTGGCGCAACTCCGAACAGGTGCAGGGCGACCTCATCGAGGCCGTCACCGCGTTGAAGAGCGAGCCCGGCGAGGGCAACATCGGCATGAGCGGCTCGGTCTCCGTCGTCCGCCAGCTGCTGGCCGCGGGGCTGCTGGACGAGCTGCACCTGCTCGTGCACCCGATCGCGGTCCGCGAGGGCATGCGGCTGTTCGACGAGGGCGAGCCGATCCCGCTGACGCTGATCTCGTCCGAGACCTTCGAGACCGGTGTGCTGAACCTCGTCTACGCCCCGGCCGAGTCGGCCGGCGACGCTGGCTATCAGGAGGCCAAGGCCCACCTGTCCCAGCCCGAACAGTAGAACCCGGGGCCACTACGGCAAGCGCCGGACCTCCTCCCGAGACTTCGTATCGGGGGAAAAGTATGAGAAAGTGGGAGAGTTCCGACGAAGGGGGAGCCGGTGACTAGGGGAATCAAGCTTGCGGCGATCTTGGCGGTCGCTGTCGTCGGGTTCGCCCTGCTTTTCGGGCAGACCGCGGCGAGTAGCAACGGGGCGAAGGTCGAAGCCAGAGTGCTCCAGGACACCGCCGCCGGGCAGGAGACCTCGTTCGTCATCTACTTGGCCGACCAGGCAGACGTGAGCTCGGCCCACGCGATGAAGGACCAGGACGCCCGCGGCCGCTACGTCTACCGGACACTCAAGGACCACGCCGGCCGCACGCAGGCGCCGATCAAGGCTCTGCTGGAGGCGAGGAACGTCTCCTACCGCTCGTTCTGGGCTGCAAATGTGATCGTCGCCAGGGGCGACAGGCCGCTCGTCGAAGATCTGGCCGCGCGCTCGGACGTACGGACGATCGAGTCGAACGCGAGCTCGAACTGGGTCCAGGGCGGCAACGCAAAGATGAGCGACTCACCCGATACGGTCGAGTCCGGCGTCATCCAGGTGCATGCGCCCGACGTGTGGACGCAAGGCTTCACGGGCCAGGGCATCGTGATCGGTAACCAGGACACCGGGATGCGCTGGACGCACAACGCCCTCAAGCCGAAGTACCGAGGCTGGAACGGCAGCACCGCCGACCACAACTACAACTGGCACGATTCCATCCATTCCGGCGGCGGCTCCTGCGGCCCGGACAACCTGGCCCCCTGCGACGACAACGGCCACGGGACGCACACGACGGGCACCACCGCCGGTGACGACGGGGCCGGGAACCAGATCGGCGTCGCTCCGGGGGCCAAGTGGATCGGCTGTCGCAACATGGATCAGGGGAACGGCACACCGGCGACATACACCGAGTGCTTCGAGTTCTTCATCGCTCCGACCGACCTGAACGGTCAGAACCCCAACCCGTCACTGCGGCCCCACGTGATGAACAACAGCTGGAATTGCCCGCCGAGCGAAGGATGTGCGCCCGACACGCTGCAGACGATCGTCGAGAACGCACAAGCGGCCGGCATCTTCGTCGTGTCCTCCGCCGGCAACCTCGGCCCGAATTGCAGCACTGTCCAGAATCCTCCTGCCATCTACGATGCCGCCTTCGCGACGGGCGCTCTCACGACAGGTACGACCACCGTCGTGGGCTTCAGCAGTCGCGGCCCCGTCATGGTCGACGGGTCCGGCCGCATCAAGCCCAACATCGTCGCGCCCGGGACAAGCACCCGCTCCTCGACTCGGACCACCGACTCCTCTTACGGAGCCTTGAGCGGCACGTCGATGGCCGGCCCGCACGCCGTTGGTGTCGTCGCCCTGCTCTGGTCGGCTGTCCCGAGCCTGTCCAGGGACATTGCCGCTACCAAGGCTCGCCTCACGAGCACCGCCAATCCGGCCATCTCGGCAGCGAACGGGACGCAATGCGGCGGGGTCGGCCAGATCCCTAACAACCACTTTGGCCACGGTCTGATTGATGCAACCGCAGCAGTCGGCGGCGGGCCGCCACCTCCTCCGCCCCCGCCACCGCCGCCGCCTCCTCCGCCTCCGCCTCCGCCTCCACCACCTCCACCACCTCCACCACCACCGCCACCGCCAGGGCCTCCACCGCCACCCCCGCCACCCCCGCCACCACCGCCGCCTCCACCGCCACCACCACCGGTGCGCTGCCGGGTGCCGAGGGTGATCGGAATGCCCCTCGGTCGGGCCCGCACGCGAATCCGCGCCCGCAACTGCAGGGTCGGCCGCGTTCGGCGTGCTCGCTCCAGGCGAGTGGGCCGCGTCATCGGCCAGAGCCCACGCGGCGGCGTCGTCAGGCCCCGGAACACCCGGGTCAACCTGGTCGTAGGCCGGCGCTAACCGAACACGATTAGCGAACGGAAGAGGGGCGCCGGCGGCGCCCCTCTTCGTAGAGTGAGGCGATGGTCCGTAAACGATGGCGTTTCTTCGCCTCGCTGCCAGAGCGAACGGTCCGCGCGGGCGCGGCAGGGCTTGGCGGCGCGCTGCACGAGACCTTCGAGCTCACCCTGCCTCGATTCGTGCGCCGCTCACGTCTGTACGAGGCGACGGCCAAGAACCTCCTACGTGTGATGATCGAGCTCGTCGGCGGCGTGGAGGGCTCGCCGACCAAGGAGCCGGAGGCGGCCGGGGCGCTCGAGATCGCCAAGCGGAAGGGCGCCGGCAACCTCGTCGAGCTCGGCTCGATCGCTGCATTCGGCTTTTCTCCGCTCTGGCTGCTCGCAGCGGCCTCGGACTTGACGCGAGGATCGCGCGTGTACCTGACCGCCCTGACGCAAGAGCTCAAGGCTGCCGCCGTGATCGCGGAGGACGTGGATGCGCGATCGATCGATGAGCTTCTCGGCGTCCTCGAGGACACCTCTGGCGGCACCGCCCGGCTGATCGACATTCCGCCGCTCGAGCTCGAGGGCCTGCGTGCCTCACTGGCGGAGCTCCGCTCTCACGCTGACTCTCTACCGTCAGGAGACGAGTTGGCGGCGCTCTATGCCGGGCTCCGCCGGACGGCCGCGGAGGAAGACCGCTCGCTGCTCGAAGTCTCGTCCGGAGTCGGCCTGGCGTTCCTCAGCGCGGCTCAGAAAGTCTCCGGCAAGCACATCGCCGCTCCGTATCGGGAGGACTGGAAGCCAATGCGTGACGAGGGCTTTGCCGCCTATGCCCATCGGGTCAGGGAGCCTTACCGCCGCGCCATCGCGCGGCATTTCGCTGCGGAGCGGCCCTCTCGAACGGAGCGTCTTCTCGAGCGCCTCGCGGTCTGGCGGGCAAGACGCCGGCTGACGAAGCGTTAGTCGTGGCGTCAGTGGCTGAGAATCAGACCACCCTCATCCTTCGAGCCGCAAGGGGACGAGGGCAAGCTGTCAGGGAAACGGCGCGCCATCTGACTGCAGCGCCTTCCAAGAAGCCCTCTTCCGGACTCGAACCGGAGACCCCCTCCTTACCATGGAGGTGCTCTACCAACTGAGCTAAGAGGGCGCTTCGGGTCATTGTAGGCGAGCGGTTGAGGCCACTCGTGTGCTTTGTATTCAGGAAAAAGTGTGCGAGAGTTCCGATGGATTGTCATCGAGGGGAGGACCAGGTGAGTAGGGGAATCAAGCTTTCGGCCGCGCTTGCGGTCTCAGTGGCCGCTTTCGCCGTGCTCTACGGGGGAACCGCGGTCAGCAGCAACGAATCGAAGATTCAAGGCAAGGTCCTGCGAGACACCGCGAACGGGAAGCAGGCTTCGTTCGTCATCAGTCTGAGGGACCAGGCCGATCTGAGCGCTGCCTACGGCATGAAGAACCAGGATGCCCGCGGCATCTACGTCTACAGGACTCTCAAGAACCACGCTGCTCGCACGCAGGCGCCGATCAAGGCCATGCTCGCCGCGCGCGGCGTTTCCTACACATCGCGCTGGGTCGCGAACGTGATCTTTGCGAAGGGCGACCGCTCGCTCGTCGAGGATCTCGCCGCGCGCTCGGACGTGAAGATGATCGAGTCGAACGCGAAGTCCAACTGGCTCGAGACTGTCGATGCCCCCGCCTCAACGAAGGCACCCGGCGCGCCAGGCGTTGTCGAGCCCGGCGTGAACCAGGTACAGGCGCCCCCCGTGTGGGCCCTTGGCTACACCGGACAAGGCATCGTGATCGCGAACCAGGACACCGGCATCCGGTGGACCCATAACGCGCTCAAGCCGCATTACCGCGGCTGGGACGGCACGACCGCCAACCACAACTACAACTGGTGGGACGCCATCCACACAGGCGGCGGGTCGTGCGGGGCGAACACGCAGGCTCCATGCGACGACAACGGCCACGGAACGCACACGACCGGCACCACGTCCGGGTTCGACGGTGGCGCGAACCAGATCGGTGTCGCTCCGGGCGCCACGTGGATCGGCTGTCGCAACATGGACCAGGGGAACGGGACACCGGCGACGTACACCGAGTGCTTCGAGTTCTTCATGGCGCCGACAGACTTGAGCGGCGGGAACGCCGACCCGACGCTTCGGCCGCACGTGATGAACAACAGCTGGGGCTGTCCTCCGAGCGAGGGCTGCGCAGCAGAAACACTCCGCCAGGTGATCGAGAACACCCAGGCTTCCGGCATCTTCGTCGAAGCCTCCGCGGGCAACGCGGGGCCGAATTGCAGCACGGTGAACGATCCTCCGGCGATCTACGCGGCGTCGTACTCGACCGGCGCGCTCACCACCGGCACGATGAGCGTCGTCAGCTTCAGCAGCCGCGGCCCGGTCACGATTGACGGCTCCGGCCGCATCAAGCCCGACATCGTCGCGCCGGGTACGAACACGCGCTCTTCGACCCGGACGAGCGACAGCTCGTACGGGAACTCGAGCGGCACCTCGATGGCCGGCCCGCACGTCGTCGGCGTCGTCGCCCTGCTTTGGTCGGGGACTCCTGCGCTCGTCAGGGATATCGCGGCCACCAAGCAACGCCTGTCGAGCACGGCCAACCCGGCCGTCTCGGCGAGCAACGGAACGCAATGCGGCGGCATCACCCAGCGGCCTAACAACCACTTCGGCTGGGGCCTGGTCGACGCGCTCGCCGCTCAGAGCGGCGGCGGCCCACCACCACCGCCACCTCCGCCGCCACCGCCTCCGCCTCCGCCACCTCCGCCTCCGCCAGGGTCCTGGCAGACCGTCGCGCCGCTGCCACAGGATCTCTTTGGCGCAGCGAGTGCTTCTGACGGCACCTACGCCTACGTCTTCGGCGGTTACTCGTTCACCACCGCCCAGACCGTGGACACCGTCTACCGCTACGACCCCGTTGCGAATACGTGGACCGGGCTGGCGCCGATCCCACAGAGAACGATCGTGAGCTCGGCCGCCTACTACCCGACGACGAACAAGATCTACGTCTTCGGGGGCTCGGACCGCGACCTGCAGCTGGTCTTCAACCTCACTCAGGTCTACGACATCGCGACCAACAGCTGGTCGACGGGCCCGCCGATGCCGGCCCCGCGCAGCCAGATGGCTTACGGCTACAACCCCGCCAACGGCAAGATCTACCTGAACGGGGGCTATGAGACGGCCTTCATCGACAGCGTCTCGGGCCAGACGTGGGAGTTCGACCCGGTCGCGGGTACGTTCACTGACAAGGCGCCGAGCCCGGCGGTCCAGGGCGGGACCGCATCGGGGATCATCAACGGCCACCTGATCATGGCCGGTGGCCGCACGAATCCTGATGAGATCCTCGCGCTCACGTGGGACTACGACATCGCGGCCAACACGTGGACGCAGAGGGCGGACATGCCGCTGGCGAAGAACGTCGCCGGTAGCGTGATTGCGCAAGACATGCTCTGGTCGATCGGAGGAGGCGATCCGTTCCGCCCCGAGTCGTACCTGAACCCGGAGGCGACGACGGACGTCGTGACCTTCAATCCGACCTCGAACGCCTGGACGAGCGCTCCCGCTCTCAACGACAGACGTTCGTTCACAGCGGCTTCGCTGGTCGGAAACACGATCGTGGCCGCCGGTGGCCGCCAGGAGGCCTCGACCTCGCTCGCAAGCACGGAAACACTGGCAGTTGGTGGGCCACCTCCGCCGCCGCCACCTCCGCCGCCGCCACCTCCGCCGCCGCCACCTCCACCTCCGCCACCACCACCACCGCCTCCGGTTCCGCCACCACCGCCACCACCGCCACCAGTTCCGCCACCACCACCTCCGGTTCCGCCACCACCGCCACCACCTCCGCCTCCGCCGCCTCCGCCACCTCCGCCACCTCCGCCACCGCCACCACCGGTGCGCTGCCGCGTGCCGAGGGTGATCGGGCTGAAGCTCCGTGTGGCCAAGATCCGGATCCGCAGGGCGAGGTGCTCCGTGGGCCGCGTCCGCCGCGCTCGCTCCAGGCGGGTCGGCCGCGTGATCGGCCAGAACCCGAGGGCAGGCGCGGTCAAGCGCCGCGGCTTCCCGGTCAAGCTGGTAGTCGGCCGGCGCTAACCAACACACGACCAGATAGATGAAACGAGAGGGGCGCCGAAAGGCGCCCCTCTCTCTTTAGGCACAGGGGAGGGGTAGGTCTTGATTACGTGTCCCCTCCCTCTCGGTTTCCTGACGTGTCGCTGAGTGCCTGTAGGCCGGTGGGACAGTGTCGCGATACACGGCCCGCCGGCTGGAAGGCGCTCAGCGGCGCGAGGCGGCGGGCGGAGCCGGGCTCTGCCCGGCGGGAGCTCGCCGCCGGTCAGGGAAGCGAGAGATGGGGGAGAGAGGATTCGAACCTCTGAAGGCTGAGCCAACGGGTTTACAGCCCGTCCCCTTTGGCCACTCGGGAACTCCCCCAGGGGCGAGCCATTCTAGCGGTGCACCTCGAGCAGTCGGCCGTGGCGGCGAACCCGCCACGGCCTCTTAAGTCGGCGTCGCAAGCGACGCCTCAGAGCCCGTCCCCTTTGGCCACTCGGGAACTCCCCCAGGGGCGAGCCATTCTAGCGGCGGCGCCTTAGGATCCCTTGTCGTGGAGCGGTTCGACGTCCTGGTCGTCGGCGCCGGCCCAGCTGGGTCAACGGCCGCCTACCGGCTCGCGCGCGAGGGCGCCTCGGTGCTCCTTGCCGACCGGGCCCGCTTCCCGCGAGACAAGCCGTGCGGTGGCGGCCTCACGATGCGCGCGGTACGACTCCTTCCGTTCCCGGTCGACCCTGTCGTCGAGGACCGGGCAACCCTCATCGAGTTCGGCCTCGACTTCGGCTCGCGCTTCGAGCGGCGCGCGGCCGAGCCGCTCGCCCTCATGACCCAGCGGATACGGCTCGACGCGTTCCTCGCCGGGCAAGCGGCGAATGCCGGGGCCGACTTCCGCGACGGCGTCAAGGTGACCGGTCTCGAGCTGACTCGCGACGGCGTCGAGGCGTGCGTGAATGGCGACAAAGTGGCTGCAAATGCGGTACTTTGCGCAGACGGAGTGAACGGTGTCGGCGCCCGCGAAGCCGGGCTGGACGACGGGCGCGACTACGGCGTCGCGCTCGAGGCGAACGTCCCCTACGGCGTCGTCTCCCGAGAGCGCTACCAGGGCCGGGTTTGCCTCGAGCTCGCGAACGTGCCCGGCGGTTACGGCTGGGTCTTTCCGAAGGGCGACCACGTCAACGTCGGCGTCGGCGGGTGGGAGCGCGAGGGGCCGCGGATGCGGGAGCACCTCGCCCGTTTCTGCCGCGAGTACTCGATTCCCGAGTCCGGCCTCGAGGCGCTCCGCGGCTACCGCCTGCCCCTTCTTCGCGCGCGCGCGCGTCTCGCAAAGGGCCGCCTCGCCTTGCTCGGAGACGCCGCCGGGCTCGTCGACCCGCTGACCGGGGATGGGATCTACGAGGCGTTCCTCTCGGCAAAGCTCGCCGCGGGGGAGACGTTCGACCTGCTCGCGGGGCACCGGGAAGATCTTGTCGGCTACGACCGGGAGCTCAGGCGGGCGCTCTCCTCCCAACTCGCGGCGGCCTGGGGAGCCAAGGTCGCGCTCGACCGGTTTCCGCGACTGACCTACGCGGTCGTCCGCTCTCCCTACGTGTGGAAAGCAGTCGTGGCGCTGATCGGAGGCGAGGTTCCCAGCCCGAGCGCGATGCGCGGGACCCGCCGAACCTCGCTTCGCGTCATCGAGGCGATCGCACGCGTCGCCGGCGATCCCGGGCGCGCATACCGCACCGCGCAAACCTAAAGACCGTCGCGAGCCGTGCCGATGCTCAGCGTGGCCCAGCCACAGCCATGGACCTCAACAGCCTCCTCAAAGCAGTCGTCGACAGCGGTGCAACCGATGTGCACCTCAAGCTCGGCCTGCCGCCGGTCATCCGCTGCGACGGCGACCTCGGCGCGCTCAAGGGCTGGCAGCCGCTCACCGAGGCCGACCTCGAGACGGTTCTCCAGAACATCACGGCGAGGACGCCGCACCGGCTCGAGGGCTTCCGCGAGAAGGGCGAGCTCGACACCTCGTACATGGCTCCCGACCTCGCTCGCTTCCGGGTCAACGGCTTCAGACAGCGCGGGACGACCTCGTTCGCTTTCCGCGTCATCCCGACCGAGGTGCCCGGGTTCGAGGACCTGCGCCTGCCCGAGGGCGTCCGCCGCCTCGGGGACGAGCACCGCGGCCTGATCCTCGTCACGGGCGCGACCGGCTCGGGGAAGTCGACGACGCTTGCGTCGCTCATCGGCCACATCAACAAGACGCGCCGCCAGCACATCGTCACGATCGAAGACCCGATCGAGTTCATGCACTCCGACGACAAGGCGTCGATCAGCCAGCGAGAACTCGGCGCCGACACTCCGAGCTTCGCATCGGCGATGCGCGCGGCCCTCCGGCAAGACCCTGATGTGATCCTCGTCGGAGAGATGCGCGACGCGCAGACAGTTGCAACCGCGTTGATGGCCGCCGAGACGGGGCACCTCGTCATGTCGACGCTTC
>CAZQAG010000038.1:0-21548 GCA_964591295.1 uncultured Gaiellales bacterium | reverse complement strand
CTTGTCTGCGCTGGTGCGGCTTCATCGCGACCCGGCGCGAGCATCGCGTCGTGTTCAACTTCATCGCCGACGAGCGCGTCGAGCAGATGCTTGATCTGGCCCACGGGCTCCTCGAGGACAACGAAGAGCACGTCGCCGCCTGCTGCCACATCAAGGAGAAGCCGTGAAGGGTGGCGCCGACGAGGATGAAGACCGGCAGGACGCACGACAGCGAGCCGAGGGCGTAGGCGACGCCGCCTATTCAGCGGCCAGACTCGTCGGGTCTATCTCCGACCGGCCTTGTCAAAGAGGTCGAGCAACCCCGCAGGAGGGTTTGAAAGAACTCCCCTGAGGTCCATACTTGGCTCGGTTGACTTGTGACCCGAGGTGGATCGTCGGCGCTCACTTCGCTGTAGCCCTGGCGGCGGCGGGTGCGTCTGGCGCTGGCGAGCTTCCTGCGACGAAGCGAGAGGCAGCCAGCGCGGGGATGACCCACGCAGTTCTTGTCTACGACGTGGGCGTGCCGAGCGACGAGATGAAGCCGCGAATCCGGATTCGCCGAGACGGCAGGCAGGCGTTCTTCGAGGGGGTGCCGTCCTACCCGCGGACTCCCAGGTACACGCCGCGCCCGGGCGGCGGCGAGCGGAAGTCCGTGTTCGTCCGCGACTTGGATGGCGATGGCGAGCCCGAGGTCTTCCTCAACCTTTACTGGGGCGGGGCACACTGCTGTTGGTGGACGCGGATCTATACGTACTCCGCGGCCCGAGACACGTACGTGCCGCGCAACCACTGGTGGGGTGAGGGAAGGGCCTACTACGGCTTTCGGGGAAGTCTGCGGGACCTCGACGGCGACGGGCGACCGGAGTTCTCTGGCCGTGACGACCGCTTCATGGAGCTCAGTTACTTCAGTGTCGATCCGATTCGTATCTGGTCATATCGCTCCGGGGTCATGCGGGACGTCACTCGCCGGCACCCGAGACAGGTGGTTCGAGACGCCAATCGGCTGATGAGCTTCTACCCGGAGGCGCGCCGCGAGAAGTGGGTTCGCGAACTCCTTGCCTCGTGGGCTGCGGATCAATACCTGCTCGGTCGAGGCGAAGTCGCAGAGCGAGTCCTTGCGAAGGCATTGCGACGCGGCGAACTCGAGGGTGAGCCGTACGAACGGCCGCGAAGCGGCAAGGCGTGGATCGCCGTCCTGAAGCGGTTCTTGCGCAAGACCGGGTACATCCGGGTATGAAGACATTTCTGCGACCACCGATCTGGGTTGCACTTGGGTCGCAGCTCGGTCCCGGCTTCGCCCCGCTTCGCGGAAGTTCGCAGCGTTCGAACCCTTCGCCTCCACTCTCGCTTCCCTGACCGGCGGGTCGCTCCCGCCGGTCAGAGCCCGGCTCCGCGACCCGCCTCGCGCCGCTGAGCGCCCTCCGGCCGGCGGCCCGTGTGTCCTAACACTGTTCCACCGGCCTACGGGCACTCAGCGACACGTCAGGAAACCGAGAGCGAGGGGGCACCTCGTCAGGGGCGAGGAGTCTCGCCCCTGACGAATTGAGCTCGAACTTGTCCCAGAATTGGAACAGCTACCTCTTGACACCGAATGGTGTCCGACACAGTGTCCCGCGTGTCGGAGCCCCCGCTCTGGCCGGACCTATTGCTCTTTCCGGACAGGTCGCAATACTGAACTGAATGATTCTCCCCTCCATCTCGCCAAACCCCGCGTTTACGTGCCGACTCTGCGGTAGATGAGGTCAAAGTCGGTCGCGTAGTTGGTGCCGTCTTCGGCAATCTCCCAGCGTCCGGTGATCGTGTTCCCGTCGTCGCTGAAGGTCGCTGTGAAGCGCTGGGAGAACGGCTCGCCCTCCCGCCAGAGCTTCCACTCGCCGTTGCCGATGCTCATCTCGAAGACGCGGCAGACGCCGCGCTCGTCGGAGTACAGCTGGAAGTACGTCCCGTTGGCCCCATCGCATCCGATGATGGAGACGTTGTCGGGCGCCTCGGGAAGCTCGGCCGTCCCACGCTCGAGCAGATGTGCACCCGAGGCGTGCCACTCGAAGACGACCCTTCCGCCGCCCGGCCACGGCTCTCCGTCGGGCCATTTCGCCTCGAAGGTCCATTCGCCGACCAGAGGCTCGAGCTGGCGTAGCGCTTGCTCCGCGGTTGGTTGGTCCATCGATTCAGCCTGCGTTTAGCGTGTCGCCGACGCGAACGGTTCCCGGCTTGATCACGAGCGCGCCCACAGCGAGACGGGCGTCACGCTCGCGCGCAATCGTTCTCAGTACACCGAGATCGCGTTCGACGCCTCCCGCTTGTGCCCGCGTCACCATCACACACCGTTTGATCCGCATCTCCACGTCGAGCGTCGCCTCTCCGAGGGTGATCCTCGATCCGACCAGGGAGTCCTCATCTTCGCCGTCGAGCAGCACGTTCGCTCGGAAACGACGCGGATCCCACGATCTCATCGTCGTCGTCGATACAAGCGACACCCGGGCCGCGGCGTTGTCGTGGAACGCTCCATCCGCACCGTCGAACGGTTCCCAATCACTCGTCGCTTCCTGCTCGAAATCGACCACATTCTCATACCGGCGAGCCGCGTCCGTCGCAGCCGAGCGCAGCGTTACGGGCCGACCGAGCCACTCCGACAACGCGTCGTCAGCGGTTGCCACTGAACCGTCCGGCAACGTGATCTCCGCGGTCCCATCATCGCGCAAACGTGCCGAAGCGAATAGGAGATCCGGAATACGCCGCGCGGTAAGCCCAAGCCCGGACTGGAGATCGTAGATCGCGAAGCGACGATCACCTTGGGGACCCTCGGCAGTCAGCGCCACCGATTCGAGCCGTTCACCTTGCAGCGACTTCACGGGGTATCGCCAAAGCTCAACGATCTGCACTCCAGTTGACGGTATCAGCGAGATCATCCCCCCGAGGGGCGCGCGACTAGGATGGCGTCATGGCCGAGATACTGCTGTTTCACCACGCACAAGGACAGACCGAGGGATTCCTCGCTTTCGCCGACGAACTGCGGGCTGCGGGCTACGTCGTACACGCCCCTGATCTGTACGACGGCAAGACGTTTGCAGAGCTTGCCGATGGGATCGGGTACGCCAAGGAGGTCGGGTTCGACGTCCTCCTCCAACGAGGCGCGTCCGCTGCGGAGGGTCTGCCCGCCGAGATCGTCTACGCCGGATTCTCTCTGGGCGTCATGCCGGCGCAAATGCTCACCCAGACGCGTCCCGGTGCTCGGGCAGCGTTGCTGCTGAACGCCTGCCTGCCGACCTCGGAGTTCGACTCTCCCTGGCCGGACGGCGTTCCAGTCCAGATCCACGCGATGGACGCCGACGAGTGGTTCCAGGAGGACATGGCAGCCGCCCAGGAACTCGTCGACGAGGTCGAAAACGCCGAGCTGT
Organism: uncultured Gaiellales bacterium; assembly: GCA_964591295.1. Classification (GTDB taxonomy): domain Bacteria; phylum Actinomycetota; class Thermoleophilia; order Gaiellales; family Gaiellaceae; genus VAXT01. The sequence goes on along the minus strand of CAZQAG010000038.1, from coordinate 18,171 downwards.
ACCTCTATCCAGGCGACGCTCACCTGTTCGCCGATAGCAGCCTCCCCGACTTCGATCAGGAAGCAGCGGCGCTGCTCAAGCAGCGCGTTCTCGCCTTCCTGGAAGCCGCCTAGCCGCCGACCAGTTCCTCAAAAGCGGGCTCGTTGCGGATTCGGATCGAAGTCGGAGTCCTCCTTCGCCATGTCGCGACAGACCGCCTGCGGCGAGAAACCCTATGATTCACCCGAGTAAGACACCGGCGCCGATCGACCAAGGAGCGGAGATGCGCCAAGCGTTCATGTCAATCGAAATGGGCTTTTCGACCTATTCGGAGGGTATGGCGCTTGTTGCAGAAAACGTTGAACTTGGGGATCCTGGCGCATGTAGACGCCGGTAAGACAACTCTCACCGAGCGGCTGCTCTATGCAGCTGGTGTGATCGACGAGATCGGCAGCGTCGATGCTGGTACGACCCAGACCGATTCCTTGGCGCTGGAACAGCAGCGCGGCATCACGATCCGCTCCGCCGTGGCGTCGTTCGCGATCGACGACGTCACGGTCAACCTGATCGACACGCCCGGTCATCCGGACTTCATCGCCGAAGTGGAGCGGGTGTTGAGCGTGCTCGACGGCGCCGTGCTGGTGGTCTCCGCCGTCGAAGGTGTGCAGCCGCAGACGCCCCTGTTGATGCGGGCGTTGCAACGGCTGCATGTCCCCACGCTGATCTTCGTGAACAAGATCGACCGTCCCGGAGCGAGCGACGAACGAGTCCTGCAGGGGATCTCCGCGCGACTGACGCCCGCGATCATCTCGGTGGGAACCGCGCACGGGCTTGGAACACGCGTCGCCGACTTCACGCCCTCGGACGCAGACGATCCCGCTTTCCAGGGCAGGCTGACCGAAGTGCTCGCCGAGCGCGACGACGGGATCCTGGCCGACTACGTCGACGACGAGGTGGGCGTTTCATTCCTCCGACTTCGCCAGGCGCTCGCCGCGCAGACGAAGCGGGCGCTCGTGCATCCCGTCTTCTTCGGCTCCGCGATCACCGGAGCGGGCGTGGAGTCATTGATGGCGGGCGTCGCGGAGCTGCTGCCGGCAGCCGCGGCCGACGCCGACGGCCCCGTTTCGGGCCGCGTCTTCAAGATCGAACGAGGCGCCGCGGGGGAGAAGATCGCCTACGTCCGGATGTACTCGGGGACCGTGCGAACCCGAGAACGGCTGCGCTACGGCCCGGATGCAGAAGAAAAGGTGACGGCGATCAGTGTCTTCGACCGCGGGCCAGCCGTACAGCGTGCGTCCGTCTCGGCCGGAGAAATCGGGAAGCTCCAGGGTCTCCGCGAGATCCAGGTCGGCGACAAGATCGGCGAGACGCGAACGGCCGCAACGGATCATCACTTCCCTCCGCCGACACTGGAATCGGTCGTCGTTCCCCGCGATCCGGACGGCAGGGCGGCGCTCCACGTCGCCCTCGAGCAACTCGCCGAGCAGGACCCGCTCATCAACGTCCGACAGGACGACACGCGGCAGGAGATCTCCGTCTCGCTCTACGGCGAGGTCCAGAAGGAAGTCATCCAGGCGACGCTGGCAAGCGACTTCGGCGTCGAGGTCACGTTCCGCGAAACGACGACGATCTGCGTCGAGCGTCCCGTCCGCATGGGCGAGGCGATCGAGATCCTCCGTGCCGAATCGAATCCCTTTCTGGCCACGATCGGGCTGCGCATCGATCCTGCGCCCAAGGGCTCCGGGATCGAGTTCCGACTCCAGGTCGATCCTCGTACGGCTCCGCTGTACCTCTACAAGACGGTCGAAGGCTTCTCGGAGCGCATGGGTCAGTACGTCCGCCAGACGCTGGGGGAGGGCCTCTTCGGTTGGCAGGTCACAGACTGCATCGTGACGATGACCAAGTGCACCTACAGCGTCCCTGACGGTCCTCCATCACGGCGGGGACCGCTCAGCACGGCGGCCGATTTCCGAAAGCTCACGCCTCTTGTTCTCATGCAGGCGCTCGAGCGGTCCGGGGCGGTGGTCTGTGAACCCGTTGTCCGAGTGAACGTGGAGATCCCGACCGGCGCGATCGGGACAGTCATGGCCGCACTGGCACGGCTCGGCGCTGCCGTCGAGACGCCGTCGGTGGAGGGGAATCTCGCGATGATCGACACGGTGATGCCCGCGGCGGCGGCGGATGACCTCCAGCGGCAACTGCCGGGCCTGACAGGCGGCGAGGGCGTGCTCGAATCCAGCTTCGCCGGCTACGAGCCGGTCAGCGGCGCGGCACCGACTCGGCTGCGGACGACCGCCAATCCGCTCAACCGCGAGGAGTACGTGATGCGCCTGGCGCGGCCCTCCGCAGGCCAATGAGTCGGGCGTGGCTGGACCCGGGCTACGAATCGTCCCGACCGGCCCTGAGCGGCTTCTCCCAGACCGAGACGTGCTTGGTGCTCTCGCTCGTGAACGGCTCCCGGTTCCAGCCGCTCCAGCGCTCGCGGAGTGTCATTCCACCAAGCTGTGCCATCAGGTCGAGCTCCGAGGGCCACGCGTATCGGAAGGGAACGGAGAAGCGCTCCACCTTCCCGTCGACGAACTCGAAGTGATGCGACGTGAGTCCTTGTTTCGCGACGTCGTACTCGTCGAACCCCAATCTGTTCTCGCTCACGTGGAAGGCGCGGATCGTCTCGCCGGGAGGAAGCACCTGGAGCCCGGGGACGCCTGCCTCGATGACGAAGCAGTCGCCGGGCTCGAGATGTGCCCCGACGTTGCGGAAGCACGCAACCTGCGCCGCCTGCGTGGTCAGGTTCAAGATCGTGTTGAAGACCAGGTATGCGACGGAGAACGTGCCGTCCACGGTCGTCGTCGCGAAGTCGCCGATCGTCACGCCGATGTCTTCGCTGCCTGGCTTTGCGCGCAGCTTCGCGATCATGGCCTTCGACATTTCGATCCCGTGCACCGGCACACCCCGCTGCGCGAGCGGTAGCGCGATCCGGCCCGTCCCGATCCCGAGCTCGAGCGCGCGTCCGCTGCCGGCGAGCTCGACGAGAAGGTCGACGACCGGGTCGACGACCGCCGGGTCGAACATATCCGCGGCGGACTCGTCGTATCGCGCGGCCACGCGCTCGTCGAAGTAGCCGTCGCCGTCCTGCACCGCCTGAATCTATACGGCGGAGTCGAGAATCTTGGCGTGCTCGCTCTCGGGCGGGGTGCCGTAGACATAGAGGAGGAGATCCTCGTCGCCGTGGTTCGCCGTCTGGAGCGGTGTGCCCGGCTCGACGTGGATGAGCCCGCCGGGGGGCACGTCCTGACGCTCGGGCGGGTCGCCCAGATACATCGACAGCGTCCCGGTGAGAACGACGAACGTCTCCTCCTGGTGCGCGTGCTTGTGGCGGCGCCCTTTCGCGCCGGGCTCGTAGCGCCAGACGTTCGCGCGCGTGTGCGCGAAGCCTGCTAGATCGCTGAGCTGGGCGACGTGCCGCGGCGCCTCGTGGGGCTCGTGGTCGCGCGTCGTCCACTCGAGGTCGTCGGGACGGATGACGCGAAAGGCCACGTCGATCAGCCTAGTCTCTCGCCAGCCATTCGTGTACGCCCGAGCTGTCTCCGAGCGACGAGAAGTCGCCGCGGTCACGGATCTCGATCGCCGCGGCGGCCAGGGCATTTGCCGCGGTCCACGCCAGGCTTCCGCCGACGCTGACCCTCTGCGCGCCGGCATCGACGATTTCGGCGAGAGACAGCCCCGGACGCGCGAGCACGTTGACCGGCTTCGTAACTGCGTCGCACACCCCGCGGACCTCCGCCTGTGTCTCCAGGCCGGGCGCATAGAGCACGTCCGCGCCCGCCGCCTCGAAGGCTTGCAGGCGCGCGATCGTGTCCTCGAGGTCGGGCTTGCCCCTGATGTGGTTTTCCGCACGCGCGGTCAGCGTGAACGGCCAACCGAGTCCGCGCGCCGCTTCGACCGCGGCAGCGACGCGTTCAACGGCGTGGGGGAGGTCGTAGAGGTGGCCGGCCGGGTCGTAGTCCTCGATCGAGCCGCCGACGGCGCCCACCTCGGCGACTCGAGTGATCGCCAGCGCGGCGCTCTCAGGCTCGGCGCCGTAGCCGTTCTCGAGGTCGACCGATAGCGGAAGGTCGGTCACCCCAACCAGCGCCGTGGCGTGCCCGACGACCTCGTCGAGCGTGACGCTCCCGTCGAGGCGCCCGAGCGTGAACGCGAACCCCGAGCTCGTCGTCGCGAGCGCCTCGAACCCGAGCGCGGCGAAGACCCGTGCCGACCCGGCATCCCACGGATTCGGGATCACGAACGGATCGCCGGCATGGAGCGCCTGGAACGTCGCCGCCCGCTCTTCCTGACCACTCATCGTCCCGGCGAGAGTAACCCGAGTTTTAGAAGGCGGTGGTGATGATGCAGGCGTCGTGTGACGAGCGGGCCACGCGCTTGCGCCTGACGAGCCTTCCGCGTGCGTCGAGGATGCAGAGACTGCCGTTGCCCAATCCGGGCGTCACGATCCAGCCGTGTCCCTCCTGGACGTTGTACGAGCCCACGGGGACAGCCGTCGTCCGCAGCGCTTGGCCGTTCACGCGATGGACGCGCAGAGTCCCGCTGTCGCCGCTCGTCACGTACGCGCGGCTGGCGCGAAAGCTGACGTGCTGGGGCGGCGCGTCGCCTGCGAGCCTGCGGAGAAGCTTGCCCGTGTGCGGGTTGTAGACCGCGAGCTGCGCCCGGTCGCCCGAGCTGACCCAGACACGCGAGCCGTCCGGCGTCCACGCGACGTCGTGCGCGAGGAACGGCGGCCGGATCACGCCGATGAGCCTGGGCCGGGCGGGCCGCACGATTCCGACGATCGCGATATCTCTCGCCGACTTTCCCAGAGCGACCCAGAGCCTGCGGCCGCTTGGGTCGATCGTGATGTGCCGCGCAAGGCGCCCGACCAGGACCCGTCCGACCACGCGGCCCCGGAGAACGTCCAGCACCACGACCTCGCCGCGCTGCGCGTCGGTCACGTAGGCATGCCGCCCGTCTGGATGACCAGCCGTGTACCGCGGCTCACCGAAGCCGCGAAGGACCCGGGCGACCTCGAGTGTGTCGCCGCGAACCAGAGTGATCGCGCCGAGCTCCGAGTGGGCGACGACCGCCGTACCGCCGACCGTCTCGATGCTACGGGGTTGTGGCAGCGTCGAGATGTAGCGCCGAATACGGCCGGTGGCCAGGTCGACCGCGATCAGTCGCGCCTCCTCGTCTGCGGTCACCAGCGCGACCTCGGCGCTCAGGGTCAGTTCGGCGAGCGCTTGCGGCGCGAGTGCGAGCGCAGCGGCTCCGGCGAGGAACGCACGTCGATCCACACCCGGTAGTACGGCGGCTGCTGCCCAGGAGGTCCCGGATCGAGTGCTAGATCGAGCCGGAGAAGGTGTCGCAGGCACCCGGCTTGCCGTTCTCATAGCCGCGTGAGAACCAGCGCCGCCGCTGCTCGGAGGAGCCGTGTGTCCACGTCTCGGGATTCACCTGGCCTTGCGTCCGCTCCTGGATGCGGTCGTCGCCGATCGCGGAAGCCGCGTCGAGGCCTTCGTTGATGTCGGCCTGCGTCAACTCCTCGATCAGCGCCGTCGAAACCGCGTTGGCCGCCCAGACGCCGGCGTAGCAGTCGGCCTGGAGCTCCGAGCGCACCGCCTTGCTCTCAGGGCCCTGGCGGTCGCCGCGGATGCTCTCGAGGACTCCCTGCTGGTTCTGCACGTGGTGGCCGTACTCGTGCGCGATCACGTACGCCTGCGCGAACGGCCCGCCGCCGGCGCCGAAGCGCGACTGCAGCTCGTCGAAGAAGCCGAGGTCGATGTAGACCTGTTGGTCGGCCGGGCAGTAGAACGGGCCGACCTGCGAGCTCGCCGTGCCGCACTGGGTCTGCACCTGATCGGTGAAGAAGACCGTGTCCACGTACGGATACTGCTTGGCGCTCCGTTGGAAGACACCGTCCCAGAACTGCTGGACGCTGTTGACGACGCCGACGATCCGGCAGTCCTGCCGCCGGTTTGCATCCTCGCCCGTGCGGCACTCCTGGGAGATCTCCGTAGGCGTGTCACCGCGGCCGACGCTCCGGTCGTCGAGAGGCGCGAGCTGACCGCCGAGCCCTCCCTCGGACGAGAGAAGGGTGATGAGCAGGTAGATGACCAGCCCCGCGACGCCGAGGCCGCCTCCGCCAACGGCGAGCCCGCCGCCCATGCGGCGCCCGCGGACATCCGTGACCTGGCCAGTGTCCAGCTTGGCGTTACGACGAAAGCGCATGAGGCCTCTTTACCCGTACCCGCAGGCCGCGAAGCACGCCTACCAGGCGCCCCCGCCGCCCCCGCCGCCCCCGCCTCCGCCGCCGCCGGAAAAACCGCCGCCGGAGCCCGAGGAGCCCGGCGGCGAGAGCGCAGAGCCGAACCCGGAGGACAGGTCGCCGATTGCGAGCGCGGTCGGACCCGAGCCGAGGTTGCCGTGCGGAGTGATCCAGTAGAGCGAGCTCTGATCGTGCACCGCCTCGGGCATGTGCAGGTGCGCACCCTGGAGCACGCGCTCGGCGATCCCGAACGCGATCCCGTAGACGAGGTAGCGCTCCCAGAGCTCGAGCGTGGCCGGAGGGGCTTCCTGGAGGCGCGGGAAGTCGGTCAGGTAGCGCCGGAAAGCCTCCCAGCGCTCCGCTTCAGTCTGCCCGTCTGGCGTTCTGCGGCGCCAGAGCGGCGCCTTCGCGATGCCGACGATCAGTGAAGCAGCGTTGGTCGCGGCACATACCCCCAGCGCAACCATGACGACCTCGCTCCAGCGAGGCGCGGCCGATCGGAAGCCGTGGAGACTGGTCCAGAGCAGTGCGATGGCAGCGACGACGAACGCGAGGATGCCGAGCGCGAGCACCTTGCCACCGTCGCTCGCAAACCACCGGCGAGCCTTGATCGCCGACGAGACGCTCTCCTTGAAGCTCGTGAACCGCTTGCTGTTCGAAGCTCGGTCGCTCTCGATCGTGTCGCGGAAGGCGCTCAGCCGCTCGCCCTGGTCGCCGACGACCGAGTCGACCACCTCGGCGACGGGCTTCTCGAAATCGGTCAACGGCAAGGTCGTGTCCCCGAGCGTGAGTTGGAGATCCGCGATGTCCTCGTTCCGGAGACCGCCCCAGATCGAGCGCTCGGTCGTGACCGACGTCGACGCGTAGCGCCCCCGGCGAATCAGGTCGAAGAGCGTCGCCGTGAACTCGTTCGACCCGGGGGAGGGTTCCTGGCGCAGCAGCGACGGTACGAGGGCCGGCTCTGTGTCGAAGGGTGGCGCCTGTTCGTACTCGCGGTCGTATCCCGTCTTTCGCTCCCGGCCGTACGCAAGCCAGACGAAGCCGAGCAGCGCCATTGCCGGCCCCTGCCCCAGCAGGAGCAACAGGAGCATCGTTCGCCCGAGATGACTCTTCGCGTCGTCGATCCGCTCACGGTCCCGTTGGTAGGCGCGCTGTGAGCCGGCTTCCTCCGCGACGATTCTTTCTAGCGCGCTCCCTTCACGGACCTGCGCGCCTCCCGTCGATGTGAGCAGGCTGCGCGGGAAGACGACACGCAGCTCGACGAACTGATGGGTGGAAATCTGCGAGGCCTGCAGTGTCGCGCGGTCGGGAAGCCGCGCGACGATACCACGCACCCAGGCCGGGCTGCCCCAGACCCTGTACGAGGGCGAGAGCTCGGTCGCCCGTGGGAGCTGCATCGTCGAGCTCAGGCTGCCGAGGGCGGTCGGCCAGTGCTCTCCCCATACGCGCAGGTTGACGTCGACGACGTCGTCGTAAGCGAGTGCGAGGCCGCGAAAGCGATACGAGACGGTGAATGTTCGCTGCTCGTCGACGGCACCGTAGTGCCAGACGATGCGAAGGGCGTCGTCGAGCCTTTCGACCCCGAAGCTGTCGGGGAGCCCGAACCCGCTCAGCCTCGTGTTTGCACCCGGCCTGTACTTCGTGTCTCCCTCGCTGACGGAGACGTCGTCGATCGACTCCCCGCGGCGCAGAGGGATGTCGCGGTAGGCACCGGTGAACGGGCCGGTGAACTGGAAGGTGATGTGCTCGCGCACGCGAAGCGACCCGTCGGCCTGGACCTCCACGGCGACATCGGCGGCAGGCAGCGAATACGACTTGGCAGGGGCCGCCGCAGGCCACAGCAGCGCGGCCGCGATCAGAGCGAGGAGCGTAGGGCCGAGCCGGCTCAGGTCGAGAACTGCACGGCCGGCGCCTCCCGCGTGGCGTCTTCCGTCTCGAAGTAGACCCGCGGGCTGAAGTTGAACAGGGCGGCCACGATGTTCGTGGGCACAGTCTCGAGGGCGTTCTCGTACGAGAGGACGGCGTCGTTGTAGACCTGGCGTGAGACGACGATGTTCTGCTCCACTTCGGCGAGCTGGGCCTGGAGCTGCTGGAAGTTCTCGGTCGCCCGCAGCTCGGGGTACGCCTCGGCGACCGCGAACAGTCGCCCGATCGCCGCCGTGAGCAGGTTCTCCGCCTTCGCCTGCTCCTCGACTCCCTGTGCCTGCTGGGCTGCCATCCGCGCCTTGGTGACCTCCTCGAAGGTTGCGCGCTCGTGAGACGCGTAGCCCTTCACGCTCTCCACCAGGTTCGGGATCAGGTCGTAGCGGCGCCGGAGCTGAACGTCGACCTGCGACCACGAGTTCTCGGTGCGGTTGCGCAGCCGGACGAGCCGGTTGTACATCACGATGACGGCGAGCACGAGCAGGACGGCGAGCGCCGCAACGATCAGCCAGAGCATAGGCCTACCCTAATTCCAACCGGTACCCGGTGATCTGGTATGCACTGGACATACCGCTTGGTATCTATATGACATACCTCATGGTATGCCCCGCGCATACCCGCGATCACCGACATCAACCCGTTCGTCTACTCGCACCCGATCGAGCCGGAAGACCTGATCGACCGCGACGACGAGATCCAGAAGCTGCTCGCCCAGGCGGTCGGAGGCCACTTCGCGCGCCTCTATGCGCCGCGGAAGTACGGGAAGACGAGCCTCATCAGGCGCGCCCTGCGAGACGGGGAGCGGGAGGGGCTGATCCCGGTCGTCGTCGATCTCTACCGCGTGATCTCGATCGCCGACGTGACCGTCCGCTTCGAGCGCGCGTACTCGCAGGCCCTGAAAGGCTCGTTGCGGGACAAGGTGGAGGATTTCCTCCAGAAGACCAACCTCGGCCTCTCCCTGGGCGCCTTTGGCATCAGCGCCAAGCTCCAGATCGGGCAGAAGGTGGATCCGCTGCCCGCCCTGCATGCGCTCCTCGACCTGCCTCTCCGACTGGAGGAGAGCGGTGGCTACCGGGCATTCGTCGCGCTCGACGAGTTTCAGGACGTGACGAAGGTTCCCGATCTCGACGGGCTGCTGAGGAGCCACATCCAGCACCAGGGACACGTGGCGAGCTACGTCTTTGCCGGCTCCGAGCCCGGTCTCATGCGACAGCTCTTCGAAGATCGTGACCGGCCCCTCTACGGATCTGCCGTCCCGATGCGCCTTCATCGACTGGCCGACGAGGACATCTCCGCATACGTCGCCCGCCGCTTCGACGACACGGGGAGAAGCGCGGGTGAGGCGCTGCACCCGCTCGTCGAGGCCGCGGAAGGGCACCCGCAGCGCGCGATGCTCCTCGCGTATCGCTCGTGGGAGGGGGTGCCGCGTGGTAGAGCCGCCACCCTGGATGACTGGGAAACCGCGCACGAGAGCGCCCTCACGGAGCTCGAGCCGGAGCTCGACGCGCACTGGCGCGGGCTGGGGCTGGCCGAGCAGAAGACGCTGCGTGCGGTGATCTCTGGAGGCGGCTCGCCCTACAGGGAACACGTCCTGCAGCTCCTCGACCTGAGCAAGCCGACGGCTCAGACCGCCCTCAAGCGTCTGCACGAGACCGCGGAGGTCGAGCAGGAGGGGCGCCGCCAACGGCTCGTCGACCCGCTGTTCGCCGAGTGGATCGGCCGGCTGTGACAGGCCCGTAGAGGTGTGGCGAGGACCAGGCCTGACGAACGCCCGGCCCTCGCAGGAGAGAGCGCCTACTTGACGCGGAAGCCGCCGATCATGTCGCCGGCATGCGGGTCGCACACGTACGTGTAGCGGCCGGGCTTCAGGTTGACGGTGATCGACTTGGTGCCGGTCGCCGCGATGCCCGAGATCTGCTTGTTGACCCCCGGCCCGCGGAGGCGGAAGTTGTGCTCGTCAGAGCGGTCGTTGACGACGATCGTGTAGCGGCCGCGCTTTAGGGTCGTGACCCTCGCGGAGCCCTTCTTCATGGTGATCGTCTCGCCGGGGCCGACGGCGCCGGTGAGCTTCATCGGTGCGGTCGGAGCTGCGCCGATCGACGCCACGAGCGCAAGCGCGGTAGCGGCAACGGCGAGTAGAGCGGTAATGCGGATCATTGGTCCCTCCTTGATTACTGGTTGATCCAGTTCTAGAGGGAGTTGGAGAGGCCTAACCGAGGCCGAACCAAGATTTATATGACCTCATCCTGCTCCACGGCATTGCTGGCTGGCTAACGAGCCTTGCCTTACTTAGCAACAGACTGTTGCTAAGTCCGTAAGGGGCTTGGCCTCGGCTCGAGCGCGCGGCGGTCGCGAAGGCAACGCTGTACCGGCATTTCTCGTCGAAGGACGAGCTTGTGATCGCGTTCCTGCAGCGCCGCGAGGAGGTCTGGACGCGTGGCCGCGTCGAGGCCGGCGCGAGGAGTCGAGGGACAACCCCGGAGGATTCGCTCCTTGCCATCTTCGACGTCTTCGACGAGTGGTTCCACGAGGATGGCTTCGACGGCTGTTCGTTCATCAACGTCCTGCTCGAGACGGCGGATCTCGCACATCCGATCGGGCAGGCGAGCGTCGTTCACCTCGAGAACATCCGCGACATCCTTCGCTCGCTCGCGACCGAGGCCGGCCTGCGCGACCCGGACGCATTCGCCCGCAAGTGGCACATCCTCATGAAAGGCTCGATCGTCTCCGCCGGCGAGGGCGACCTCGAGGCTGCAAAGCGGGCGCAGGAGATCGGTCGCCTCGTGCTCGCCGAGCACCGCGCCTCCTAGACCTTCCGGCGCCTCGGTGCTAGCGTCCGGCCTACGGCGAGGGCCGGGTGACTCCTGCACGCGAGTGCAGCGCTCCACTTGGCGGGAAGCAGAGACTGCGGTCTTGACCCGCCCGATTAGAAATCGTTTTCTTCGTTGATCTCGATTCTCCAATCAAGAAACAGACCACTCACCCGGCCCCGTCTAAAACCCTAGGAACCTGGGGCGTACTCCGCTAGCGTTTCGAGGCGCGTTGGACCTCCACGCGCTTGTGTCAGACCGACGCCGCTACGAGCGTCAGATCGAGCGGCTCCATCAGCGCTACCTGCTCACGAGCCGCCTCTACGAGCTGCGGCAGAGCAACGTCTCGCTCGCCTCGATCGTCATGAACCGCGGCAAGGTCGCCCGCCTGCTCGCGCGTGAGGTGGGGGAGGGGCGTTACGAGCTCGAGCCCGGTGAACTGCGGACGATCCGCGCCCGGCACAAGCTGCGCGAGGTCTTCGCGTGCCGTCTCACCGACCTGATCGTCCATGGCGTCGTCGCGGAGATCGTGCGCGAAGCCGTCGAGCCGCGGCTCTCGGACCGCGTGTTCTCCTACCGGAAGGGCCTCTCCTGGCTGGCGCCGATCACAGAGCTCGCCGCCTTCGTCCGGGCGGAGCGCCGCAAGCACGCCGATCCGCGGGCCCGCGGGATCTACGTCCTGCGCCGGGATGTCGATTCGTACACCGATTCGATACCCCTCGGGCTCGACTCGCCGCTCTGGACGATGCTCGAGGCCGAGCTCGGCCCGCTCTCCGGCCTCTTCGAGCAGGTCGTGCGGGTCGAGATGAAGGTGCCCGACGGCGGCGTCGTCTGCCGCATCAAGGGCCTGCCGATGGGGCAGCCGATCTCCTCGATCGTGGCCAATCTCTACCTGACCGACATGGACGAGGCCCTCCAGGTGCTGCCGGGCGGCTTCTATGCCCGTTACGGCGACGACTTCCTCTTCGCTCACCCCAACCCGGCGATCGCGCGCGAGGCCGAGGCGGTGATCGACGAGACGCTCGACTCGCTTCGGCTGACCGTCAACGAGAAGAAGCGGCGAACGCTCTACCTGACGCCTCCGGGGCGCCCCTCGGACGCGTGGCCCGAGGCGAGAGGCACGTCTGCTGTCCCCTTCCTGGGCACGCGCATCGCCGCAGACGGGACGATCGGGCTCGACGAGTCCAAGATCCGACTCCTCCTGCGCGAGCTCGACCGGCGCGCGACGACGACCGTCCGCACGATGCGAGGAGCCCCGCTCGACCAGACGGGCCGCGCCGTCTGCGAGGTCGTGAACCGCGCGCTCGATCCGCGCAGCGCTCTCACCCAGAGCCGCTCGGCCATCGCGCTGCGCAGGGTCGTCACCGACCGGCGCCAGCTCGAGCAGGTCGACTACCTGATCGCGCGGCTCGTCCTCAAGGCCGTCGCGCGGCGTAGCGACGCTCGGGCCTTCCGGGAGATCCCGTACGCAAAGCTCCGCCACGACTGGGGGCTTGTCTCCCTCGTCGCAGCCCGCAACAGTCGTCGCAAGGCCGCCGCATGACCGAAACGCCGCTCGAGCGTTGGCTCCGGCGCCAGGCCGGTCGCGAGGAGCGGATCGTGGTGCTGGAGGAGGCGCTCCTCGGCGATCGCCTCTGGCGCTACTCCTGGTACCGGCTGCGCTGGTTCTTCCTCCGCTACATCGTGGAGTCGGCGGCCCACGCCGTGACGGTGCTCCTCCTCTTCCGCGGCCTCGAGTGGGACAACTTCCTGCTCGTCATCGTCGCGACGACGGCGACCGCGCTTCTCTCGAGCTTCTGGTGGGGCGCGCTCGAAGCACTGCGCGCACGCGTTCGAGACTTGCTCCGCTCGGGGAGCCCGCATCGGATCCCGCGGGTGATCGGCGGCTGGCTCGCGTTCTCGCTCGTGCTCTCGGGACTCGTGCTCGTGCTTGCGGTCGCCTGGATGATCTGGCGCGGGGCCGACGGGACGATCGGCGCGGCCGACGCTTTCGTTGCCGCGATGGCGCTCAGGCTCGTGCTCGACCTGCCGACCCGCTGTTACCACTCGGGCGTCTACGCGCTTCGCCGGGTGTACAAGCCGCTGACGGCCGCCCTCGCCCCTGAGCTGATCGGCGTCGCGACGATGCTCGCCCTCTGGCCTTTCGCCGGCGTCTGGGCGGTCGTCTTCTCCGCGGTGCTCACCACGCTCCTCATGACCGGCCTCACGCTCGTCTACGTCCGCCGCGTCTACCACTTCCTCGGCTACACGCCTTTGCGCGAGGCCGGGCCGGCGACGATGCGCTCGTCGCTGCGCGGCACTCGCCGGGAGTCCCTCATGGGCGGCTTCTCCCACGCGGTCATGGCGCTCGACGCGCTCGCGGTGCTCGCGCTCCTCTACGGCGCGGAGACCGACTCGGACGCGCTCCTCATCCTCTTCCTGACCATGCCCACGATCCGGGCAGGTGCGGATTGGGCGCAGCTTCTCTACTTCGACCTCAAGCGGCTCGAGCTGCGCCTGTTCACGAACCTGCGCAAGCGTTTCGAGCGCCACACGCTCGAGCTCGCCTGGCTGCTCGGGCTCGTCTTCTGGGGCGCCGCGGTCGCGATCACCGCGGTCTTCGACGTGCGCAGCGCCCGCGATCTCGCGCCGGTGCTGCTCGCTTTCTTCGTCTCGCGCTCGCTCCTCGCGCGTGCCCAGATCCAGGCGTTCGCCGAGGGTCGCTACGCGGCGGTCATCGGCACGGGTGTTCTCTGCCTCGGTGGACTGGCGGCAGTCGGCCCGTTGGCGAGTGGGGAGGCCGCGCGTCTCGGGGCGGTCGCCGTCGTTGCGGCCGTGTGCACGGTCGCGCTCGCGCGTCTCTCGCGCGTGGCCCGTGCCCAGGGCGAGCCGGGGACGGCGCTCCTCACCCTCGAGTGGCTGCGGCGGCTCGGCCACCTGCGCTCGCCGGTTCGCGTCGGCTCGGCGCGCGTCGTCTCCTCGACCGGCGGTGCGGAGCGCCTGGATGCCCGCTCCCGTGAGGATCGGAACCGCTGGCGGCTCTCTCAGCTCGCGGAACGGACCGCGCGGGTTCTCGCCAAGTCCGGCTCGGCCGCCTGGATCGGCCCCGACCGCCTGACCTGGTTTGAGCCCGTCGACGAGCCCCGCGTGACCGCGGACCTGCTCCAGCGCATGAGCGGAGGCCTGATGAGCGACGTGCGGACGACCGACTGCGCAACGGGGGAGGAGGCGCTGCTCGCCGCGGGCCGGGAGGGACTCGTCGGCTATGCGAGCGCCCACCTGTTGACGGCAATCCTGCCCGTGGACGTCGAGGCGGCCCGGCAGACGTTCTCGGAGCTTGTCCCGGACGGCGTCGTTTACGCCCCCGAGGAGCCGGTGCCGGCAAAGCTCGCCGACTTAACGGGCTCCGAGCTGCGCGCGATCCTCGTCGACGCCGTCTCGTTCGCCCGCGACTTGCGCGTGGGGCGGCGTCGATCGGAGTTCGACGTGACGGCGCTCTGCTCGGGCGGCGAGCTCCGGCTCGTGTTCGTCGCCGACCTGAAGGCGCCGCGCAAGGCCCGCTCACGCTGGCGACACGTCGTCACGGCGCTGAACGTCCGTGGCGCAATCGCCGGCGTCGGCGTCACGGCCCACCCGGCGCGCTTCGGGCGAGCCGCCTTTCTTCGGGCCTAAAATCTTCCCGTGGACGAAGCCCTCCAGCGCGTTCCGCTCTTCTCGGCCCTCAAGGGCAAGCAGCTGAAGCGGGTGGCCGAGGCGATGAGCGAGCGCAGGTTTGCCGCCGGGGAGGAGATCACGAAGGAGGGCGAGGTCGGCGTCGGCTTCTACGTGATCGAGGACGGGCGCGCCCGCGTGACGATGAATGAGCTGACCGTCGCCGAGCTCGGGCCGGGCGATCACTTCGGCGAGATCTCGCTCATCGCGGAGACGCCGAGGGCCGCGACCGTCACCGCCGAGACGGAGATGCGCTGCCAGGGCATGACCTCCTGGGACTTCCGAAAGCTCGTCGAGGGAAACGGCGAGATCGCGTGGGCGATCCTCGCCTCGACGGCGAGGAAGCTCTACGAGAACGCCGAGCGCGAGCGCGCCCGCGCTACTTGACGAGAACCTAGCCGGCCGAGACGAGCCTCTTCGCGGGTACGACCTTGTCGATTGCCTCAGCGATTCAAGGGCTCACCCGCCGGTTACGCTCAGGAGAGGGGTGTCGGCAGGTTGTCCCGAGTCAAGTTTCTTGAACAGTTTCTGCCTCGGATAGGTTGGACCCCGGCGTCGCCAAGTAGGCCTCAGACGGCGTGCGGAACTCGAGGCGCTCGTGGGGGCGGGACTCGTTGGTGGGTCGGTGTCAGGTCTTGCATTGCAACAATGCTCGATTCCCTCCCGCCGAAGGCGCCGGCTGACCGTCGAGTAGTGACAGCCAAGATGTGAAGATCGTCACGATCCGGCCAGTGCACGCCAGATGCGGCAATGCAAGACCTGACACCCTTCACCTAACGATCGCTCCAAAGAGGATGAGCGCGAAGACGTCCCGGACTCGATCGAGCGCGGGCCGGAAGCCGACGCGCCGGAGGAGGATGCTCCCGACGAGGGCCTCGAGGGTGTTGCCGATCGAGATGAAGAAGGCCTCGGGGACCGACGCGCCGCTCGTCGCATTGGCGACGAACGCGCCCAGGGCCACGGCGGGCCAGAGCCTCGGGCCATACAGCACGAGCGCGGCGAGGGAGAGTCCCGTTGGCGCCCAGACCGGCGTGATCACGCCGTGCGCGATTGACAGCTCGAGACCGAGCCTGGCGGAGCTGACGTACCCGACGAAGAGGGCAGCCGCCAACACCGCGGTGCGCACGCGCTCGCTACGTGGCTCTAGCAGGGCTTGGAGACGGCTTCCCAACCGGGCTCGCGCGGGACGCTACAGAGGAAACCGGCCGGACGCCGGAGCCCTCCTACGACTAGGTGCCGACGACCTGGACGATCCAGCGGCGCTCGCGCTCGCGGTCGAGCTCGAGGAAGAGCACGCGCTGCCAAGTACCGAGGCAGAGCTCGCCGTCGCGCACCGGGATCGCCTCGCCGGCCGAGCCGAGGAGCATCGACATGCAGTGCGAGTGGCCGTTGCCGAGCTCCATGTCTTCTTCGCAGACGTTCTCGGTGCGGCGGTCCCAATCGTCGTGTGCGTAGTACTTGTCGCTCGGGACGAGGCTCTTCAGGAGAGCGGTGAAATCTTCGAGGAAGCCGTCCTCGAACTCGTTCACGCGGACGCAGCAGGTCGTGTGCGGCGAGTAAACGCAGACGATCCCGTCGCGCACGCCGCTTTCCCGTACGGACTCGCTTACTTCGTCGGTGATGTCCCGCACCGAAAGCCCCCCGGCTGTCCGCAGACGCCGCTCGTGCTGGAACACCTTCACCGCGGGCGATGTTATCGGCGCCCGCAACAGGGTGCGCCGGTACATGTCTGGTGCCTGGCACCGGACATGGCCGAGGCCGACCTGTCCCGGCGGAGGCTGGGCTACGCTTGCCGTCGCGGGCCCGTAGCTCAGCTGGTTAGAGCAGCGGACTCATAATCCGTTGGTCCCTGGTTCGAATCCAGGCGGGCCCATCTCGCTTCCCTGGCCGACGAGGACGTGTCCGGTGACAGGCACCAGGCGTGCCGACAAGGACATGTCCCGGTGCCAGGCACCTGGACGGGCGGTGAGAGACCTGCCCGAACGGGGTAGGCATAGTTTGCGCTCCCGGGGGATAATCAGAGTGTCTCCCTCGGCGTCGGGGTCGACGTAGTGCTTCTGCGGCGCGAACATGGGGCCGGGGAGGCTTTGCCGCAGGAGCCGACCCGGCCCCTCCTATCTAGACGCCGAATGCCGGCGCGATCTTCCGCTCTGCTTAGAACGCTCCTCTACTCGATACGGGGTAACGAGTAGATCCGTTCGGGGGATTGCCGTTCGCGGTTCTCTGGCGGATCGTTTGACCGAAAGCTTCTAGCGGCAAACGAAAGGCGGCCAGATATGACAGCGACCGAGCTTCGGCAGCGGTTCGCACGGTTCGGCACCGGGCTCCGGGCCCGGATCGTCGGCTCCGAGTAGGGCCTGCGCAGGGGAAGCGCGCTTCCGGTAGGAATCCGGCATGAGCCGGATCGCGTTCCTCTGCGTCTGCGCCTCCGTCCTGGGCCTCGCCGGCTCGACGACGGCGCAGACTCAAGTCGCGTTCCTCGCGGTCGGCGACTACGGCGTCGGCGGCTCGGCCCAGTTGTCGCTCGGCCAGCGGCTGGAGCGCTACGAGGCCCGCAGGGGAGCCCAGATGCTCGTCACCCTGGGCGACAACGACTACACGCGGAGTCCGTCGCGGTTTCGCTCCAACTGGCGCCGCAGCTTCGGCTGGGCTCGTCGATCCGGCATTCGCATCGCCGGCGTCCTGGGGAATCACGACTACGAGACCCAGCGCGGGCGGTACGAGTTCCGCACGCTCGGCATGCCCGGGGCCTACTACACGCGACGCCTCGGGGATGCCCAGCTCTTCCTCCTCGACTCCAACGCCGTGAACGACCGCCAGACAGCCTGGCTCGAGCAGCAGCTCGCGGACTCGGTCGCGACGTGGAAGATCGCCGTCTTCCACCATCCGCCGTACACGTGCGGCGGGCACGCCGGTAACGCCAACGTCGTCAGCCGCTGGGTGCCGCTGTTCGAGGAGTACGGCGTCCAGCTCGTCCTCGCAGGACACGACCACAACTACCAGAGGTTCGCGTCCAGGAAGGGCGTGACGTACGTCGTGCACGGCGGCGGCGCCGCGGGGCTCTACTCGTTGAAGCGCTGTCCTTCGTCGTACCCGCCGCGGGTGCGCGCACGCTACGAGCACGGCTTCCTCTATGTCGTCGCAGGCACGGACGTGCTCTCCGTGTCCGCGGTGGACATCCGCGGCCGGGCCACGGACCGCCTCACCCTCACACCCTAAAGCTACAATCGCGGCATGGCCGAGATCGGCACGATGCGCGTCAAGAGTGGGCTCGCCGAGATGTTCAAGGGCGGGGTGATCATGGACGTCACGGACGCCGACCAGGCGCGGATCGCCGAGGATGCGGGTGCCTGCGCCGTGATGGCGCTCGAGCGCGTCCCGGCCGACATTCGCCGCGACGGCGGCGTCGCGCGCATGGCCGATCCCGACAAGATCACCGATATCCAGGAAGCCGTGACGATCCCCGTCATG
>CAZQAG010000037.1:0-21917 GCA_964591295.1 uncultured Gaiellales bacterium | reverse complement strand
GAGGTGGAGGTGGAGGTGGAGGTGGAGGTGGAGGTGGAGGTGGAGGTGGAGGTGGAGGTGGAGGCGGTGGCGGAGGCGTTACGCCGGTCTCCACCGCATAGAGGAACGAGTACTGATCCCCGCCTCCGAGGATGGCGGTGCCGAAGTAGGCGGTCGTGCTGTCGGCCGAGAACCGTGGCTGCGTGTAGACGATCTGGTAGCCGCCGTCCTCATTGGGCAGGTCGACCTGCCAGGAGAGGGCCCCGGTCGAGGCGTTCCACCCGCGTGCGGATCCGGGCTGCCCGAAGTTCGGGCGATCGCCCGCGACGACGACGCTGCCGTCCGGGCTCACCGCAGGGTGATCGATGATCGTGCTGTCGAAGAACATCCAGCGGCGCTGGCCGGCGGGGGTCACCGACTCGAGATAGGCGAGGCTGCGCGAGAAGTAGACCGAGCCGTCGGGACCGACACTCGGTGCCGACATCCCGTTCGACGGCCAAGGGGAGTAGTTCCAAAGTACGTCGCCGCTGTCCGGGTCGACCCGGCGCAAGCCCCAGCCGCTTTCGCCGCCCATGGCGGTCAGGTAGAGGCTCCCGTCGGAGCCGGTCGCCGGCTGGCGCTGCTGCTGCATGAACGGGTCGTCACCGCCGCCCATCGCTCTCGCCCACTCCTGCGCGCCTCCCAGCGAGAGGCCGAACATCGTGCTCGGGCCCACGCTGATCTCGTCGAAGGCCGCGTACAACCGTCCCGAACCGAACACGATCTCCGCCCCGAGCTGACCGTACTCGATGAACTGCGGGTCGCCTGGGTTGCTCCAGAGGAGCATCCCGGCCGGCGACAGCGCGAACGCGCCAAGCCCACCGTAGTCCGTGACCACGTAGATGTTGCCGTCAGGGCCGACCGTCGGCCCGGCGATCACGCCCTGGCCCGACGAGGGCTCCGTGTAGCTCCACCTGATCGAGCCGTCCGGAGCGATCGCCTTGATGGTGCTCCCGGACGCGACATAGACAGTGCCGTCGGCGCCGATCGAGGGCCCTCCGTCAGAGCCTCCTGAGGCGGTCCAGCGAAGAGCGCCGTCGGCCGTCAGCGAGTACACGTTGCCGGAGGAGCTTGCGACGACGACTCCGCCGTCGGGGCCAACCGCCGGCCGGTGCAGCACGTACTGGCCGCTGACCGGGAAGCGCCATTTGACGGAGCCAGGGGACGCGGGGGTCGCAGCGCTCGTGCCCGTAACCACCAGTGAGGCGACGGCACAAAAGAGGACTGCGAACAGTCGTTTCATCTCGAAGGCAGGATCGTTCACCCGGCCCCTCGCGGCATCAGGGCTGTCCGCTGAGCCTCTACGGGATAGTACTGATCGGGCTAGGGGCTAGAAGCGGCCGCGGCCGGTGCCGCCGTGACGCCTGCGCGCCCGCTGACTGGGAGCGTCCGTCAGCAGCGTGGTCTCCTCGGCCTGCCGAACGCCTCCGTTCTTCGTCACGCGAAACGTGACTGCGAGCCCCGCGCAGCGACCCTTGGGTCGAACGCCTCCCGCAAAGCCGGTGCCGGCGACATAGAGACGCTCGCCGCCCTCGGTCGAGATGTAGCCGTGATCCTTCTCTTCGTTGAACCAGATCATGGTCCCGCGTGTCTCCTGCTCTTCCGATCCTCGGTCGAGCACGGGCTCAGTTACCAGGTGTGTCATCGGTGTCTCCCTCAGCTGGTGGTTCGGGCAAATCGGTGTCCGCCGAGGCTGCCGGCGACTCGGTGTCCGCGGGCGCTGCCGGCGAATCGGTCTCCGCAGGCGCTTCCCGCCAGTTTTCACTCAGTGGTCCGTACAGCTCAACTTCTTCCGGCGGCGCGTTTCGAGCGGCCGCAGCGGCGTGCTTCTTTGCGAGCTTCAACTCGCGTTTCTCCCTGACCGCCTGTTCGCGGTTCCTCTTCGCCATCGTCTGTTGTCGTTTTGAGCTCGACGCCATCAGTACCAACCTTTCGATCGAAGCTTTAGCTTGTCAGTTCGCGGCAGCGGCGCGCTCCGGGGAACAACGCTCTGAGCCGGGACACCAGCCGCTTGCAAGCACCTCCCAACGAAGTCGGAGGGCGCGGCGCGCCACCGGTTTCGCATTAGACAGGCCTACAGTCTAGCGGGCGCCGCAAGCGACCCTCAGCCCGGTTTCGCCTTTCAAAATGGGGTTGGTGCTACTGTGAGAGCACGGAGCGGCAATCGTGCCGTCCGGTGAGATGAGCTTCTCGTTCCTCCTTCGGGTGTTTCGAGGTCGGCAAGTCTCGAACCCATAAGGAGTCGAACTACATGTCCAAGCAGTCTTTTCGCGAACTCGGCGTTTCGCAACCTGTCGTCGCCGTCCTCGCAGCCAATTCAATCGACCATCCGTTCCGGATCCAGGAGCTCGTCCTTCCCGACGCGCTAGCAGGACTCGACGTCCTCGCTCGCTCACCAACGGGATCGGGCAAGACACTCGCCTTCGCGCTGCCGATCGTCGAGCGTACGCTGCCGGGCGATGCCTGCCCCACGGCGCTCGTGCTCGTCCCGACACGCGAGCTCGCGGCGCAGGTGACCGCCGAGCTCGAGCGGCTCGGAAAGCCCAAGGGGCTCTCCGTTGCGGCCACGTACGGCGGCCTGCCCCTCCGGGCGCAGGCGAACCGTGCCAAGGGCGCGCAGATCCTCGTCGCGACGCCCGGACGGCTGGAGGACCTCGCGGAGCGGCGCCTCGTCGACCTGTCCCGCGTCCAGACCTTCGTCCTCGACGAAGCCGACCGGATGCTCGACATGGGGTTCAAACCCCAGGTCGACCGGATCGTCCGCCGCCTACCGCAGAACCGGCAGACGATGTTCTTCTCGGCCACGCTCGACGGCGAGGCCGGCGAGCTCGCGCGCGCCTACACGAACAGCCCTTCGCGCTTCGAAGCCGACCTGCTGCCCAACGACCCGGGTGAGATCGAGCACCGCTTCGTGGCGGTGACCTCGGACTCGAAGGTCGAGACGCTCGTCGAGCACATCCGCTCCTCCGCGTCCACGCTCGTCTTCGTCAGAACGAAGCGCGGCGCGGACCGGCTCGTCCAGAAGCTCGCGCGCCACGGCGTGCGGGCCGCGGCGATGCATGGAGACATGACCCAGAAGGCGCGCCAGCGGGCGCTGTCCGAGTTCGAGCGGGGCAAGGTGGCGACGCTGGTCGCAACCGACGTGGCAGCTCGAGGCCTCGACCTGGATGACATCACGCACGTGATCAACTTCGATCCACCCGAAGAGGACAAGGGGTACGTGCACCGCACCGGCCGCACCGGCCGAGCGGGCCGAAGCGGAACGGCGATCACCTTCGTCCTCCCCGAGCAGCAGGCCGACACGAGCCGAGTCGCCCGCAGGCTCGGGCACGGCGACCAGTACGAGCAGTCCGGCTTGGTCTCCGCGCGCGCAAAGCTCCTGTACACGAGCCGCCGCGGGCGCCGCTCGAAGTGGTAATCACGTCGGCTAGCTGACGCGTGCCCGGGTGAGGGCGACCAGGCTCACGAGCATCCACGCGGACAGGTAGAAGAAAGCCGCCCGCGGTGAGACGAGCGTCCAGAGCGCGCCCGCCGTCGCCGATGCGGCGAGGTTGCCGAAGCTCTGGATCGCCGCCAGGACGCCGAAGGCCGAGCCGCGGAGCTCGACCGGTGCCAGTACCGCGACGGCTGCCTGCTGCGCGGTCTCGACGAGGCCCTTGCCAGCCCCGGCGAGGAGGAAGAGGGCGACCAGCAAGACGAGCGTTCCGCCGGTGAGCGCGAAACCGGTATAGGCGACGAGAAATGCCGTGACGCCGAGCGAGAGCACGACGATGCTCCCCCGGCGGTCGTGCAGCCGCCCGGCCGGCAGGCTCGCGAGCGCCGCCGCGAGGTTGTATCCCGCGTAGAGCCCGAGGCCGAGCTTGATCGCCGCGCCTTGGCCGTGGCTGGGCGAGAGCTCGTCTGTCGCCCGCAGGATGAGGAGCGTCGCCGCCGCGTTTCCGACCTCGAACGCGGTGATCCCGTAGAAGAGGGGGCCGAGCGGGCCCCGGAGCACGGGCCGGATGCGAATTCGGAGCGGCCGGCGCTCGTGCTCCTCGAGCCTGGGAGCGGCCCTGATTGCGAGCAAGATCGCGCCCGCCGCGAGGAGCCCGGGAACGACGGAGAGCAAGATCGCAGTCCGAATGCCGACGACTGCGACGAGGCCGATGGCGAGCAGCGGCCCGCCGATCGCGCCCAGGTTGTCCATCATCCGCTCGAATCCGTAGGCACGCCCGTAGGCCTCCGGCGGCGCGACGTCGGCGAGCAGGGCGCTCCGTGCAGGCCCGCGCAGGCCGCGCGCGACCCAGCCTGCCACCCGCAACGCCGCGACCTGCCACACCGCGGTCGCCGCTCCGATCATCGCGGTCAGGACAGCGGTTGCCGTGTAACCGCCGACCGCGGTCGCCCGCCGGCGTCGGGGATCGTCGGCGAGCGCTCCTCCCGCCAGGCGCGCAAGGCCCGCGAGACCGTCGGCCACGCCCTCGATGACGCCGAGCGCCGCGGCAGGCGCGCGCAAGGTCGACGTCAGGAAGGCGGGGAGCAGAGACGTCGGCACCTCGTAGCCGAGATCGGCGAGGAAGCTGGCGGTGCCGATCGAGAAGACGCCGCGGTTCAGCCAGCGAGGTCTTGCTATCTACGCCGCCCGACCACCAGGTTGACCCTGGCGCCGTTGGCACGACGGGCTCCGGCGCGTGGGCTCTGCGAGAGCACGCGGCCGACTCGCCGCGAGCGTGCGCGGCGCACGCGTCCAACTCGGCAGTTCGCCTTGCGAATGCGCGTTCTCGCGGTCGCCAGCCGCAGGCCGACCACTCTCGGGACTCGGCACTGCGGGGGCGGCGGCGGGACAGGAGACACGGCCGTCAGATCGCGTGCGAAGACATCGCTGAACCGATTCGAGTCGCCGTCGACGAGATTCGTGGCGTTGGAATCGAACGCGACGATGCGGCCGTCGGCGCTGAGCGCGGGCCTGAAACTGTCGCCGTTTCCTTCCGTGCCGGCGTTCGCGACGCTGACCCGAGTCGTCGCGCCGCTCTGGCGGTCGTGGACGATGATGTCCGAAGCACCGTTCGAATCGCCGGCGACGAGGTCCGCCGCCTCGGAGTAGAAGGCGACGTAGCGGCCGTCGCCGCTGATGGAGGGTCTCTGGCTGAGAGAGGTCGGCTCTCCTCCGCCGTCGTCGATGCTGACCCGCCTCGTCGTGTTGGTCAGGCGGTCATGGACGAAGACGTCGGCGACGAAGTTGAGGTCGTCCCAAACCAGGATCGTGGAGTCAGAGTCGAAGGCGACGAAGCGGCCGTCGGCGCTGAGCGCGGGTCTGAAACTGTCGCCGTCGGCCTCGGCCCCGCCGTCGAACACGCTGACGCGCGTCGTCTCACCAGTCTGGCGGTCGTGGACGAAGACGTCCGCAGTCTCGTTCGTGTCGTCGGCGACCAGGTTGTCGGCGAAGGAGTGAAACGCAACGAACCGGCCGTCGCCGCTGATCGCGACGCTGAAGCTGCCGACGGCGGCCTGGACGCCCGCGCTGTCCACGCTGACCCGCGTTGTCGCGCCCGTCCCGCGGTCGCGGACGAAGACGTCTCGGAAGCCGTTCGTGTCTCCCGCGGCCAGGTTGGAGGCATCCGAGAGGAAGGCGACGTAGCGGCCGTCCGCGCTGAGCGCAGGCGAGAGGCTTCCTGCGTTGGCCTCGGCGCCGCCGCTGGAGACGCTCACGCGCTCTGTCGCACCGCTCTGACGGTCGCGGACGAAGACGTCGTCCGCGCTGTT
Organism: uncultured Gaiellales bacterium; assembly: GCA_964591295.1. Classification (GTDB taxonomy): domain Bacteria; phylum Actinomycetota; class Thermoleophilia; order Gaiellales; family Gaiellaceae; genus VAXT01. Next base: position 16,157 of record CAZQAG010000037.1, on the reverse strand, counting down.
TCCGTCTCCGGGCACGAGGTTCGATGCGTCGGAATAGAAGGCAACCAGACGTCCGTCGCCGCTGATCGACGGCGCGAAGCTGTGACTGTTCCCCTGAGCGCCCCCCGCGTCGACGCTGATGCGCGTGGTCGTGCCGTCCTGGCGGTCGTGGACGAACACGTCTCTGGCGCCGTTCGTGTCCCCGTCGACCAGATTCGAGGCTTCGGAGTAGAAGGCCACGAAGCGGCCGTCGGCGCTGATCGCAGGGGCGACGCTGTGCCGGTTCCCCTGCGTACCTGCGCTCGCGACGCTAGCCCGCTTCGTGACTCCGAGCGCCCCGCTCGCCGCCGGCAGGATCACGAGCGCGAGCACAACGCCGCCCGCAGGGAGTACCAGCGCTCTGAATCGCCCGGCCATGCCGATCTTTTTAGCGCCTGCGCCTGGAAAAGCCTAGGCCGAACCTTGCCGAGTCAGGCCGAGGCTGGCCAGCGCGGAGCGCCAAGGTCGCGCGAGATGCCTCGGGCCGCCTCGAGCACCGCAGCCGCGATCGTCGGCTCGTTTCCCCGGCGGAGGAGCCTGGAGCGGGGGCCTGCGATGCCGACCGCGCCGATCGGCTCGGTCCGGCTGTTGAAGATCGGAGCGGCGACTCCCGCCTCGCCGATCACGGCCTCCTCACGCTCGACCGCATACCCGTGGGACCGGATCGTCGTCAGCTCGCGCTTGAGCGCGGCCCGGGTGATCAGCGTGTGCCCGGTGAGCTTCCTCGGTTCGTCACCGATCAGGTCGAGCTGGACATCGCCCGGGAGGTAGGCGAGAACAGCCTTGCCAAGCGCGGTGGCGTGCATCGGCAGCACCTCCCCGACCTCGAGGATCTGCAGGCTCGAGTCGGGACGGAAGACGTGGTGGACGATGAGGACGCCGTCCCCGTGGAGCGCTCCGACGCGGACGGCCTCGCTCACACGCATCGCCAGCAGCTCGGACCAGGCGAGCGAGCGCGAGCGAAGGTCGCTCAGGTCGAGATAGCGGTTGCTGAGCTGGAGCAGCTCGGGCCCGAGTTGGTACTTGTCACTGTCGGCGTGCTGCTCGACCACACCGTGGGCGACGAGTGTCTTGAGCAACCCGTGGACGGTGCCCTTCGCAAGCCCCAGGCGATCGGACAACTCGCTCACGCCCAGCCTTCCGGGACCGGCTGCGAGAGCCTTCAGAATCCGGATCGCACGATCGACTGACTGGATCATTGGCTTTCAGGCTTGTCGAATGACGTTCGACATTGTAGAATAGGCACCCGATGAGCGCCAGGCCGGATGAGAACGGTTTCGTGGGTCTGGTGCTCGTCTCGCACAGTGCGTCCATTGCCGAGGGAGTGGCCGAGCTCGTCGCTCAGGTGGCTGGGCCAGGCGTGCCGATCGTAGCGATCGGGGGGGCCAGCGACGGCTCGCTGGGTACCGACGGAGGCCGCGTTCTCGACGCCCTTCGAGAGGCGGCAGCAGGCGCCGGCGCAGTCGTACTGATGGATCTCGGCAGCTCGGTGCTCGCTGTTCGCGCCGCCCAGGAGGAACTGTCCCCAGAGGAGCTCGAGCGCGTGGTCGTGGCCGACGCGCCGCTCGTCGAAGGCGCCGTCGCCGCGGGAGTCACGGCAGCCGGCGGGGCGACGCCGGAGGAAGTCGCCGCAGCAGCCAGGGAGGCGCGTAGTGCCGCCAAGTTCTGAGCTCCAGGCAATGCTGCCGGAAGACGTGCCGCTGCACGCGCGGCCGGCAGGTACGTTCGTTCGTGCGGCGGCGCGGTTCAACGCGGACGTCTTCGTCGCGGCGAATGGAAAGCGCGCCAACGCCAAGAGCATCCTCGAAGTGCTCGGGCTCGGGGCGACAGGGGGCACCGAGTTGACGCTCTCGGCCTCAGGCGACGACGCCGCCGAGGCCGTCGAGCAGCTCGCCACGGTCGTGGCCGGGCTCGCCGACTGACAGCACGTCGTCCGCGAACGCGAGTGCCTGGCGCGCCGACCCGGCTGCGAGTGCCCAGCGAGCCGCCTGTCCGGCCTTCGCCGCGGAGATCCGACGGACGATCGTCCGAACCTCGTCCAGCCGGGCCGGAGCCACGCTGAGCTCGTCCACTCCGAGCCCGACGAGCAGAACGACGAGCGGGGCCTCCCCCGCCGCTTCGCCGCAGACCTCGACCGTGAGCTCGTGTGCGCGGGCGGCCTTGACGACCTCGGCAACGTGACCGAGCACCTCCGGGTCGGCTGCCGCCTGCACGGTCGCCAGTGGAAGCTCACGATCGAGGCCGAGCGTGTACTGGACGAGGTCGTTCGTCCCGATCGAGAGGAAGTCGGCGTCCGCCGCAATCTCGTCCGCGCGAGACGCGGCCTCGGGCGTCTCGATCATGGCACCGAGCGCAGGACGCGGGCCGCTCCATTGGACAGACTCGAGCGCTCTGTCCAGCAGCTCGCGAGCGCTTCTCAGCTGCTCGGCGTCGTGGACGAGAGGGAGGAGCACGCGCAAAGCGGTTGACCCGCCCGCAACCAGGATCGCGCGCAACTGTGCTGCGAACTGGTCGGGATGGGCGAGCGAGAGTGCGAGACCACGCTCGGCGATGCCTGCCAGGAACGGCGGCGTCTTGTCGGCGCCGAAGTCGAGCGTGCGCACGGTCGCGATCCTGCCGGTGAGGAGCGCCAGCGCCGGCTCCAGAGCTTGCTCGTGCTGAGCGTCGGTCGGCCAGTCCCCCGTCTCGAGGAAGGCGAGCTCGGTGCGGAGCAGCCCCACGCCGTCGGCCCCGGCCGCGAGCCCCGCACTCACCTCGGCGGGCGTGCTCGCGTTGCAGAGCAGGCGAACCTTGCGCCCGTCGCGGGTCACGGCCGGAAGCGTTCGCGACCCGGCCAGCCGGCGCCGAGACCGTCTCTGCTCGTGGACTGCGCGGAGCGAGCCCTCGAGCCTCTCCTCATCCGGGGCGAGGACGGCCGAGCCTGCGTCGCCGTCGAGCGCGACGAGCTCGCCTTCGGCAGCAGTCAGGATCTCGTCACCCAGACCGACGACGAGCGGGAGCCCCAGCGCGCGGGCCATGATCGCGGCGTGTGAAGTCGCTCCGCCCTCTGCCAGAGCGAAGCCCCGGATCCGGCCGCCGACGAGGTCGAGATCCGCCATGTCCGCGGGCCCGAGGTCACGCGCAATCACGATGGCCGGGCGAAGAGGCGCGACCTGAGCCGGTTCACCGGCGAGCAGGCGCGCGGCGCGACGGCCGAGACCACGGATGTCAGAGGCTCGCGCTGCGAGCAGCTCGTCCGGGAGGCTCTCGAGTAGCCCCGCGTGCCGTTCGGTTGCCTGTAGCACGGCGGACGCAGCGGCGGTCTCTGCGGCGAGAGCCTGAACCTCCTGCGCAAGCGCCGGATCCTCGGCCATGAGCCGATTCGACTCGAGAATCTCCGCCTCGTCGACCCGGCCTTCCGCGCGGAGGCGCTCCGCGCTCCGACCAAGCTCGGCGGCAACTTCACTGAGCGCCTGAGCTGCACGGCGCTGCTCCTCCGGTCCGCCGTCACCCTGCTCCGCGGGAGCCTCGTCGCGCAGGAGCAGAGCGCGGCCGACAGCAACCCCGCCTGCGGCGGAGAGGCCGAGCAGCTCCCGCTCGGTCATTTCTCGGCTGCGACCGTCTGCTCGAGAGCGGCGAGGATGAGCGCCGTCGAGGTCGCACCCGGATCCTGGTGCCCGATGCTCCGCTCTCCAAGATAGGAGGCACGGCCCTTCTGGGCTTGAAGCGGAACCGTGGCCTTCATCCCCGCCTCGCCCGCGGCCAGAGCCGCAGACAGCGCCTCGGCGACCGAGGAGCCGCCGTCGACACCGGCCTTGAGCGCACGGATCGCAGGTGCCAGCGTGTCGACCATCGTCTTGTCCCCTTCCTGGGCGGCGCCGAGCTCGACGACCCCTTCCAGCGCGGCCTCGAGCGCGTCCACGAGCTGCGCGCCGTCGACCTCCTCCGTATCTCCGAGCGCGCGCCCGGCCCGCCGCAGGGCCATGCCCCACAGCGGGCCGCTTGCGCCTCCGACCGTCGACACGAGGGTCGAGCCGACGGTCGTCAGGACCTTCCCCGGCGGAACGTCCTCGAGCGATTCGAGCTTCTCGACGACGGCGGTGAACCCGCGGTCCATGTTCGTGCCGTGATCGGCGTCACCGATGGCAGCGTCGAGCTGAGTCAGGTAGTCCCGCTGCTCGTGAAGCGAGGCAGCGGCTGCTACGAACCAGCTCCGAAGCGTGCCGGCGTTCACGTTCGCCTTTCCGTTGACGCCCAAGCTCCTATGCCTTCCAGCGTAGCGCGGGTGTGTGCACGGGAGCATCCCAGAGCTCGGTCAGCTCGTCGTCCAGCGTGAGGATCGTGATTGAGACGCCTGCCATCTCCAGGCTCGTGATGTAGTTGCCCACGAGCGTGCGAGTCGCGGTCAGACCGCGCTCCTCGAGTTGGCTGTGCAGCTCGTTGTAGATGAGGTAGAGCTCGATCAGCGGTGTCCCGCCGAGCCCGTTGACGAACGCGAGCACGTTCGAGCCGCTCGCGGGCTTGAGATCGCCCAGGATCGCCTCGCTCATCTCCGCGACGATCTCGGCAGCAGAGCGAACCTTCTCGCGCCTGCGGCCGGGCTCGCCGTGGATGCCGACGCCGAACTCCATCTCGTCGGCGCCGATGTCGAACGTAGGCCCCGAGCCCGGAGTGGCGCACGAGGTGAGCGCGACACCGAAGCTCCGCGCCTGCTCGTTCACCTTCTTGGCGACCGCGGTGACCTCCGCAAGCGAACCGCCGGCCTCGGCCTTTGCGCCGGCGATCTTCTCGAGGAGGACCGTCGCCCCGGTCCCGCGGCGACCCGCTGTGTACAGCGAGTCCTCGACCGCGACGTCGTCGTTCGTCACCACTGACTCGACCTGGATGCCTTCGTCCGCGGCTTCCTCGGCCGCGAGCTTGAAGTTCATCACGTCGCCCGTGTAGTTCTTGACGATGTGAATCACCCCGGCGCCGCCGTCGACGGCCTTCGTCGCGGCGAGCATCTGGTCGGGAACCGGGGACGTGAACACCGCGCCCGCGGCGGCGGCGTCGAGCATGCCGGTCCCGACGAAGCCGCCGTGCAGCGGCTCGTGCCCGGAACCGCCCCCGGAGATGAGGGCGACCTTGCCCTTCACCGGAGCGTCCTTGCGCAGGACGAGCTGGTTCTCGAGGTCGATCTTGACGAGGTCCGGATGCGCCTTCCCGAGGCCCTCGAGCGACTCCGGGACGATGTCTTCCGGGTTGTTCAGGAACTTCTTGACTGTCTGCTGCTCAGTGGCGCTCACATTTCCTCCTAGGGAGTTGCGACCGACTCGTACGAGTCGGCGCGGTCGGGCTCGGTGACGGCTGCCTGGATCGGGCGCTGAACCTTCCGAGGCGTTGCGATCGCGTCGTAGGCGAAGCAGGCGACGGTTGCGCCGATCAGGTTGGCCGGGATGTACGCAAACAGCTGCTCGGTCCAGTTGTGGAAGCCTCCGTTCAGATCGGCCACGAGCAGCGGCCCAAGGGCGCGGGCCGGGTTGAGCGAGGCGTTCGTGACGGGACCAACCGTGATGATGATCGCCACGATCACGAGGCCGATCACGAGGCCCGCCCAGCCCTCGGGCGAGCGCGTATCGACGATTCCGAGGATCGCGAACAGCAGGATGCCCGTGCCGAGCGCCTCGATGAACATCGCCGAGCCCCAGCTCGTGACGGCGCCGTTGAAGTCGACGATGCCGAACCCGGCGCCGAGGTCGATGGCGCGCTGGCCGAAGCTCGCCCACATGGCCAAACCACCGGCGATCCCGCCGGCGACCTGGGCCACCCAGTAGACCGGTACCTCACGCCAGGGAAAGCGCTTGGTAGCCGCGAGCGCGAACGTGACGGCCGGATTGATGTGACAGCCCGACACCTTTCCGATCGCATAGACCATCGCGGTCACGATCAGACCGAAGGCCAGCGCGATGAAACCGAGATCGGCTCCCGAGAAGGGCGCCTCGGTGCCGCTCTCGAGCAACAGGATCGCCGGAACCGAGCCTGCACCGATGAAGACGAGCAGCCCGGTACCGATGAACTCAGCGGCGGCTCGCTGCCAAGTCGAATGCTCCTCCATAGCCCAAATCCTCCTTTTCGGCGGTTCGAGCCGGAGGGCGCGAACCGCTCTCCGTCTTTTAGGGCACAGACGTTCTGTACGTCAGGCCCGGCTGATATTCGACATTACCGAACATCGTTCGGGGAAATCTAAACCAGATTGAAGCAATCTGTCAAGGCCTGTCAGTTCCAGCTGAGTCCCGCGCGCGTCCTCCAATAGGCCTCTCGATCCTCGGTCATAGATGCGAGCTCCTCGTCGTAGTCGATAGCTGACGCGACCAGGTTGCTCTCGAGTTGCGTCACCGTCGCGGCCCCGCTGAGGATGACGTCGGCCCAGGGCTGCGCCAGCGCAGCAGCAAGTGCAAGCGCGTCTGGGGAGACGGCCCGTTTCTCGGCGGCGGCCAGCAGCCTCGAGTCGCCTCCCCGCGCCGTCAGCCTGCCGTTGGCGAGCGCCTCTTTAGTGATGACGCTGAGCCCGGCGGCGTCGGCCTCGGCAAGCGCAGGGCCTGCCGAGCGCTCGTACAGGTTCCAGGTCGCCTGGACCGCATCGAACCCGCCGACCTCGAGCGCCTTCTCGATCGTCTCCCGCTGCCTCGGCCCCGAGACCGTGAGCCCGATCCGCAAGCCCGTCTCGCGCAGGCGCGCCAACTCGTCCAGCACGGCTCGATCGTCGAGCACACCGCTCTCGAGCGTTGCCGAGTGGATCTGGTAGAGCTGGAGGTGATCGCCGAGGAGGGCACGGCTCTCTGCGAGCTGACGGATCAGGTTCTCGAGCGACAGGTCCTTGACCTCGTGCTCCCTGGCGTCGACGCGCCAGTCGGCCGTGTACGTGTAGCCCCACTTCGACGCGACGGTCACGTCCCCAGGCTGGATCGCGCGCTCCCGGAGCCAGGAGCTCAGGAACTCCTCGGCGCGGCCGTAGGAGCGGGCGGCGTCGAAATAGCGGACGCCCCCGGCGAGAGCGGCGTCGAGGACCTCGTGTGCCCGCCTCTCGAGCGCAGGCGCATCGGTCTCGTTCGCGAGGTCCTCGCCGTGGCCCAGATTGATGTAGCCGGGGCGGCCGACAGCCGCCAGGCCCAGCCCGAGACGACTTCCGGTCAGCCCGCCACGGCGCCGCGTAGCGCCGGCGTGCAGGTCGAGCGGCCGCGCTTCTCGAGGTACTGCTGGTGGTAGTCCTCGGCGACGTAGAACGTCCCCGCGGGCTCGATCTGAGTGACTACGGGTTGTGCGTGGCGCGCCTGCTCCTGCGCCTTCGAGCGGGCGGCGGCCTCCTCCTGCTCCGCATCGTACGTGAAGATGACCGAGCGGTACTGGTCACCCACGTCCCAGCCTTGCCGGTTGAGCTGTGTGGGGTCGTGCTTGCCCCAGAAGACCTGTAGCAGGTCATCGTAAGAGATCCGCTCCGGGTCGTAGGTGACCTGGACGACCTCGGCGTGACCGGTCGTGTGCGAGCAGACGTCCTCGTAGGTCGGGTTGTCGAGCGTTCCGCCCTCGTAGCCCGCCTCGGTCTTCGTGACGCCGTCGAGCTGCCGGAACGCAGCCTCGACGCCCCAGAAGCACCCTGCTCCAAAAGTTGCCTGCTTTTCCACTATTCCTCCTCCAGTTTCAGGGCCGCAGAGTTGATGCAGTAGCGCTGCCCGGTCGGATGCGGCCCGTCCGGGAAGACATGGCCGAGGTGGCCGCCGCAGTTCGAGCACATGACCTCGGTGCGCACCATCCCGAACGTTACGTCCGTCTCCTCGTCGACCGCGTCCTCGCTGGCCGGTGCGTAGAAGGCCGGCCAGCCGCAACCCGAGTCGTACTTCGTGTCCGCGACGAAGAGCTCCGCGCCGCAGCCGGCGCACTGGTAGGTGCCCGGCTCGAAGACGTGGTCGTACTCACCTGTGAACGGCCGCTCCGTGCCCTTCTCGCGCAGCACGTGGTAGGCCTCGGGCGTCAGCTCGGCGCGCCACTCCTGCTCTGTTCTTTGAATCTTTGGCATCACAGAACAGTCTGCCTGAGCCGCGAGGCGTTACAGCAAAAGAAAGGGGCGACCCGAGGGGCGCCCCTTCTCTTCCGAGCGGAGTCGCCCGCTCAGCCTGTGGCTGCCACCGGATTGCGCGACGCCTCAGCGGCGTCCGCTTCTCTCCGGCGCAGCGCGCCTCCAAGCGTGAGGATCAGGAACCCGATCCCCGTCAGCAGGAGGGCAATGCCCATCACGATTCCGAACACACCGACGCGCTCGGCGAAGAACGCCGTGTTGAGCGCGGTCGTGAGTGCGGTCTCGGTCACCCACAGGTCACGGAGCCGGTTCGGGACAGGCTGACCGGTCTTCGGATCCTTGGCGGCGAGCGCCTCGTCCGAGGTCTGGTTGCCCTTCTCGTCCAGGAAGCGACCCATCTGGGAGTACGTCATTCCGTCGGTCGACTCGAGCGTGTGCTTTCGCATCACCGCGGCGAAGTCATGAGCCTGAGAGCCCGTCTTCACCTGCTTGCCCGACTGGGAAGCGGGAACAGCCGGGTCCTCGGCGGCGTCGCCGAAGAAGATCTGCTCCTGCTTGAGGTTGTCCCGAACGGTGCTGATTCCCCAGGCGCCGATCCCGATGGATCCGATGCCGAAGGCGATGAGAACTACGCTGGCGGCAATACCGCCGTACTCGAATAGCTTGCGCATGGCGACTCCTTTTCCGTAAACGTTCATCGATTGGGAGTGTCGCCACCGCCCTTTGCCGCGCCATCGGTGCCCGTCCGTCGTGTCGCTGCGGGTTTGCCGTAGTAACGACGCGGGACGAGCCGCGACAATGGGCCTGTGGCCCGCGGGCTCCTCGGTCAGCGCGACTTTCGCCTACTTGCTCGTGGTCGCGATCGGAGCACGGTGGACGCTCTTCCTGGCCGGCGCGATCCCGGCCGTGGCAGGCCTCGCCGGGATCGTTCTCTACAGCCGCATGCGCACACGCGATGCCCAGGCGATGCGCCTCAGTCAGGCCGGGTGAAGATGACGAGCAGGCTCAGGCCCTCGTAGCCGGTAAACCGGTGATCGGCGCCTGTAGGCACGAAAGCTGCCTGCCCCTCGGTCATCTCGGTTTCCTCACCTTCCACGGTCAGCACGCCGCGTCCTTCGAGGACGACGTACAGCTCGTCGTCTTCGTGCGGTTGCTGGTGATCCGGCTCGGGGGCGACAAGCACGTAGACGCCGACCTCGATCCCAGGTGACCGGTGCACGATCTCGTAGCCTCCATTCCCGGCCGAGAGACGCCGTCGAGCGGCTTCTACCTCGATTGCCTGCACTAGGCGAGCCTAGCCCACCGAGGGCGAATACACGTCGCCGCCGTCGCTGTCTCCAGGGCCTGGAGTGGCCGCGAAGGAGACATCCTCGGACTCACTCGGCCGAACCCACGAGTAGACGTCCTCCGCGACGCGCGGAGGGCCGGCGACGAGCTCGTTCCAACCCGCGAGGGCCTCCCAAAGAGTCGGATCGGAGCTAAGCCGCTCGACTGCATCCGGCGCGTCCACCTCGAAGACGAACACCGCCTCGTGGTCGGTGAGGAAGACGTGATGACGCTCTAGGCCGGCCGCTTCGGGATCGAACGGCGGCCCCTTCCGCAGCAGCGCCCGGGCGCGGTCGGAAGCGCCCTGCTGCAGCGGAACGACGATTACCAGACGGCTCACGAAGCGCCTTTCTCCCGTGCGAAGGGTGTTCAGGCTCTCGGCCAGCTCCGAGATGATCCCCGGTTGCGCAACTCCCGTAATTCTGAGTGATGTCGCGTTCCGGCGATCGACGATGAGTGTCTGGCGTCCGGAGAGGCGGTCGCTCGGGATCCGGGCGACCCGCGCGCTCGTCACCTCGTTGTAGGCGATCTCTCGTCCCTGTGGTCCGGCACGATCCGAGCCGTCGAGCACGAGTGCACCCGGGCGGAGCTCGAGCTTGCCGTGTTGAATCGGCTCGCCCCCTTCTTGCCAGGTCACCGCGTAACTCTCCTGCATATCTTCAGGTTCGGCGGAAGGACGCCGTGGCGCATCGGGTGCGCCCCGAAACCAGGCTGCGGGAAACCCGCACGCCTCCCCCTTGACGCGGTCGTGGGGGTATGCGAAGGTGCGCGAGTCAAGTCCTGTGGGCCCTCGGGTTCGCAGGACTTGGCATTTCTGGGGTCGGAACAGGCGTGATTCGGGTAGACCTTTCCCTGGAGTCACGACGGAAGGAGTCCTTGATGCTGGGCTGGGTGGGCGACATCGAGCGCGAGACGCTCGACAACACCACGTTCCGGACGGTGGTTTTCACGGGCGGGCACACGCAGCTGACCGTGATGAGCATCGAGCCAGGAGACGACATCGGACGGGAAGTGCACCACGACCACGACCAGTTCATCCGGATCGAAGAGGGGAAGGCCCGCGTCGAGCTCTCGGTGACCGAGGGCAGTGTCGACGAGACCTACGACGCCGAAGCTGACTGGGCGGTGATCGTCCCAGCCGGGGTCTGGCACAACGTCGTCAACACGGGGGACGGCGAGCTCAAGGTCTACTCGCTGTACTCGCCGCCCGAGCACCCCGACGGCACGGTGCACCGGACGAAGGCCGACGCGGTGGCCGCCGAGCACTCGTAGCTCAAGAGCTCTCTTCTTCGAGCAGGCCGGAGTCGATCGCGTAGCGGACGAGCTCGGCTCGAGTCGTCAGGCGGAGCTTCTGCATGATGTGCGCCCGGTGCGTCTCGACGGTCCGCACCGAGAGAAAGAGCACGCCGGCGATCTCCTGATTCGTGTGGCCAAGTGCCAGCAACCTGAGGACTTCGTGTTCGCGCTCTGAGAGCGGGTCGGCGTCAGCTCGGGCGCGCTCCTCGGCCTCGGCGGCAACGAGGCTCGCCCCGAGCGTGGGATGGACGTATCGACCCCCGTCTGCGATCTCACGGACGGCGCCGACGACCTCGGTGTCGGCTGCTTCCTTGAGCACGTAGCCGCTCGCGCCCGCCTCGAACGCCTGGCGTACGTACAGCGGGTCGTCCTGCATCGAGAGGATGAGCACCCTTGCTTCCGGAACCTCCTTCAGCACCGCGGGCGTCGCCTCGATCCCTGTGCCGCCGGGCATCACGACGTCCATCAACACGACGTCGGGCTTCTGCTCTCTCGCCTCGAAGACTGCCGTCCGCATGTCGCCGGCCTCGCCGACGACCTCGATGTCTTCTTCGGCCTCGAGTACGCGCCGCAACCCGGAGCGAACAACGGCGTGGTCGTCGACGATAAGGACCCGGATCACGGAACAGGCACTTCCGCGACCAGGGTCGTGCCGCCGCCGGGGGAGGATTCGAGGACGAGCGTCCCGTCGAGCAGTGAAAGCCGCTCCCGCATGCCGAGGATCCCGAGCCGGTCCGCGTTCGCTTCGCCCACGGCGAATCCACGGCCGTCGTCCTCGAACACCGCTGAAACGGTGCTCCCCCTCCGCGAGAGGACGATGCTCACACGGCTCGCGTGGGCGTGCTTGACCACGTTCGTCAGAGCCTCCTGGATGATTCGATAGAGCGCGGTCTCGATCTCGGACGGTAAACGTTCCCGGCCGAGCCGCGGCTCCATGATCACCTCGATCCCTGTCTGCTCCTGGAACGTCTCGACGAGGCGCTCGAGCGCCGGGACGAGGCCGAAGTCGTCGAGAGCCCTGGGCCGAAGCTCGACCGCAAGCCGGCGAACGTCCTGCAAGGTCGTCACGACGAGCTCCCGTAGCTGCGCGGTCGCAGCGCTCACGCCCTCGACGCTTCCAGCCGCGTCGAGCTCCTTCAGCCCCAGCAGGATCGAGGTCAGCGCCTGCCCGGTCTCGTCGTGCAGCTCCCTCGCCAGCCGCTTTCGCTCGAGCTCCTGGCCGCCGACGACGCTGCGGAGCGCGTTACGGGCAACGCGCTCGGAGAGGTTGACCGCGACCGCGACCCGGGCAGAGAAGGTCTCGGCCAGCCGCAGGTCCTCGTCGGTGAAGCGCGGATCGCCGCCCTCCTTGTCGTGGGCGGAGAGCACGCCGATCGGCCGGCCGCGCAGGAGCAGCGGCACGAACAGGCCCGTCCTCGCGCCCATCAGGCGCCCGGCCTCCTGGTCGACCTCGAGGTCCTCGATCATCGAGTCGACTCGTTCACTGCGACCGCGATCAAGCACGTGGCCGGATTTCGAGCCGAGCCGGCCGAGCCCGGTCCCGACGAGCTGATCGCCGACTTCGCCCGCCACCGTGCGTATGACGAGGTCTCCGCCCGGCGCCGGCATCGCGATCACGACGAGCCGAGCCTTGACCAGCTCGCGCAGCCGCGTGGCGACGAGCTCGAGCAGCTTGGGCAGCTCGGCCTCGGAGAGGAGCCCGTCCACGATCTCGTTCAGCGACTCGAGCTGTTTCAGCCAGCGCGTCGCCGATTCGTGCAGCCGGGCGTTCTCGACGGCGACCGCGGCCTGCGCTGCCAGGACCTGCGAGAGCTCCTCGTCCTCCTCGGTGAACGGCCCGCCGCCGGCCTTCTCCGTCAAGTAGAGGTTCCCGTACGCGACACCGCGGAGGAGGATCGGCACTCCGAGGAACGTCTTCATCGGGGGTGATGCGGCGGAAAACCGACCGAGCTGGGATCTGCCCCAAGGTCGTCGAGCCTCAGGGCGCGCGCCTCCCGGATCAACAGGCCGAGAATCCCTCGCCCGCGCGGGAGCTCACCGATAGCGGTTCGCGTCTCGAGATCCATGCCGGTGACGACGAAACGCTCGAGGCCCTGACCGCTCGGATCGATGACGCCGAGCGCCGCGTACCGTGCTCCGGTCAGCTCCGCGGCCGCCTCGACGATCTTCTGGAGGACCCCGTCCAGGGTGAGCTCCCCGGCCAGCGCGATGCCGACGTCGAGCAGCGCCCGAAGCCGATCGCGCTTCTCGGGCATGCCGGAATTATCGTTCAGTTCGCGCAGACGTCGACCATGTCGACCCGCTGGGGCATTGCCTGCTCCGCCGCGGCCTTCACGCCTTCGCCGAAGGTCGGGAACACGTGGTGCATTCGAGCCAGGTCGTCCACGGTGGCGTCGAGCCGCAGGGCCACCGAGAAGCCCTGAACCACGTCGCTGCCGTTCGGAGCGACGACGTGCAGCCCGAGCAGGCGGCGCGAGCCCGGGTCGTAGAGGACCTTGAAGAGCCCCAGCTTCTGGTCCTTGTACGAGGCGCGCTGGACGTGCTTCAAGTCGTGGACGGCCGTCTCGTGCTCGATTCCTTGCTCCCGCGCCTCCTGTTCCGTCAGGCCAACTCCGGCCAGCTCGGGCTCCGTGAAGATCGCGGTCGGCAAGACCGAGTAGTCCGCTTCCGGAGCGTCGCCTCCGAACATGTCGTCGATGGCCAGCCGCGCCTGGTACTGAGCGATTGGGGTGAACTGGTGCCTGCCGGTCACGTCCCCCGCCGCCCAGACTCCTTCGACCGAGGTCCGCATGTGCTCGTCGACGATGATTCCCATGCGGTCCCGCTCGATGCCCAACTCCTCGAGCCGCAACGCTTCGACGTTCGGCACCCGTCCCGAGGCGAGGAGCACGTGGCTCACCCGCAGCTCACGGGAGCCTTCGCCCTCTTTCGGCGCGATCGTCGCAACGAGCCCGTCACCGTCACGGGTGACAGCCTTAACGCGCGAGGAGAGAACGATCTCGATCCCGTCTTTCTCGAGCGCGGCCTGCAGGACGCCGGCGGCCTCCTCGTCCGAACGTGGTGAGATCCGGCTCGGCGACTGGACGATCGTCACCCGCGAGCCGAACCGGGCGAAGATCTGGGCGAACTCGAGACCGACTGGCCCGGCGCCGACCACGAGCAGCGACCCGGGCAACTCGGTGAGCTCGAGCGCGGAGACGTGGTCGATCCAGTCGACCTCGTCGATCCCGTCGATCGGCGGGACGGCGGTGCGCGAGCCGGTCGCGATCAGGATGCGCTCGGCGGTCAGCTTCTCTTCGCCAACCGTGACCGTGTTCGCCCCGGCGAGGGTCGCCTCGCCCTCGTACGTGTCGAAGCCGTTGTCGTTCAGATCGTCGACCCATTTCGGCTGTGCTTTCTTCAGCGAGTCCTTCCGCGCCTTGACCCCGGCCAGGTCGATCCTCGCGGGCCCGACCTCGATCCCGAGCTTTCCGGCGAGCGTGTTGATGTCGTGGACGAGGTCCGCGACGACGAGGTAGGCCTTCGTCGGCTTGCACGCGACGTTGGGGCAGCTGCCGCCCCAGCGGGTGCTCTCGACGAGAGCGACCTTCGCGTCGTAGAGCGACGCCGCCTTGGCCGCGGCGTCGCGAGCCGCGGATCCGGAGCCGAGCACGATCAGGTCGTAGTGCTTCACGGAACCTCCTAGAACCCTTGTAGTAGTGACCGGCGAACCGTCTTGCGGTTGATCAAGGGTGTTACACGTAACGCATCGCGGGCGAGCAGAGTCTGAACCGCGTTCGACGTCAACGCGCCGATCACAAACGCCATGTTCCGCCGCCTCGGCCCTACCGCACCGGCTATAAGAGCAAGCGTGGTGCTTCGCATCGCGTCCGTTCTGGCCACGATTGCCGTGGTCCTGCTCGGCGTCTGGGTGACCGGCGGCCTGCTGACCGACGACTTCAAGGCGTCGGCCGCGCTGATGACGCTCTTCTTCGTTGTGGCAGGAGCCGCCGCTCTGGGGCTCACGAGAGCACGTCGCGATCTCGGCATCCCCGTCTTGCTCGCCTTCATCGTCGTTTCCACTGCCGTTGGCGGGTACCTCGCGTACACGACCTTGATCGACAAAACCGTCAACGAGGCGCTTGCTACCGGCGAGCCAGTCGCAGAGGGAGCTTCCGGGACTACGCACACTCGACGACGGGCACCGCGCGCATCGTGCGGTCGAGCGGCCGCGTCAAGCTCCAACTCGTCGACCTCGACACCGACGCCGGCCCCGACCTCAGGGTTTATCTCGTTTCGGGGGGCTACGACGGTGGCGACGTCGAAGAACACGTCGACGTGGGTCAGCTGAAGGGCAACCAGGGGACGCAGCAGTACGAGGTGCCGGCCGGGGTCGACACGAGCCGATACTCGACGGTCCTCATCTGGTGCCGCGCCTTCTCGGTCGCCTTCGGCGCCGCTGACCTCACCTCCACGTAGACGTGGAGCCTGCCCTCCAGCTGGAGGAGATGCAACTCGTGGAGGCGCTTCGCGCCGGTGACGAGCGAGTCTTCGAGCAGCTCGTACGCATGTACCAGGGGACCCTTCTGCGCGTGGCTCAGATGTACGTCTCCAGCCGGGCCGTGGCCGAGGAGGTCGTGCAGGAGACCTGGCTCGCGGTCCTGAACGGGATCGACCGCTTCGAGGGCCGCTCCTCGCTCAAGACGTGGATCTTCACCATCCTCGCCAACCGGGCGAAGACGCGTGGCCAGCGCGAGGGCCGGACGATTCCCTTTTCGGCGCTGGGCGACTCGGAGCCCGCCGTCGAGCCGGATCGTTTCGACCGGGGCCACTGGGCCACCTTGCCGGACGACTGGCCGGAGGAGCGACTGCTCGGCGGGGAGGTCTTGCGGGTGATCGACGACGCGATCGAGAGCTTGCCTCCGACGCAGCGCGCGGTGATCACGCTTCGCGACGTGCAGGGCTGGAGCGCCGAGGACGTTCGTAACGCCCTCGAGCTCTCGGAGACCAATCAGAGAGTGCTCCTGCATCGCGCCCGCTCGAAGGTGAGGGCCGCGCTCGAGGAGTACCTCGCGGAGGACGCGTGACCGAAACCGTCGAACAACTCAGCTGCCAGGAGCTCGTGGAGCTCGTCACCGAGTATCTCGAGGGTGCGCTCTCGGCAGAGGACCGTGAACGGTTCGACGCCCACATCGCCGCCTGCGACGGCTGCCGCACGTACCTTCAACAGATCACGATGACGGTCGCGCTCGCCGGGCGGCTGACCCCCGAGCAGCTCGACCCCGCGGCGGAGGCGGCCCTCCTCGAGGCCTTCCGAGACTGGCGCGCTAGAACGTAGGTAGTCGGGCGCCCCGGCATCTATTGAGCGAGCCGGGTGACCCCAGGCTTTCTTGCCGGCGAGCGCAACTGCGGCATTGCGGCTACCGGTTTCAGCCGCGGGGATCGCCCGGCTCGTACCATCTCCGGAATGCGTCCGGCTGCCCTGGCGCTCGTCGTGCTCGCCCTT
>CAZQAG010000036.1:0-22433 GCA_964591295.1 uncultured Gaiellales bacterium | reverse complement strand
TCGAACGAGTCGCCGGTCGGCAAGGCGATCATCGGCCGCAAGAAGGGCGAGACCGTCGAGGTGACGACTCCCCGGGGTAAGGCGCTGAAGTACAAGATCATGGACATCAAAGCCGCGTAGCGGCTTTGATCGGACGCTTCCGACGCTGGGTCCGTAGCCATCAGCGGTTGCGCCGCGCGGCCGGTGCTGTAGTCGCGATCGCGTCGCGCCTGCGCACACGACGGATGACGACGCACGAACGATGGGAGAAGGCGATCCCCTATGAAGCTACCTTCTGGGAGGACTGGCTGGCGACCAAGGCCTTCGACGACGTCGCCCAGTACAAGAGGCGGACTGACCCCGAGGCCGTGCTGGACGAAGCCCTCATCACGGAGCGCTTCGTGGACCTATCCGCGGATGAAGTGGCCATTCTCGACGTGGGCGCGGGCCCGCTCACAACGATCGGCAAGGTCTACCAGGGCAAGAGACTCCGGATCGTGGCCGTGGACCCGCTCGCAGAGAACTACGACCGAATTCTCGCCGCCGCAGGAGTGACGCCTCCTGTTCGCACCGAATCCGGCGAAGGCGAGCGGCTGCTGGAAAAGTTCGAGCCAGCGAGCTTCGACATCGCATATGCGGCGAACGCTCTCGATCACAGCTATGACCCGGTGCTCGTGATTGAGAACATGCTGGATGTCGTGCGGCCCGGCGGCGTCGTGCTGCTTACACACAAGAGGAACGAGGCCGAGAGCAAGGGTTACCTCGGGCTCCATCAGTGGAACTTCGAGAACCGCGAAGGCCGATTCTTCATTTGGAACCGCGCGGCTCGGCAGGATGTGAGTGCGCTACTCGAGAGCCGAGCCGAGGTCTGCTGCTTCGATGAAGGGGAGTATGTGCAGTGCGTGATCCGCGTCGGAGCTGTGGCAGACTCCAGACTCTGAACGACCTGCCTCGAGAACCGGAAACCCCCTTTGTTTCCCGCCGCGGCTTCCTGGCGGGCGCGGGCGCCACTCTCGGCGCGGCGCCTCTCGCTGCTCTCCTCCGCGCCGAGGACGCGCTGGCGGCGGTTCCACCCCCCACTGTGTACGACGTCACGACCTACGGCGCCCAGGGCGACGGCCAGGCCGACGACACGGCGCCGATCCAGGCCGCGATTGAAGCAGCCCGTTCCCGTAGTGGAGGAACGATCGTGTTCCCGGCCGGGACTTTTCGGATCACCGGTCCGCTGACTCTCTACTCCCAGATCGTCTTCCGTGGTGCGGGCATGCGTGCGACCGTCATCCGAAAATCGTCGGGCGGGCCTCGCTACCCGATTCTGCGGAGTCCGCAGTCGCAGCCGCTTGAAGCCATCCATAGCTTCTCCCTGCAGAACATCTCGCTCGACGGCAATCGAGAAGGCGGCGCGCTCGGACACGGGGTCGATGTCTACGCCTACGGGTACACGCTGTTCAACGTCTCGATCTTCGGATGCGCGGAGCGAGGACTCTGGAGCGTCTATCCCGACGATCTGCCGGCGGACGGCCATCCACTCGAAGCAATGCTTGCGAATGTCCGCGTGCACAACTGCACGGAGGGCGGGATCTACTGGAACGGGCCTCACGACTCGCAGTGGATGAACGTCGTCGTCTTCCACTGCGGTCCACCGGGCATCGAGAACGGCTCGACCTCGAAGGCGGTCGAGGTCGGTCCGCGCGGCCCCGGGCTCCGCGCGACGAATTGCCATGTCTGGGGCCTGAACCACGCGTATGCCTGGTGGCTGAACGCTGAGGCACCCGGCCTCGTCAATTGCACCGGCGAAGGCGCAGAGAGAGCGCAGGTTGCCGTACTCGGAAGCGATGCGCAGATCATCGGAGGCAAGTATTTCGGTGCGCGCGACGACCTACAGGCTGTCGCTTTCCAGATTGGCGAGATCGGGTTCCCCGCTCCCGCCGGGACCTTCATGTTCACGAAGGTCGTCAACTGTGACCTCGGAGCGCTGAAGTTCGTGAACGATAACGGTCTCGGGCGTTACTCCCTGTACGTCTGGCAGACGACGGGAAAAGCCGTCGTCGTGCGCGCGGGAGCCCACATGCGCCCGACCAACCGCTTCGACCTACAGGTCGCCGGAGGGGCCAAGATGGGCGACCTCGCGGAGCTGAAGCCGGTGACATATCAAGAGGACATGCTCGCGAGGAAGAGCTTCGAGGTGCGCGGTGATCTTCGCGCCGGCGGGCCTGGCGGCAGGGTCGGCTTCCTTGGCGCCATACCGCAGGCGCGGGTCTCAGGTTGGTCAGCCAGCGGCGCCAATCGCAGGACCCTCACCCAGGACGCCGATCTGGCAAGCGTGCGAGAAGTTCTAGGCACCCTGGTGCGCGACTTGAAGCGCTACGGCCTACTCGGCGACTAGAAGACGCGTCCGACCTTAGACTCGTTCTCAATGGCCGTGCCGAAGCGCTTCCCGGAGCGGGATGAGATTGCAGCCGTCCGGACCGAGGCGCTGCTGCTCGACGTAGGCGAGGAAGGAGGCGACAGGCGTCGCCTCGCGGGACGGGTGATGGCTCGGCGGGACCTGGGCAAGCTCGTCTTTCTCGACCTCGTCGACCGCTCCGGCAAGATCCAGCTGCTCGTCGCCGAGGACCGTGCCGGTCCGGTTGACCTCAACCTCGGCGACATCGTCGGCGCAACCGGCATCCCCGCCCGCACGAAGCGTGGTGAGCCCTCCCTCGCGGTCACCGAGCTCGAGCTGCTCGCCAAGATCAAGCGGCCGCTTCCCGACACCTTTCACGGGCTGACGGACACCGAGACGCGGTACCGGCAGCGCCACCTCGACCTCCTCATGAACGAAGAGACGCGCGCGGACTTCGTGTTGCGCGCGCGCATGGTGACCGCGATCCGCCGCTACCTCGACATGCAGGGTTTCCTGGAGGTCGAGACGCCGGTGCTCCAGCCACGCTACGGGGGCGCGCTCGCCGAACCGTTCGTAACGCACTCGAACGAGCTCGATACCGACCTCTATCTACGGATCGCGACTGAGCTCTACCTCAAGCGTCTCATCGTCGGCGGCCTCGAGCGGATCTATGAGCTGGGCAAGGATTTCCGCAACGAGAGCGTCTCGTACAAGCACGCGCCCGAGTTCACGATGGTCGAGTGGTACGAGGCCTACGCCGACTACCACGACACGATGGCGCGCATCGAGGAGCTCGTCGAGACCGTTGCCCGCGAAACGATTGGGACGACCAAGGTCACCTTCCGCGGGCACGACGTCGACCTGGCCGCTCCGTGGAAGCGCGTCAAGCTGGTCGAGGCGCTCGAGGAGCACGGTCTCTGGACACGCGACGCCGAGGATCTGCGCAAGCGACTCGAGGAGCGGGACGTCGATACGAGCGCGAACGACAGCTGGAGCAAGCTCGTCGATCATGCGCTCAGCCACTTCGTCGAGCCCGACCTGATCGAGCCGACGATCCTCTACGACTACCCGATTGAGCTCTCGCCCTTCGCGCGGTCAACGGACGACGACCCGGCGATCGTCGAGCGCTTCGAATACTTCGTCGGCGGCACGGAGCTTGGCAACGCCTTCACAGAGATCAACGACCCAGACGAGCAGGCCGAACGCTTCGCCCAGCAGACGGCCGACTCGAGCGGACAGCAGGGCGACCCGGAATACGTGGAGGCGCTCGCCTACGGGATGCCGCCGACCGGAGGGCTCGGCCTCGGCATCGACCGCCTGGCGATGGTGTTGACCGGCCGTGAGACGATTCGCGATGTGATCCTCTTCCCGGCCCTCCGAGAGCGTGAGCGCGAGTAGGGCTGTAGCTAGACTGGTTCGATGAGGAAGGGGTCTCCTCTCACGCTCTGCGTGTTCGTCTCGGCGCTCGCGGTCCTGGCAGCGACCGCGCACTCTGCGCCCGAGCAGCGGATCCGCCGCCCCGCGATCACGCACGGGGTGGCAAGCGGCGACGTGAGGGCCACGACGGCGATTGTCTGGGCTCGCGCCGACGGAACATCGACGATGCAGGTCCAGGTCTCGCCGAGTCGGCGCTTCTCCTCGAAGTTGCGTCGCCGAACGGCGCGCGCGACGAAAGGATCGGACTACACCGCCCGCCTGAAGCTGGGCGGCCTCCGCCCGGACACCCGGCATTACTACCGGGTGTGGTTCACGCGCAAGATCCGCGGGCGCACGCTCGCCTCCCGCAAGGTCGTCGGGTCATTCCGGACGGCACCCGCGGCCGGAGCCGCCACCACGATGAAGCTCGTCTTCAGCGGAGACCTCGGCGGGCAGAAGTACTGCCGCGATCGCCGGCAAGGGGGGTATGGAATCCTCGGTGAGATCGCGAAGCTCGCCCCCGACTTCTTCCTCGCGACCGGCGACATGATCTATGGCGACGACGAATGCCCGCCGGAGGGCCCCGACGGCGCGGGCCCCTGGCAGAACATCCCCGGCACGTTCGACAGCGTCGGGAGCGGACACGTCGACTGGCGCAAGCCGGCGCAGGTCCGCGACGTCTACCTCCGCCACTGGCGCTACAACCGTGCCGATGCGCACTTCCAGCGCCTGCTGCGGTCGACGCCCCTCTACTCCCAGTGGGACGACCACGAGGTGATCAACGACTTCGGCGCGGCCTGGCCCCTGTATCCGCCTGATCCCACTCGGGCCGGCTACCCGAATCTCGTTCGCGCCGGACGCGCCGCGCTCTTCCTCTACGGCGTGATCGACGGCCCTCGTGTCTACCGGTCGTTTCGTTGGGGCAAAGACGTCGAGCTCTTCGTGCTGGACGCGAGGTCGTATCGCAGCCGCAACGATCTCGCCGACACGCCCGAGAACGCGAAGACGCTCCTCGGGGCGCAACAGGTCGCCTGGCTCACGGCCGGCCTCCGCGCCTCGACGGCGACGTGGAAGGTCGTGGCGAGCGGCGTCGCGCTCTCGATCGCCGCCGGGCCGGACGAGAGCCGCGACGGCTGGGCGAACGGCCACGGCAGCGAGTCGCCGACGTACACCGGGTTCGAGCGGGAGCTGAGAGGCCTGCTCGCCGACTTCGACGCCGCGAACCTGAGGAACGTCGTGGTCCTCTCGGGAGACGTTCACCAGCCCCGGCAGGTCCGCTACGACGCCGATTACGACGGCGACGGGGACAGCCTCCTTTTCCACGAGTTGATCGCGGGGCCGCTCAGCGCCTCGACGCGTGGGCCAAGCCCTCTCGACCTGACCTTCTCGCCCGTGAATCTCTACGCGGAGGGCGACCTGTTCAACTTCGGAGTCGTCGACGTGCGGACGGCCACGGACGGCAAGGCGCACCTGCGCGCGGAGGTCCGTGACGCGACGGGCGCCGTTCGGCCGGGCTCGCTACTCGACCTAACGCCCCGGTAAAGGCGAGGCCCGCCGCTACGATCGGCCCGTGAGGCGGTCAGGCTACGCTCACGTTCCGTCCGTCTCGAACGCGAAGGCGGTGGTCGGCGTGGGATCGCCCTGGCCCTCCCGTCTCTACGCGCGCCTGGCCGGGCAGGCGCTTCGTTACGGGTTGCCGTCACGCCGCCGCGCGGGGATTCTCCGCGCGCGAGCCGCCCGGATCGGGATGCCGCACCGAGCGACGGCGGCGGTCATTCGCCGCTTTCCCCGGCGCCCGAATCCGGTGCTCGACCGGCTCCTTGCCGAGATTGCCGAGTCCTGGCCGAGCCTCGCCGCCCGCGCCGAGCGGCTGCCGCCCGAGCCGCCGCCGCTTTCCGCGCTCGCGCTCACCCGGGCGGCGGGCCTCACGGTCTTCGTCCTCGGAGCCGGCGAGGCGCCCCTCCTCGTTGCGAAGCTTCCCGGCAACGCGACGCTCATCGAGGCTGAGCGCGCTGCGCTCGAGCGCGCCGAGCCGGTCGCGCTCGCGCCGCGCTTCCTCGGCCGGGTCGGCGCCGCCTACGTACAGGAGGGTCTCCCCGGCCAGCCGCTCGAAGTCGTCCCGCCGGGACAGCTCCAGTGGAATGGGCGCATGGTCGCGCTCACCGAGGCGCTGGCGCGGCTGGGTGAGGCCACCGCGCGCCCCGAGGCGCCCGACGAGCTCGCGCCGGTCGAGCTCGCCCTGGAGCACGTCGACGGAGCGACTCATCGCGTCCTCGCCGCGGCGTGGCGCGACGTGTCCGGCCTGGAGCGTTCCGTGCTCCGCCACGGCGACACATCCGCGCAGAACTGCCTCTTCCTCGACGGTCGTCTCGCGGGGCTCGTCGACTGGGAGCGGGCACAACAGCGCGGAGCGCCGGGCTTCGACGTCTGGAACGCGGCGGTGGCGTTCCTCGAGCACGGCGTCGGGCTCGCCCGCTGGTCGCAGGAGAACGTGGCTCACACGTTTCGGGATGCCTGGCTCGGTGCATGGGGCGGCGAGGCCCGAGTTGCAGCGGCCGCGTCGGCGACCGCGGCAGGCGTGCCAGAGCGGCTGGTCGAGTCGCTGGAGGTCGTCTTCTTCGCGCGCCGGCTCGGGCGCCGCCTCGCCCGGCCCGACGTCTATGCGACGACGCCCGCGACCGCCGCGGCGATGCTGTCGCTCATATGCGCGCGCTGATCGTCGAGGACGGCGAGGCCCGCGGCGCTCTAGCCGCGGTTCGCGCTCTGGGGCAGGCGGGATGGCACGTCGCCGTCGGCTCGCCGCAGCGCAACGGCCTCGCCGCCGCCTCGCGCTGGTCCTCCTCCCGGCACGGCGTGCCGCCGGCGGCCGCGGGGACCGGGCCGTTCCTCGATGCCGTGACCGCCGCCATCGAGGCAAGCGGCGCGGAGGTCGTCTTCGGTGCAGGCGACGCGGAGGTGCTCGCGCTCTCGGAAGCGCGGGACCGGATCGAGGCAGTCGTCCCGTACGCACCGCACGATGCGGTCATTCGCGCGCTGGACAAGGTCGCGCTCGCCGAGGAGGCTCGGACTGCGGGCCTCCCGGTGCCGTGGACGGCGGCCGCGACCGAGGAGGAGCTGATGCGCACGCACGGTCCGGTGATCGTGAAGGCCCGCCTCCACTCGGTCCCAGGCCGAGCACGCTTCGAAGCGGAGCTCTGCCGCGACTCCGCAGCTGCCCGCGCCGCCGCCGCGAAGATCCAGAAGGCCGACGGTGAGCCGATTCTCCAGGAGCGGATCGAGGGCCCGCTCGTCGCGTACACAGCTCTCGTCGACCGCGGGGGGATTGTCGTCGCCGCGCTCCAGCAGGAGGCCGAGGCAACCTGGCCCCCGGAGGCGGGCGTGAGCGTGCGGGCGCGAACCGTGCCCATCGACCCGGAGATCGCAGCAGCGGCTGCGCGGCTGCTCGCGGGGCTCCGCTGGTTCGGGATCGCCGAGCTCCAGTTCGTCGCGCCGTCGGCGGAGAGACCCGTCCTCATCGACCTGAATGGGCGCTTCTACGGCTCCCTCGCGCTCGCCCTCGCCGCCGGGCTCAACCTGCCCGCCGTGTGGGCCGCGCTTGCGACCGGGAGGCAGCCGCCCCCGGCGCGCACCGCACGCGTCGGCGTCCGCTACCAGTGGGTCGAGGGCGACCTGCGTCGCGCGTTTCGAGAACGCGACGGACTGCTCCGCGCGCTTGCCTACGCGCCGGGCGCGGCGCACAGCGTCTGGTCGATCCGCGACCCGGCGCCGTCGCTGCGCCGGGCGGCCGCCCTGACTCGCGGGGTGCTCCGAAAGCTCGCCCGCCGGTGAGCGCCGACCTCGTCGACGGTCTCGTCGCCGAGCGCGTGCTCGTCTTTGGCTCACTGCCTCCCGAGGCGCGCGATCTCGACCTGCTCGTCCGTCCGGCCGAAGAGGCCGCGATCGCCGCGGGCCTGGAGGCGGAGGGGTTCGTTCGCCGCGGCCGCGAGTGGGCGCGCTTTCGGGACTGCGGCGTCGAGGCTGTCGAGCTCGTCCCGGTCGCGCGCTGGCAGCTCCCGGCGGACGAGCTCGAGGCGCTCTACGCGCAGGCGCGGCCACTGCCAGGCCGCGAACAGCTTGTGCGACCCGCGCCGGAGCACGCCGTCCTCATCCTCGCGCGGCGGCTCGCGCGGGCGGGCGGCGCGCTCGACGCCAAGCGCAGGCGGCGCCTCGAGCAGGCACTTCAAGACTCTCCTGATGCATGGGATCTCGCGACCGCCCGCGCTCCGGCGTGGGGAGCCCCGAAGGCGCTCGCGGCGTTGCGGCACGCCTACGAGACGGGTGAGCCCGTGCGGGCCCGGCGGCTCCAGAGGCGCCGCCGCGGCCACGTCGTCAGCCTCTCGGGCATCGACGGCTCCGGGAAGACATCTCAGGCGGCGGCTCTACGCGCGACGCTCGAACGCCTCGGCTACGAGACAGAAACCGTGTGGACGCGCCTGTCGTACAACCCGTCGCTTGAGCTGGTCGCGTACCCGGTCAAGGCGGTCATCCGATTCGCGCGACGGCTCCCGAGGACGGACGAACCTGCGGCCGACCCGGCGAAGGAGGTGCGCCGCCGCAGCGCGGTGCTCTCGCACGGCTGGGCTGCGGTCGTGGCAGTGGCGAACGGGATCACACAGCGTCGCGAGACGCGCCGCCACCTGCGGAAAGGGCGCGTCGTCATTTGCGACCGCTACTCCCTGGACTCCGCCGTCCACCTCCGCTACCGCTACGGCGAGCACCGACGCTTCCGGCTCCAGGCCGCGCTCGTCCGAGCGCTCTCGCCGCGGCCGGTTCGCGCCTTCTTGCTCGACGTTCCCGCCGAGACCGGGTTCTCGCGCAAGGCCGAGCAGTACGACCTGGGGCAGCTGACGCGTCAGGTCCGCCTGTACCGCGAGGAGCACGATCGGCTCGGCGTTCATAGACTCGACGGCGAGCGCCCGCGCGAGGAGCTCTGTGCGGAGATCGCGCGGGAGGTCTGGCTAGCGCTTTGAGCTTCTGAGGAGCGGGGCGGCGAGCACGCCCAGGCGAGATCGGCGCCAGGCGAGGTACCGGCCCGAAGTCTTGACCGCGAACGTGAGCCAGCCGTCGAGCGGCGTGATCTGGACGCGCTCGCGAGCGTACGGGCCCTCCCCTCGCTCGTCGATCGAGAAGGCGGCCTGGAAGCCGCTGTCCTCCGCCGCCTGACGGGCCTCCTCCGAGCTCGGGCCGAACGGGTACGCGAGGTACCGGGGACGACGGTCGAGGATCTCGCTCAGCCGCTTGATCGATGCCCGCAGGTCAACCTCGGCCTCGGCGCCGCTCGCGCGGCCGAACGCGATGTGCTCGTGCCCGTGGCTCTCGACGGCGATTCCGCTCCGCTCCGCCTCGCGCAGCTCTTCGGGCGACATGATCTCGAGCGGACAACGCGACGGCGGGAGCCATTCGCTTCGGCCGCCGAGGTACGCGGTCGGAACGAAAACGGTCGCCGTGAACCCGAGCTCCACGAGGACGGGCGCGGCCTCGGTGAGCACGCTGCGATAACCGTCGTCGAAGGTGATCGCCACAACTGGCCGACCTCGCGGCAGCTTCCCGGCCACCGCAACCTCGAGCGGGACGACTCGTCGCCACCGGGCGAGGAACTCCATCTGGCGTCGGAACGCGGCCGGCGGGACGAAGAGGTTGTGCGGATCCTCGCTCGCCGGGCACTCGCCCAGGCCGTGATAGGCAATGACGGTCGCGCCGGCCATCAGCTTCGCACCGTGGGGCGGAGGATGCCGCGCACGGCCCGGAGGTCGTCGGGGGCGAAGAAGCGGGCGGCCACGAAGAGCGATGCGGGGTAGACGACTCCGGCGAGGAGGAGAGCCTTCGCGTCGCGGGCCGAGGTGGCGAGCAGCGTCGCTGCCATGCAGGCCCCGGCGAGCAGCGGCACGAGCGCGACCCTGCGGAAGCGCGGGATTCCGTCCGCCCGGATGAAGAGCCCGGTCAGCAGCACCGCCTCGAACGCCTCGCTCACCAGCATCGTCCAGGCGGCGCCCTCGAACCCCCAGCGCGGAATCGCGAACGCGTTCGCTCCGACGTTGAGGGCAAGGGTGGCCGCCGCTATCCACGCGATTGCGCGGCCGCGGTCGAGGGCGAGGGCTCCCATCCGTGCCAGGTAGGCGAGGCCGTACAACAACGCGGCGGCGGTCAGCACGGGCACGATGTCTGCAGCCTGCTCGTACCGGTCCGAGAAGAGCTTGACCACAAGCCATTCCGCGACGAACGGCGCTCCGACCGCGATCGGGACGTAGAAGGTGACGATGAGGCCGGCGGTGAGCTCGAAGGTCCGCGTCGTCTCGGCACCGGCCCGCGCGCGCGATATCCGCGGCAGCGCGACGCTGGAGAGGGCCCACGTCGCGAAGAGGAGCGTTTCGAAGAACCGGTAGGCGACGCCGTAGATGCCGACCTCGACCGGCCCGCGGATCACCTGGAGCATGACCGCGTCGATCCGCATGACGCCGGTGTTGAAGATGCCGCCGACGCCGAGCGGAGCGGCCGCGCGCGCGAGGCCCGCAACCGTCCGCTTGCTCGCGGCGCGCAGACGGATCCGGGGGAAGCGGAGGCGCAGTGCGAGCGCGCCGAAACCGAGCGCGCCCGCCGACCCGAGCAAGTACGCGAAGCAGATGACGACGAGATCTCCGCCGGCGACGAGCGCGGCGACCGCGAGGCCGGTGGAGACGATCCGGTTGACGACGATCACGAGGGCCCAGAACTTCATCCGCTCGAACGCTCTGAAGACAGCGCCGGTCAGCGCCGAGAGCTCGTCGAGGAAAAGGGCCGTGCCGACGATCGCAAGAGCCGCGTACGCCTCGCCGCCGCCGACGAAGAGCGGAGCAAGCGCGAGCGCCAGGACGAGCCCGGTGAGGCCGAGCCCGACGCGGAGCAGCAGGCCGCTGGCGAAGAGCTCGGACAGACGCGCGCGGTCGCGGGCGATCTCGCGAACGAGCACCCCGTCGAGCGCCAGGGTCCCGAGCATCAGGAAGAGCGGGACGAACGAGATGGCGAAGGTGAAGTAGCCGAACTCGCGCACTCCGAGCGCGCGCGCGACGACGATGATGAAGACGAAGCTGGCGGCCTTGCCCGCGACTTGGGCGACCGTCAGCCACAATGCGTTGGCGGCGAAACGGCGAAGTCCGCCGCTTTCGTTCAGCGCTTCGTCCTCCGATGGCGGTCGCTCATCCAGAAGAACGATTGTATTTCTCGGTCGTGATCCCGACCCTCGGCCGGCCGGCCGAGTTGCGCGCGACGCTTGCGAGCGTGCTGGCCTGCCGGCCGGCGCCCGACGAGGTGATCGTCGTCGACGGCGACACGACGGCCCGTTCGGCCGAAGCGGTGGCGAAGGAGCTCGGCGTGGGCTACCTGACGAGCGAGCCGGGGCTGACGCGGCAGCGCAACGTGGGCCTCGCGCAGTCGACCGGGGACGTCGTCGTGTTCGCCGACGACGACATCAGGCTCGACACGTCGGTCTTCGCGGTCCTCGCCGAGGCGTACGGCGAGCCGGACGTGGTCGGCGCGACGGTTCGGGTCGCCGAGCCGGAGGGCGAGCGTGTCGGCGGCCCGCGCTCGCCGCTGCGGCGCGTTGTGCTCCGAGGCTCTGAAGGCGCCTTTACGCGCTTCGGCTACCCGCGCTACGTCGGCAGCGCCGACCGTCCGCGCGAGGTCGAGTACATGCAGGGTTGCTTCATGACCGCCCGTCGCGAGAGCGCGCTCGAGATCGGCTTCGACGAGCACCTGACCGGCTACGCGCTCGCCGAGGACGAGGACTTCTCGTACCGCCTCTCGCGGCTCGGCCGGATCAGGTACCTGCCGCAGGCGACGGTTGTGCACCTGAAGACCGGGTTCACGACGCGTGACGAGCGGGTCTTCGGTCGCGCGGTCGTCCGGAACCGCACCTACCTGTTCCGGAAGAACTTCCGCCGCACTCCTCTCGCCCGGGTGCAGTTCGGCTTCCTCGTCGCCGGGCTCGTCGCCCACCGGGTTGTGAACCGGGAATGGCAGGGCGCGCTCGGACTCGCTGAAGGTGCCTGGGAGGCGTTGCGAGGGCGTTGACGGTCGTTCCGGTCACCTTCGTCTCCTCTCACTCGCGACTGGGCGGCGCCGAGCGCTATCTCGTCATGCTGCTTGAAGGGCTCGGGCGCGAGTGGGTGAGAGACGTCGTCTGTCTGGAGCCGGGACCGTTCGTAGAGAGGTTGCAAGCGAGCGGCTACCCGACGACGGTGATTCCGGCGTCAGCGCGTGCTCCTGGCATCGTCGCCGCCGCCTGGAAACTGCGCCGCCGCCTCAGGCAGGCGCAGCCGGCCGTCGTCCACGCGAACGGGATCAAGGCCGCGCTCGTCGCGGCGCTCGCGACGCTCGGCTCGCCCACGCCGATCGTGTGGGTCAAGCACGACTTCAGCTGGGACGGCTCGCTCACCCGTCTTGTCGCGCGACGGTGTGAGCGCGTCATCGGAGTCAGCCGGGCGGTGCTCCAAACATTCGGTCCGGGCCTTTCAGGCAGGACGGAAGTGATCCACAACGGCATCGCCGCGCTGCCTGCGGATCGCGGCGCGGGCCGGCGGCGACTCGAGGAAGCGCTCGGAGCGCCCCTCGCGGGCAGCCCCGTGGTCGCGCTGGTCGGGAGACTCGACTCTAGGAAGGGCCATCGGGAGCTGATCGCCGCCGCCCCGGATGTTCTCGAGCGGCAGCCGGGGACGCAGTTCGTCTTCATCGGCGGTGACGATCCGGTCGAGTCAGGTTATGGGGCGGCTTTGCGGCGGGAGGTCGCCGGGGCCGGCCTGCCGGTGACCTTCCTCGGCTATCGCGACGATGTGATCGAGCTGATCTCGGGCAGCAGCGCCCTCGCGATTCCGAGCGTTCCCGATGCCCGCGGGGTGGGTCGAGAGGGCTTCCCTTACGTGGGCCTCGAGGCTCTGGCGGTGGGCACGCCGATCGTGGGCTACGTTGGAGGCGGCCTGTCCGAGCTGATCGGGGATTGCGGCGTCCTCGTCGCCTCGGGCGACCGCGCTGCCCTAGCGGACGCCATCATTCGAATCGTGACCGAGGATGGTTTCGGGGCCAGCCTGGCGGCGTGCGGCTCGCGCAGGGTCGTTGACGAGTTCTCGTTGCCGCGCATGATTGACGCGATGCAGGAGCGGTATCGCGCGGCGGCGAAGGTGCCACGGTGAGCGCTGCGCCGCAGCTCTCGTTCCACCGGGGGCTTCCTACCGCGCTCTTCACCCTCCTGACCGTGGCCGCGGTCCTCTCGTTCGTCCTTGGTGCAGGCTTCGCCGCCGTCGCGACGTTGTTCGGAGACGCAGCTCCTGCGATCCTCGTCGCGCTCGCGCTCGCGCCGCTCTGGGTGCTCGCCGTTCTCGCGAATCCGCTATTCGGAGCGTTCAGCGTCTTCGCGACCTTCCCCGTCGGCTCCGTCGGCACGCCACTTGGCTTCGTGACCGTGCAGGCGGCTGAGGCGGCGGTCCTCGTCGTCGGCTTGCTGATCGTTCTGCACCGCCTCGGCGGGAGCCGGACGCCGCTTCCGTGGTCGCCGCCGCTGACCTGGGCGCTGGCCCTGCTCGGGTGGTCGCTCGTCTCTTTCTACTCGGCCGTCGACACTGTGCTCGCTCTGAAGCAGATCATCTCGCTCGCGGGCGGGATCGTGTTTGCCTGTGTCGTGCTCGCTGCGTGCCGTCACATGATCGATCTTCGGAACCTGCTGGCCGGGTTCGTCGGCGTCGCAGCCCTGATCTCGCTGACCGCGCTCTCTTCGGGCGATCGATTGGAGTCGCGGTTCGGAGGCTCGGCGGTCGTCAGCGGGAGGCTCCAAGGCGCCTTCGACCATCCAAACCAATTGGGGTCGCTCTGCGCTCTGGCGGCGCCGATCGCCGTCGCATTCGTGCTCGGCGCCCGGACGTTCCATGTGCGGCTGGCCTCGGGCGGCGCGCTGGCACTCGTTCTCGCTGCCCTTATGCTATCGCTGTCCCGAGGAGCATGGATCGGCGCGGGGCTCGCATTCGCATTCATGCTCGTGGCTCTCCCGGAGGCGCGGCGTCTCGTCGCGTTGCTTGCCCTGCCCGCGATCATCGTGGCCCTGTTCGTCCCCTCGTTTGCGCCGGAGAGCTCGGAGGTTCAGGTCGTCGGCGCCCGGGCGCGCGCGCTCACGGAACTCAGCCCATACGACGACCGCGACGACATCTACGACGAGGCGCTGAGGGAGATCCGATCGGAGCCCATCACCGGGGTCGGACCAGGTGGATTTCCGGTCGCAAGCGCGCGCGCGAGCTCGGAGGCGAGGTTGGTTTCGGCAAAACACGCCCACAGCCTCGCGCTGACCTGGGCGGCGGAAACCGGTCTACCCGGGCTCTTCCTCATCGTCGGTTTCGCGATCGCTCTCGGCCTCGGCGCGCGCAGCGCCGGCCGGGCGGCTCTGGCGCGAGGTGACGTCGGCGACCGGGCGATCGCCGCCGGTGTCGCGGCGGCGCTGCTCAGCGTCGCCGGGCAGGGACTCTTCGATTACACCCTCCGCAACGCGGTCGTGCACATCGCCCTCTGGGGAATGGTCGGTGCGCTCCTCGTCTGCCGGCGTGAGGCCGGTCGCGGTTATCCGGTGAGGTAGGTCTTGAGGCGCCAGTACGCTGGGCGCTCACTCAGATCCGAGTTCAGGATGCCGAAGCCGTCCTGGTGCAGCTCGTCGCCCGGCCGAGCACGCTCCTTGTACCAGATCGCCACCCGTACGTACGGATAGTTCTTGCGCGTGTACTCGAGAGCACGGATGAAGTAGTCCCCTTGCTGCTCAGGGGTAACGCCGCGCAGCCAGTCCGGTATGCCCGGCTGGTTTGCGTGAGCAGACCACCCGAACTCGGTGAACCAGATCGGCTTGGCGGCGTCGCCGTAATCGAGCATCACCTGCCGGACGACCGGGAGGTGGGTGAACCACCAGCGGTGGCCGTCGTCGGGACGCTCGGGCGGTGCGTCCGCGATCCCTTGGTATGGGTGGGTGGCCAGGACGTCGAACGAGTCCTTCGCGCCTCGTGCGTAGACCTGCCGGATCCAGCCGTCGTCATTTGAGGAGGGCCCGCCCAGGACGACCTGTGCTTGAGGATCGCCTGCCTTGAACGCCGGGTAGGCCGCCCGCAGGAGCTCGACGTACTCATCGATCGTGCCCTGCCAGAAGCTCTGCGTAGGATCGGGCTCGTTCCAGACCTCCCACGCCGCGACGCGCCCGCGCCAGTAGGTCGTTGCCCAACGCGCGAAGTCGGCGTAGTCCTGAGGATTCGTCGGTGGAACGCGCTCACCGCGTCCGCCGTTCGCCCAGCTCGGTGTCAGCCACAGGGTGACCAGCACGTTCAAGCCGCGCGCCCGCGCCTCGTTCACGCAGAAGTCGACCATGGCGATGTACCACGTGTTGCGCGCGCCCTTGCCCGTGTTCTCGATACCGGACCAGGACGTGTCGATCCGCACCCACGTTGCGCCGGCGGCGGCTAGCTTGTCGAGCACGGCCGTCCGCTCGGGATCCGTGTAAAACGCCCAATTGCAGTGGAATTGAGAGCCAACGGCGAGTCCGGGGCGGAGAAGCGCGTCCCCTAGTGGCGGCCCTGGTGGAATCACAGGGGACGGCGCGCAGTTCGTCTTGCAGGGCCGGCGGCCGAGTGGCGTCAGCGAAAGCCTTCTGATCCCGAGACGCGCCCCACGTCCGCCGTGACGCGAGATCGCGAGTCGCAGCTTCGAGCCGGTCCGGTGTGCGCGGTAGTCGGAAAGTTGGATGCGCTGCCACCGGCGCGTTGCCCGACGGCAGCGGGTCGCACCCGCGATCCGCGAGCCGCCGACGGTCTCCCGGAGCTGGAGGCAGACCCTCTGCCCTCGCTTTCTCGCCCGAATGGACGCGCTCGCGCGGTACAGGTCTCCGGCGGTCCCAGTCACGACTGGGCGTTGCGCTTCGTAGGTCGAGCCGGCACTGCCGGCCGTGCCCGCCGCCTGCGCGCCGGAAGCGGCGGCGAGGACGACGGAGACAACGACAACAACGCGGCGCAGGCGGTGGCTATGCGGCTCCATCCATAGTCATTTCGGAACCCCAGGGCCGACGCTGCATCACTCGATCAGGGCCCCTCGTTCGAGGGGCACGGCGCGTCCCTGCCGATGGGGCGAGCCGAGGCGCCGAGGCGGCTCGCACGCCCCCCCGGGGCTCGTGCCTTCCCCATCTAGGATAGAAGGGAGCGGCCGCAGTGCCGCGAACTCACGCCAAGGCCTGATGACCGAGATCGAGACAGGACGACATATCCGCGAAGGGCGGCGCACTTCGCTTCAAGAAGGCACCCTCCCTGAGCTGCTGGAAGCGCTTCGCTGGCGCTGGAAGCCGATCCTCCTCATCGCCGCGCTCTTCACGGCCGGCGCGACGATCTACGTGGAGTCGCTCCCCGCTCAGTACGACGGGGAGGCGATCGTCGCGATCGCGCCGCGGCCCACGGTAACTTCGGCGGACGCGAACACGGTCCGCGTTATCGGCCCGAAGTACGTCGAGTACGTGACGGCACCCTCTACCGTCGCCGTCGTCGCCCTACGGATCGAAGAGAAGAGGGGCACGCTCGAGAAAGCAGTCGATGCAAGCATCGCCACCGATACCGGGAACATGACAATCACCGTGCGGCTCCCGGATGCGAGGCGCGCAGCGCGAGTGGCGAACGCCTTCGCTCAGCAGGCGATCGTGTTCTCCGAGGGGGATCCGCTCCTCTCGGCGGAGATCGTCGCCCGCGCCCTCCAGCCGGGTGCTCCTTCCGCGCCGCCCAGGCGACTCCTGGAGGCTGCAGCACTTCTCGTCGGACTGCTCCAAGGCATTGGCCTCTCCCTTCTGCTGGAGCGGGGCCGCCCCCGGCTGCGCTCCTGGCGAGACATGGCCAGGCTGACCGGCTATCCGGTGGTCGGCAGGATCCCGCCCTCACGCGCGTTGAAGGCGCGGCCGATGACGGCCTTCGCCGATCCCAGGACAGCGTCGGCGTTCCGAATCCTGCGGGCGAATCTCGAGCCGCAGTTACGCGAGGGCAAAGTCGATTTGATCGTTGTTACCTCCCCGGCGGCTTCCGACGGCAAGACAACCGTTGCCGCACTGCTCGCCGAGTCGCTCGGCAAGCTCGGGATGAAGGTGCTCCTCGTCGATGCCGATCTGCGGCGCCCGGGCCTCGCCAAGTTGGCGAACGTGGATGGCGGGGATGGTCTTTCTTCCCTCCTTCGCAGCGGAGGAGATCTGAACGGTGCAGTCAGGCCGGGTTGGGCCGAAGGCCTCTCGATCTTGCCGACGACGGCCGATCCTGAGGCCGGGGACCTGCTCGCGCGAGGATTCGCAGACATCGTCACCGAGGCCAGGAAGACCTTCGACCTCATCGTGGTCGACACGCCTCCGCTCCTTGGGACTGACGACGCGCGAATCCTGGCGACGATGGCCGACGGCACGCTACTCGTCGTCTCCGCAAGATCGACGGCGATGAGCGTCAACGAGGCGATCCTCGC
Organism: uncultured Gaiellales bacterium; assembly: GCA_964591295.1. Taxonomy (GTDB): domain Bacteria; phylum Actinomycetota; class Thermoleophilia; order Gaiellales; family Gaiellaceae; genus VAXT01. The sequence continues at coordinate 5,140 of CAZQAG010000036.1, read as the reverse complement.
CGTCGAGGCCCTGAATGCCCCGTTGATGGGCATCATCGGCAACCGTTTCAAAGAACCGATGAGGGACTACTACTACTGAAACGGGATCGGCGGACCGGGCTGGACGGCCACGTCGATTGCGTCATTACGAAGAGAAGGCTTCAGATTCAATGAGCTCGCGATAGAGGTCAGCGACCTTTTCGTTCGCCTGCCTGAGGTCGTGGAAGCGCTCCGCGCGCAACCTCCCTGCCCGGCCGTCGGCGGCTGCGCGCTCCCGGTCTAGCAGTCTCAGGACGAGCGCATCTGCGAGCGCGTCCGGCCTCTCCGGTGGGACGATCGCTCCAGCTTCCTCGCCGAGAGCTTCTCGCGCTCCGGGAACGTCGGTTGCGACGACGCTCCGCCCTCGCGCCATCGCCTCGAGCATGGAGATCGACATCCCCTCCCAACGTGACGGAGCCGTAACCACGTCGGCAGCCGCCAGCCAGTCTGCGATGTCCTCGCGCTGGCCGACGAAGTCGATCCTCGGGCCGGCGGCGGACCTCAGCATGGCCGCATCTGGGCCGTCGCCCACGAGGGCGAGCCGGGCTCCCGGCACGCGGACGGCGACGGACCTCCAGGCTTCGATCAGCACGTCTTGGCCTTTCTGCCGACTGAGCCTTCCGATGCAGACCGCGAGTGGGCCTCCGTCGAGCTCAAGGCGGGCTCTAGTGGCGCGACGGTCGTCATCGGAAGCCTCGCGCCAGACGTCGAGGTCGACCCCGTTCAACACCACGCGCCACTTCGCGCGGATTCCCTCCTCGACTCCACGTCGCCGTTCGGCCTCGCTGACGCATACGACAGCGTCGGCCCAACGCGCTCCGAATCGCTCCCACCGGAGGGCACTCCACCGAACCGCGCCCTCCGCGGCCTCGAACGACCACGCGTGCGGCTGGAAGACCGTCCTGCGTCGCCCGCGCAGCGCCAGCCGCCCTGCGAGGCCGGCTTTCGACGAATGCAGGTGAACGACCTCGGGCTCGACCGTGTGGATGATGCGGGCGAGCGCCCTCGTCTCGGGCACGATCACTGGGCCCGGCGCACGGGCGGCCTCCCAGCGGTACCACTCTCCACCTGCCCGCTCCACTTCGCCGGCCAACGACCCCCACCGGGGACCCGCGAGCGCAACCGGCCAGCCGCGCCGAACCTGGTCCTGCACCAGTTCGAGAACGCATCTAGCGACGCCGCCGTCGGTGGGCTGGGCTACATGTAGCACGGAGAGCCTCATCGCATTCATATTGTGCAGCGGTGATCGACCTTCATTCGCACATCCTGCCCGGCGTCGACGATGGGGCCCGGACGCTGGACGAAGCTCGGCATCTCGCTCGCGCAGCGGCGGTCGACGGCGTGGAGGCGATCGCTGCCACACCGCACGTTCGCTCCGATTTTCCGACGAGCGTGGAGCGGATGGAGCGCGGCGTCAAGGAATTGCGTGACGACTTCGCCCGGCACGCCGTACCGGTGCGGGTCGTGGAGGGTGGCGAGGTCTCGCTCGATCTACTCTGGGAGGTGCCCCACGACGAGCTCGTCCGGTTCAGCCTCGCGCAGACCGGGCGCTACCTGCTGGTCGAGTTCCCGTACCGCGGATGGCCGCTCGCGCTCGATTCCGCGGTGCCGGCGCTCCTCGACGCGGGCCTGACGCCGTTGCTAGGACACCCCGAGCGCAACCCCGACGTGCAGGATCACCCGGAGCGGCTCGGGAGCCTCGTCGAGGCCGGAGCGCTCGTCCAGGTGACAGCGGGCTCTCTCGCCGGCCTCCTCGACCGCTCGTCGCAGGCGACGGCCGAGAAGCTCATTCGCCTCGGCCTCGTGCATGTGCTCGCGAGTGACAGCCACGGCCCCCACATCCGCGAGGGAGGGATGGCCGCCGCTGCGGAAGCCGTCGGCGATTCGGAGCTCGCGCGCTACCTCACGCAGGAGGCGCCCGCCGCGATCATTGCAGGGAACTCTCTGCCTGCCCCTCCGCCTTTCCGTAACGGCGCGGGGAGTGCTGACGCTTAGACAGCCCATCGAGGAGGGGCGCTGGCGCAGAGAGATGGGAGCCGACGAAACCGGCGCCACCCATGACGAGAATCTTCCTCCTCACGGGCGCCGAAGCCTAGCTGAGCGCTAACCCAACCTCCTGCGAAGACCGATAAGACGTATCGAATCCCCTTGCAGAACCGTTAGATCGCAAGCAAGATGCGTTTAGTACTCCAGGGGGAACGGAAATAAGGCCTAAGGGAAAGGAGACCCTATGGCTCGGGGGGCAGGTGCCGTACTTGCCACGCTAGCTCTGCTGGCATGTGCGGGGCCGACTGCGGCGGCAACGTCCAAGAAAATTTGTAATGCGACTCCGCAGAAGATCTACGGAGACCTGGCAGACAACGGCCGGTTGGACAATCGCTATTGCGCCGCGGACATCGACCGCGCGCTCCACTCGCCGTCCCTCCAGGAGTTGCGGACCCAGCAGGAAGCTCAGTCCCGGCCTACCCCCAGGGTCGTTCCCGCTGCCGCTACGGACTCCCGCGGATCGTTGCCCTTCAGCGGCCTCGACCTCGCACTGTTCGGCGGCGTCGGCGGCCCACTGCTCCTGATCGGGGCGAGCCTCGGTCGTGTCGCCCGGGTGCGGGCCGAAGGAGAGTTGAGGCAGTAGATGGCCGACCGGGCCGTCCGCTCGTCGATCGCCGGCACCTCGCCGGCGCTCGGCGCGCTCGGGAACCTGCGTAGCAGGGCCCAGGGCGTCACCGGTATCGGCGTCCGCCCGGGGCGCTCGTGGGCGGTCGCGCGATTCTCGCTCGACACGACGATGCTCTTCACCGCCGGTGTCGCGGCGACGCTCGGCTCGAGCGCGGTTCACGTGCCCGCGCCGCCGGCGCCCTGGCTCGTCGTCTTCTCGGCTTTCGTCCTCGCCTTCTCCGCGGCGCGCGGCATGTACGGCGCGCGCATCCACTACGAGTTGCTCGAAGATCTCCGCGTCGTCCTTGTCGCGACCTCGCTCGCGGCGATGGCGGTCCTCTCCCTGCGCGAGCTCATCTCGGCACCGCCCGACCTGTCTGCCCAGGTGATCCGGACCTGGGCGTTCGCGACCGCGTACGTCGCCGCGGGCCGGATCGCGCTGCAGTGGTCGCGCGCGCAGGCACACCGGCAAGGCGAGTCGGTTCGGCCGACGCTGATCATCGGCGCCGGCAAGGTCGGCCGCCTCGCTGCGAAAAGGCTGCTCGCCCATCCGGAGCTCGGCCTCAAGCCGGTCGGCTTCCTCGACAAGGACCCGATGGCTGCGGAGGACGACTCGCTGCCGCTTCCGGTGCTCGGGGCGAGCTGGGACCTCGACCGCGTGGCCTCCCAGTACAAGGTCGAGCAGGTGATCGTCACCTTCTCGCGGGCTCCGCACGAGGTCATGCTCCGGCTCGTCAGGCGCTGCGAGGAGCTCGGCGTCCACGTCGCGTTCGTGCCGCGCCTCTTCGAGACGGTCACGAGCCGGCTGACCGTCGAGCATCTCGGTGGCCTGCCTCTGATCTCGGCACGTCCCGTCAACCCGAAGGGCGTCCAGTTCGCGATCAAGTACGCGGCCGATCGTGTCGTTGCGGGAGCGCTGCTCCTCGCCGCGCTGCCGGTGATGATTCCCGCCGGGCTCGCGATCTTGTTCACGCTCGGCCGGCCGCTCTTCTTCCGCCAGGTCCGCGTCGGCCGCGACGGTCGAACCTTCGAGATGCTGAAGTTCAGGACGATGCGCCCCGCCTCCGAGGCCGAGGTCACGGCGCAGGCGATGGAGCTACCTCCGGACACCGCCCCCGGAGGCGTCGAGGGCGGCGACCGGCGCACACGCTTCGGCACCTTCCTGCGCCGCGCGTCGATCGACGAGCTGCCGCAGTTGGTCAACGTCCTCAAGGGCGAGATGAGCCTGATCGGCCCGCGGCCGGAACGCCCGGAGTTCGTCGGCCTCTTCGAGCAGAGCGTCTACCGCTACAGCGACCGGCACCGGGTCAAGTCCGGGATCACCGGTTGGGCTCAGGTACACGGCCTGCGCGGGAAGACGTCCCTCTCCGATCGTGTCGAGTGGGACAATTACTACATCGAGAACTGGTCGCTCTGGCTCGACGTCAAGGTTCTGCTGCTGACGTTCCTCGCAGTCGCGCATTCCCCCCGACACGTCGAGTAGGAATGTCCCGGGCCACGGGCCCGGGACTCGGAGAAAGTGCTTCGCACTTTCTCCGACTAAGGGCACACCTGGCGAGGAACAGCGGATCGACGGGCCCGCCCATGCCGCGATCGACGGTCCCGGGCCGTTACGAGGCTCGGGTCAGGAACGCGTCCGTGAGCCCTCGCCTTCGGACTTTGCAACAGACTGTTGCTAAGTGTCGGAGCCGCGGACCAGCAGAGCGCTGCCGGCGACGAACGTGACCAGCGCGGGAACCGCGGCGACGCCGAAAGACAGCGAAGCCAGGACGCTTTCGCCCACTACGAACAGCCCAAGTGAGTTAGTCCCGGGCCACGGGCCCGGGACTCGGAGAAAGTGCTCCGCACTTTCTCCGACTAAGGGCACGCCTGGCGAGGAACAACGGATCGACGGGCCCGCCCATGCCGCGACCGTTTCCGGGCGGTTACGAGGCGCGGGTCAGAAGGACGCCGCCGGCCACGAAAGTGACCAGCGCGGGAACCGCGGCGACGCCGAAAGACAGCGAAGCCAGGACGCTTTCGCCCACTACGAACAGCCCAAGTGCGTAGACCCTGCTCACTTCCCCTCCCCCGTAAAACGCACTCTTAGCGTAAGCGGTTGCGCCGCTTACGTAAAGCCTTTGTGAATCCGGGTCGATAGCTCTTGCGGGCCTTCGGTGGCGCCCGAGGCGTCGGCTAACATGAGGCTCGTTTCGTCGTTCGATCTGTTGGGAGCGGTTACCCGGTTGTTTGAGAGGTTCACAGAGAGAGCGCGTCAAGTAGTCGTCCTCGCACAGGACGAGGCCCGCGCGCTCAAGCACAACTACATCGGCACCGAGCACATCCTGCTCGGGCTCCTCCGCGAGGAGGAGGGGCTCGCCGCACGGGTGCTCGAGTCGCTCGACATCACGGTCGAGGAGGTCCGCGCTCAGATCGCGCGCATCGTCGGCCAGGGCGACGAGGTGACGACGGGCCAGATCCCGTTCACCCC
>CAZQAG010000035.1:0-22983 GCA_964591295.1 uncultured Gaiellales bacterium | reverse complement strand
GCGTGATCGGCCAGAACCCGAGGGCAGGCGCGGTCAAGCGCCGCGGCTTCCCGGTGCGGCTGGTCGTCGGCCGCCGCTAAGCGAGGTTCTCGACCAGCTCGGGCTGAAGCTCGTCCAGAGAGGCGAGAACGACTGCTGCGAGCGAGAGCGCCTCGTCGCCGGGCGGGAAGACAGGGTTCGGGATCGCAATCACCTTCATCCCGGCCGCAGCGGCCGAGCGAAGGCCGTTCTCCGAGTCCTCGACGGCGGCGCAACGCTCCGGCTCGATGCCCAGTCGTCGTGCAGCCTCGAGGTAGACGTTGGGCGCCGGCTTGCCGTGCTCGACTTCCTCGGACGAGACCGTCGCGCGGAAGAGACCTGCGGTTCCAGTCAGTTCGAGGAAGAGGTCGATGAGCGGGCTGTTGGACGAGGAGGCGATCGCGAGAGGCCGGTGCGCGCCGATTCGCCGGACGGCGTCGAGCGCGCCGGGAATCAGCGGCAGGCGCTCCCGGTAGAGGCCCTCGAGGCGCCGGACTACCTCGGCGGAGATCTGCTCGGGCGGGTCGCGGACGCCGACCTCCTCGTGCATGTACCGCGACCACTCCCGAGAGCTCATGCCCATCATCGCCCGCTGCGCGTCATCTGGCCAGCGGCCGCCTCGCTCCTCGGCGATCTGCCGTCGCGCCTCGTCCCAGAGCTCTTCGGTATCGAGGAGCACGCCGTCCAGGTCGAAGACGACCGCCTCGATCAGGTGTATTCCTGCCGCCGGTGAACGAGGGCCACCTGGCCCGGGCCGCGGGCCGCGGAGACGACGGTGCCCACGAAGAAGGTGTGATCGCCGGTCGAGTGTTCGGAGTCAAGGCGGCATTCGATCCAGCCGAGCGCCCCTTCCAGGAGTGGGGCACCGAGCTCGCCGTCGCGCGTCTCGATCCCGTGCCAAAGGGCAATCGGAGGCACCCCGCGGGCGAAGTGCTGCGCCACGCCCTCCTGCTCCGCGGCGAGGATGCTAATTGCGAAAGCGCCGGCCTCGCGCAACAGCTCGTGGAGCGCGGCCTGGTGTCTGATTGCAAGCCCCACGAGCGGCGGCTCGAGCGAGAGCGAGACGAGCGAGACGACCGTCAGCCCGGCTTTCTGCCCGCCCGCGTCGACCGTCACCACACTCACGGGCTGGGGCAGCTCGCGCATCAACGCCCTGAGCTCGTCGCCCGCCACGGGGCGATCCTATGCGCCTAAGGTTGCCCGGTTACTTGACGCGGCACTTGTCGTTCGGGAAGAGGCCGGCCTGCTCGTCGTTGGCGACGGCATCGACCTCCGGGTCGTACGGTCCAGGCGCCTCGCCCTGCCAGAACAGAATCGGCGTCACTCCTGGCCCCAGCACGGTCGCCCGGTACCTGTCGCCCTTGCCGATCGGCCGGGTTCCGTGCCGGAAGAAGCCGTAGCAGAACGCTCCGCTGGGGCGATGTGTCAGGAAGCCGTTCTCGCGCTTCCAGCCGGGTCCGTAGAGTGAGTTGTACGTGTCTATGAACACGTTTCGGCCCCAGGTGTCCAACGGCGCGCCGTACTTCGTGGCCTTGAAGCCGTACACACCCTGGCCCTTGTAGGTCAGCCAGCCGTAGAGGTGGTCGAAGCGACGATAGACCCAGTCGACCTTGATGACGAACTCCGGTAGGTCGCCCGACCAATGGGAGAGGTGCAGCTCCACGGCTCTCTGGGCGAATGTCGGGCGGAGGCCGAAGTTAGGCAGCAGCCGCGGCCACTTCTGGATCGCCCAATGCGAGCCGTCCGGGGCTGTGCAAGCAGCGACCAGGTAGTGGAGCTCGGGTCCGTCGTACGGGCCGCAGGCGTTCTTGAACCCCCGCCAGACGTCCTTGTGGCGAGAGCCCCAGCCGCCCGAGTAGTCCACCTTGAACCGGACCTGCTTGGCGCCACGGGTCGGAGTGCGCGCGTTCGTCGCGCCCCAGGCCAGCGTGTGGTTGAGGCGTCCCTGGCTTCGATACGTGAGCAGGGCGACGCCGCTGCGATTCACGGCGAGCTTCACGCCCGTCGCGTTGCGGTTGATTATCTGCGACGCAGAGGCGGTGGCAGGGAGCACCGCGAAGGCGGCGGCAACGATCGCGATGGCGACTCGGTAGCGCAAATTTGACCCCTTGTAAGAGCGTTGGCTGGACCCGCAGTCCTACATCGGCAGAAAGTAGCCGAACAAAAAGTCTCATTGCCGGAATGAGGGATTAATCCTCGACGAGCTCCTCAGCCAGCAACGTGCACGCAAACCAGCGCCACGCTAGGTCCGGATCGCCAACGAGCCGTTCGAGCCGCGCGGAGACCTCGGTCAGCCCCTCCACTGTTGTGCCGACCGATACGAGGCCTGCTGCGAGCGCGGCTCTGTGTTCCGGACCGTCGAGGTCGTCGGCCAACGCAGTGACCGCGCGTCCGTCCGGATCGGGCTCGCGACGAGGATCGCCGGCCGTTGCGAGGAGCTGAACGGCTCGCCGGCGGGCTGCGCGCAGCTCGTCCGGGTCGAGCTCGACCTCCTGGCCGGCCAGCAGCATCAGCGAAATCTCGATTGCCACCGGCTCGCCGTCGGCGAGCCTGGCCTCGAGCTCGGCCAGGAACGCGCGTTCGGGAGAAACCGCCACGTCCCCAGGATACGACGAGACATGTCCGGTGTCTGACACCGGCCGGGTCCCAGGGAGCCCTGTCCTCGGCGCTAGACACAAGCCTCCGTCACGCGCCTAGGAGTACGGACGAGACATGTCCGGTGTCAGACGCCAGACGTGTCTGGAAGGGACCTGTCGTAGACTTGGCTCGTTGTCGCGTTAGCGTCTAGGCGGATTGGGGATACGCGAAACGATGAGCACTGATCCAGTCGCAACCCTGCTCGAGCACGGCACCGAGAACGGCTGCGTCGAGATCTCGGAGCTGACCCAGCTCGCCGACCAGCTCGACCTCGGCGACGAGGAGATCACGAACCTCTACGAGCAGCTCGAGGAGCGCGGCGTCGACGTCCGGGACGACTGCGGCCGCCAGAAGGTGGAGAGCAGCACGTATGTGAACGGTGACCTCGTGACCCATACGACGGACGCGCTTCAGCTCTTCCTCAACGAGATGTCCCGCTACCCGCTGCTCAGCGCCGAAGAAGAGGTGGAGCTCGCGAAGCTGGTCGAGCGCGGCGACAAGGCCGCAAAAGACCGCATGGTCAACTCGAACCTGCGCCTGGTCGTCTCGATCGCCAAGCGCTACCAGGGGCATGGCCTGTCGCTGCTCGACCTCATCCAGGAGGGGATCATCGGGCTGATTCGGGCCGTGGAGAAGTTCGATTGGCGGCGCGGTTACAAATTCTCGACGTATGCAACGTGGTGGATTCGCCAAGCCGTTCAGCGCGGTGTAGCGAACAAGGCCCGCACGATCCGCATGCCCGTGCACATCGTCGACCGGGAGCGCAAGATCGCCAAGGCCGAGCGCGAGCTCCTGACAAAACTCGAGCGCCCTCCGACGCTGCAGGAGATCGCGAAGGAGGCAAAGCTGCCGCTCAGGCAGGTGCGCGAGGTGCAGGAAGCGGCCCGCGCCGTGACGAGCCTTGACCGCCCGGTCGGAAGCGAGAGCGATACGTCTCTCGGCGAGCTCGTCTCAGGGAGTGAGGCGCCGCCCGAGGAAGAGCTCGAAGTGAGCCTCCGCCAGGACGCGTTGCGTAAGGCTGTCGCCGGGCTCCCCGACAGGGAGCAGGATGTGCTGAAGCTACGGTTCGGGCTGAACGGTGATCCCACTCCGCAGTCGCTAGAGCAGATCGGGAAGACACTCGGCATCACACGGGAGCGCGTGCGCCAGATCGAGGGTGATGCGCTCAAGCGGCTCGCGGTCAGCCGCGAGCTCGACGCCGTCCGCGCGGCCTAGCCAACACCTCCACCGGACTTAGCAACAGACTGTTGCAAAGTCCTAGAGGGCGCCTAGTGCAGCGTGTAGGCGACCGTCACCCCGAGTAGCACGGCTGCGCCGGTGAGCGCGACGGCGCCGCGATGACGGGCCAGGGCTGAGGCGGCTCGCCGGGTCGGCGCAGCCCTCAACGGCAACGCGGCCAGGGCGAGGATCGCGATCGCAAGCCCGAGCAGGGCGAAGAGCCAGAGCGGGATGCTCTGGACGGCGTCCACCGCTCTCTTCGTGAACCTGGCGCCGAGGACACCCTGATCACGGTCGGGCGCCGCGCGTTCCTCAGCCTCGTCCTCTGCGTTCGCGGACGGCGTCGCCACGGTCGGCTTCGCCGGGGTAGAGGCAGAGGCTGTGGATGAGGAGGAGGTCGATTGCCCGCTCAGCTTCGTGCCGCAGGCATTGGCGCGACGGCCGGATGCGATTTCGTCCCTCTCTGGGCGGGAGACGATGACGAGCTCCGTGTCGACGAGCGCGCGCCCCCCTGGAACCGTCCGAGCCATGATCCGGTACGTCCCCGGGCCGAGGGCGCGGCCACCGATGCGACCGCGGAAGCGAACGCGATTGATCCCCGTCTGCCCTACCGCGCGGAAGCGGCCGACTCTTCGGCAATCGGGCGCGATCTCGATCACGATGAACTCGACGAGCGCGGGTTTCCTGAGGACGAACACGAGCACGGTCCGCCTGCCTTTCGCCGGCCCGGTTCGCGAGATCCAATCCCGAGAGAAGTGGAGCCGGTAGACGCGTGCCGGGCGGCCTCCGGCGTGGCGAACGGTCCCTTGAGGGCTCGCGGCGCCGCTGCTGCCGCTCGAGGACGAAGTGCCGGTGCTGCCCCCACTGCCTCCGCTTGCTCCAGTGCCTCCGCTTGCTCCGCTGCCTCCGCCGGCAGGCAAGGCCGGCTGTGCGACATGTGGAACGGCGGGAGGCGGAGCCTTCGGCAGCGGCACCGCGGGAACCTGCGGCGGTCGCGGAGGAGGCGGCAGGGCGGGCAGCGTGGGCACCGTCGGGACCGGCGGGATCGGCGGCACGGGCGCGAGCGCGCCGGCGGACGTGACCCAGCCCGCGAAGAGTCCTGCACCGAGCAGGACAATTCTCATTGAGCGACGCCGCACTAGGGATCTCACCACTCCTATAACGCCGCCGGGGTAGGAGAAGGTTCGGCTCGGCGATACGCTTCATGAGGGTCGCACCGGTGACGCGAACGAAGTCGGACTACTACGAGCTACTGGGGTTGCCACGGACGGCCGGCGACGAGGAGATCCGGCGCGCCTTTCGCGCGCGCGCGCGTGAGCTACATCCGGACGTCTCTCACGAGCCCGAGGCGGAAGAGCGCTTCCGTGAGGTGACCGCAGCCTACAGCGTCCTCTCCAAGCCGAGCGCGCGGTTCCTCTACGACCGGTTCGGCTATCGAGGTCGTGGCCACGGGGGATTTGGGCCTGGCGGCCGCAGAGCCGAGGCACGAGTGCTTGCCGAAGTGGAGATCGACCAGATCGAAGCCGATCGGGGAACCCGGCGGGAGGTGCGCCTCGCGGCCGACGAGGAGTGCGCGGTCTGCGGCGGTAGCGGCGCCGTGTCCGGCACGGAGGTGCGCCAGTGCGCGACGTGCGACGGGAGCGGCCAGATCCGCGTCTCCGCAGGTTTCGGCGATGGGCGCTTGCTCCGGGTCGTGCAGTGTCACGACTGCGACGGCCTTGGGCGCATCTTCGAGCGTCGGTGTACGGAGTGCCTCGGCCACGGCCGAGTGACCCAGCGGCGCGTGATCAAGGTGCGGATTCCCGCCGGGGTCGAGGACGGCACCCGCCTGCGCGTGATGGGGGAGCCGGAGGAGGACCATCTGGTCGTCCGCGTCACTCCAGGCCCGATCGACTCGCTGATCGTCCGGCTGGCGGCGACCACGCTCCTGGCTTGCGCGGTCGCGCTGCTCGTCTACTTCATCTGGTGGGCGTAGCGAGAGCGGCGGGGGTGAGATTCGAACTCACGGGCCCCGTGAAGGGCCAGCAGTTTTCAAGACTGCCCCGTTCGACCGCTCCGGCACCCCGCCGTGTCTTAACAGGGTCAGACCCTGTAAACGTTAACGGGGTCAGACCCTGTAAAGCTTTACGGGGTCAGACCCCGTGATGAAAATGTTAGGCCTGGGGACGGATTGTTGCCGGGGCGCCGTAGGGTTGGAGCACTTCTGGCACGTCGCCCTGGAAGTTCTCGAGGATCGCCAGTGTCCAGCGGTCAGTGACCGCGGTTCCGTTCAGCGTGTGCACGTGCTCGGGCCCGCTCGCCCCGCGGTAGCGGGTCCCGAGCCGCCGGGCCTGGAAGTCGGTCGTGTTCGATGCAGACGTGAGCTCGCGGTAGCGCTCCTGGCTCGGGAACCAGGCCTCGATGTCGTAGCGCTTCGCGGCTGCGGCGCTCAGGTCCCCGGCGGCGATGTTCAGCACCCGGTAGGGCAGGCCGAGCTCCCGGACGTTCTGTTCCTCCAGCTCGAGGATGCGCTCGAATTCGTCCCAGGAAGCGTCGGGCTCCGTGTACGCGAACATCTCGACCTTGTTGAACTGATGCACGCGGAACATTCCGCGGGTGTCACGACCGGCTGCGCCTGCCTCGCGCCTGAAGTTCGTCGAAAACGCGGTGTAGCGCAGCGGTAGCTCGTTCGCCTCGAGGATCTCGCCCATGTGCATGCCCGCGAGCGCCACCTCCGAGGTGCCGGTGAGGTAGAGGCCGTCCTCGCCGATCTCGTAGTACTCGTTCTTCTCGGCCGGGAAGAAGCCGGTGCCGTACATGGCCTCCTCGCGCACGAGCACGGGCGGGAGCACCGGTGTGAACCCCGCGGCGACGGCGCGGTCGAGTGCCCAGCGGTAGAGCGCCAACGAGAGCAGGGCCGCGTCGCCGACGAGGTAGCCGAAGCGAGAGCCGGAGACTCGCGCCGCACGTTCCATGTCGAAGCGCGCGAGCTCGAGGTGCTCCTTCGGCTCGGCCAGCTTCGGAGGATCGCCGACGACGCGAACGACCTCTCCCTCCTCCTCCGACGCCTCATCCGGAACCGACTCGTGCGGGGGGTTCGGCACCTTCTGCAGGAGTTCGTCGCGCGCTGCCTCGGCGGCGGCAAGCTCCTCCTCGACTCGCCGCAAGTCTTCCTTTACCTGTTTCAGCTCCTCCACCTGCTCGGGCGAGGGCTTCCCCTGGATCTTCTGAGCCCCGCGCAACTCGTCCACCTGCGGGACGAGCTCACGCCAGCGGGCATCCGCCTCGAGCAGCCGGTCGAACGCCTCGCCTGCGCCCTTGCGCGCCACGGCCGCCCGAAACGACTCCGGGTCGGCGCGCGCAGCCTTGAGGTCGATCAAGTCCCTTGCTGGAGGAACGCCACGAGATCCGCTAGTTGCTTGGCCGACAGCTGCGAGGCGTAGTCCTTTGGCATGACGCCCGCCTGGTAGCCCGCCGCGATCTCTGCATCCGGGTTCGCGATCGACTCCTCGATGTAGGCGGCGTCCTTGTCCTTCAGCGTCTCGTCGAGGCTGGGACCGACCGCGCCCTTCGATGCCGCAGGAGTAAAGGCGTGGCAACCGCCGCATCCGGAGTCGTTGTAGACCGTCTTGCCTGCCGCCGGGTCGCCCTTCTCGGCCTTGGGCAGATCGCCTTCGACCGGGCCGGTTGGCGACACGGTCTTTTCGCCTCCGCAGCCGGCCAGGAGGAGTGCGAAGACGACGATCAGGACAGGGCGACGCACGAGAGCGCGAGTTTACTCGACGCGCCGAACGTCTTTCCAGAGGCGAAGCACGGCGCACGAGAGTGCGCCCCACCCGAGGATGTCCCGCGGCGAATCGTTGACGAGGAGGGACACCGCGAGCGCGATGAGGACGGCGTCGACCGTCGCGTAGCGCGGCCTGCGCATGGCGACCCAGGCAAGGACAGGCAGTGAGGCGCCGATGATCAGTGCCGAGTCGCGCGAGGAGACAATCCCATCCGCAGTGAGCCGCAAACGGTGCGCCATGTCGCCGAGCACGCCGCCGGGCCCGCCTTCGAGCGAGCGCGTCACATGGCTGGAGCCTCCGAGAGCGGCGTCGATCCCGAACAGGGCGACGGCCGCCCCGAGGACCAGGGCTCCGGTGAGAGCGAGGTTGCGCGCGGTCAAGGCGACGTTCCGCAGTCGCAGCCACAGAAAGACAAAGGCGGCCGCGAAGACGAGCACTCCGCCGCCGTCTGCTCCCGCAAAGCTGGCGCCGACGGTCACGAGCACGAGTAGCGCGACAGGGACGTAGGCCCGCCGTCCGGCCAGAGCGGCCCCGAGCACCCCGGGAACGAGGAGGATCGTCTCGACCTGGTTCTGGAACCCGTAGAACCGGCCACCGTTCTCGGGCCGAGCGCCGATCGCGGCGAACGAGCTCGTCTCGGTGGAGGCAGCGAAGACGAGGAGGTAGAGCGGAAAGATCGCGAACAGCGCGGCGGCAAGAGCGAGACGTCTGGCGGTCACCGCTGCGAGCGCGAGCGCGCCGATCGTCGTCGCCGCCGCAAGGGTGCCGACCACGACCCAGGGCTCGGTCACCTCCAGGCCGCTCAACGCGAGCGCCGCGGTGAGTGCGACCGGGCCGGCGAGCAACGCGGCGCGCGCCAGTAAGAGCGAGCGAGCCAGAAGCCCGAGGAGCGCGAGCAGGACGATGATCCCGGCGAGCGCGAGCGTTGCCGGCTCCCGTGTCTCATGCGCTGCGTCGAGGCGCTCACCGAGCCGCTCGAGCCGCGGCAGCACGTCGCCGACTCGGTCCGCCGTGACCGGCGGCTCCTCGCCGCGGTCGAGAGCCTCGACGGTCGGCTCCAGGTCGTGGATCGAGACGAGTCCCGGTATTCGGGTGCGATCGGACACGAGCATCGCGCCGGCGGGGTACTCCGGCCCGCTGATCGAGAGCCATTCGAGGCCCGTGTACGCGTGCTCGGCCGGCCGGGGCAGCGAGACGAAGATCGTGTACGGGCACGGACAGCGCGCGGGCGGAATCTTCTCGAGGGCGGCGAGCGCCTCTTCGCGACTGAAGGTCGGGCCGCGGCCGGGAACGAGCCGGCCGGCCGCTCCGTGCCCAGCGGCGTCGAGGCCGGTCTCCGCGATCTGAACCCGCACATGGTCCGCGAACGCCGCCGGCGCGACGAGGAGCGCGGCAAGCCCTATCGCCACGGCTAGAATCCGGGTCTTCCTCCAATGCTTCACAAGGAGTGCGATTTTCGATGAAACGCAGTGCTTACGGGCGCGACTTCGGCCTCTCGGCCAGGCTGATGCTGACCATGTTCTCGCTAGGCCTGATCTACGTCCTCTTCTTCGTAGTCCTGGTCAACGTGATCAACGTCGGGTTCTACGCCGTCATCTTGATCATGGGCGTGCTCGCATTCGTCCAGTACTTCACCTCGGCCAAGATCGCTCTGATGGCGTCGGGCGCCAAGGTCGTGACGCCCGATCAGGCTCCCGAGCTGCACGCGATGATCGAGCGGCTCGCGGCGATGGCCGACCTTCCGAAGCCGCGCGTCGCAGTGATTCCCACTGCGGTGCCGAACGCGTTTGCGACCGGTCGGAACAAGAAGCACTCGGTCGTCGCGGTCACGCAGGGCCTGTGGGACCGGCTCGAGCAGCCGGAGATCGAGAGCGTGCTCGCCCATGAGCTGACGCACATCGCGAACCGCGACGTTGCCGTGATGACGATCGCGAGCTTCTTCTCCATGGTGGCCGCGATGCTCGCGCGCTTCGGCCTGTGGGGCGGGATGTTCAGCGGCGGCGACCGCGACCGGAACTCCGGCGCGCCCGTCTGGCTGATCATGTTCGTGGTCTCTCTGCTCACCTACGTGATCAGCTACGTCCTGATCATGATGATCTCGCGCTACCGCGAGTACGCGGCCGACCGCGGCGCTGCGCTCATTACCGGCGCGCCCGAGAACCTGATGAGCGCGCTCCAGAAGATCGCGAGCCGGATCGCGCAGATCCCACAGCAGGACCTGCGCGAGGTTGCCGGCATGAACGCGTTCTTCATCATCCCGACGAGCGTCAAGCGCGGGGCGGCCGAGCTCTTCATGACTCACCCGCCGCTCGAGAAGCGGCTCGCCCGGCTCGCCGAGATCTCGCGCGAGATGGGTCGCCCGGTCCCGGTCGATCTGTAATTGGGGCTGGCGAACGTCCTCTTCGGGCGCAAGAAGCTCCCCAAGGCGATCCAGGAGAAGCTCTTCGCGATCTCGACGGCGCGGATCACGCTCGAGACCGAGCTCGGGCTGAAGCACACCGGGGACGCGGCCGTCATCTTCAAGCCGCTTTCCGCGGCCGAGTTCGTCCGTGCCGAGAACGACCTCCAGGAGCTGCTGGAGGTTGCGGCTCTGGAGTCGCATTCGAAGATCGAGCGGCGCGGCGACGAGTTCGGCTTCGAGTGGCTGATCATCCGCGACAACGACTTCGAGGAGCTCGTCGCGACGGTGCACCTCGTCGCGTCGGAGCTCGTCGCCCGCGGTTTCGGCGAGCAGCTCCTGGCCGCCGTCTTCACGTTCAAGGGCGGCAAGCAGCCCGTCTACTGGGTCTACGGCTTCAAGCGTGGCGCGTTCTGGCCGTTCATCCCGACCGGCGAGGGCAAGGAGCGCGACAACGCCGAGGAGCTCGAGCTGAAGGCGAAGCTGGAGAAGGAGCTACCGGTCGAGCAGGACCTCACGCGCTGGCTGGCTCTCTTCGACGCGCCCATTTGACTCTCCGTGCCAGGCTTCAGCCTGGGTTCGGTGTGCTCAAAAATGGTTCACGAGCGCGAGGAGACGGCCCTGTGGGCGTGCTCCGTCGGCGGACAGCCAGCCGCGCAGCTCGGGCCGGATCCCGAAGAGTGCGAGCGTCCGGCCGTCGCGGGCTGGAGCTTCAATGAGATCGTCGCCGCGGACGAGCTGTCCGCGCGCCGCACCTGTCACAAGGGCGGCGGCAGGAGCCTCGATCGCTGTCGCGCCTCTCACTAGCAGCCGTCTGGCTTCTCCGCGGCATTGCTCGTAGCTCTCCGGACCGCCGCGCAGCGTCTGCCTGAAGAGCCGTGGCCGAGCCACACGCTCAGCTTCATCCGTCACCTCGACCGCCCACAGAGCGCGGTCGATGCCGGCCAAATCGCCTTCGTCGGTGATCTCCTCATGGCGAACGAACTCCGCCCAGGCTCCGTCGGGGGTATCGCTTAGATACTGAACGGGTCCTTCGCCCTCCCCGTGCCAGCGGGCCGGCGGCTGCTCGGCTTCCTCCCACAGGAACGGCATGTCTCGTGGCGCGTGCCGGAACCAGATCACGTTGCGAATCCCGCTCCAAAGAGCGCGTCGGCGAGTAGCACGACCTCCCCCGCCTCATCCTCATTCTTTGCCTCGACGAGGCGCCGCCCTGGAGTCTTGCCGCCGAGCATCGACCTCGGTCGCTGGAACCAGCGGCGGATTCCGTAGTCGTTGTATGAGCCGCGGAGCGACGAGATGATTCGAGCAATCAAGTGGAGGCGCCAGGCCACTTCGTCGGGGGTCGCGCGCTCGCTGCTGGCATACCGGCGCAGCGAGGAGGGCGAGATGCCGCCGACGAGGACCGAGAGGAGATCGTCGTCTCCAAGCACCTCACGGACCGGAGCCCATTCACCCGCCGGGTTCGGCGAGGCCTCGATCGCAGCCAGAGTCTCCCGAAGGGCCTGGGCGAGGGCCTTGCCACGCGCGTCCTCGAGCCGATCGGCCTGGGCGGCGGCAACTCCAGCCGACCGCAAGGCGCCTGCCAGGTCCTCGAGCAGGTCGGAGTCGAGCCGCGTTGCGCCCTCGATCCGATCCGGCAGCAACCCCATCATCTCGGCCCGGGCTAGGAGTATCCGCGCGATCTCAGAGGCGCCTGGCGCTCGAGTGAAGGGAGGACCTACGGATGCGACATGGACCATAGACACAGTCCGAATCGTACCCGAAAGCTATCCGGGAGGCTCGCCGTCCCAGTAGTCGAGCTTCTCGATCCGGCCGATGACGCCGACGCCGAAGAAGCCGATCTTGTTCGACCGCGGGTAGTAACAGATCTCGTTGAGCTCGTTCTTCCCGTACGTGAGGAGCGTCATGGGGCCGCGGAAAGCGTGCGCCACACCTGTGTTGGGAGGGCGACCGACGATCGAGCCTCGCCGAACCGGGAACTCCTCGTCCCCGAGCAGGCACGTGCCCTCGCCCTCGAGGACGACGAAGAACTCCTCCTCCAAGCCGTGGCAATGCGGCGGGCAGTTGAGCTTCCGCTCGGGGATGACCTCATGCCGCATTCCGGTCCGGACGGCGCCGGCGGCTTGCCCGAGTGCCCGCTCGACGCAGCCGCAGTCGCCTTTTTCCCATTCCTCGGCCTCGGCCTCGTCGACGTTGACGATGTTCTTTGGCCGCGGAGAAGGCTCGCCGAAGACGAGCGGCTCGGCCTGCGCCTCGACGTCCCACGGGTCGTCGGTGCGGCCCTCGACCCAGGGGTAACCCAGTCGAATCGCCTTCGAGCGCGGCAGCCAACCGAGCTCGGTCGGATGCCGCGTGCCGTAGATCAACACCTCGAGCCCGTCAGGCCCTCCGCGGAGCGTGTGCTCCTCGTGGTCGGCGAGATGGACGACGCAGTCGCCCGGGCGAATCTCGTAGACCTGCTCGTCCTGCCAGGAGAAGCCTGAGCCGCCGAGGACGAACACGATCTCCTCGGAGGCGCCGTGCGAGTGGGGTGGGGTCGACAGCCGGCCCGGGTCGATCCGGACGCGACTGACGCCGATGCCGACGCATCCGACCGCGTCGCCGAGCCGTTGCCAGCCCGCCGCCATCTCGCCCTTCTCGCGCCGAGCCGGCTCGACGTCGTCCCAGTGACCGATGTGCCCTACTGCGGGATCTCCTTCTTGGCGCCCGTGCCGATCTCGGCCTTCATCTTCTCGAGCTCGTCGTCGACCTTGGACTTGGACGTCAATTGGGCGAGCTCGCGGTCGAGCCGGGTCTGGTCTCCGGACGTGAAGTCCTCGAGCGTGCCCGACTCGATCAGCTCGTCCATCGCCGAGGCGCGAGCCTGCATCTCCTCGGTCTTGTTCCGCGCCCGCTCGATCGCAGCGCCGGTGTCGGCCATCTGGTCGCCGATGCCCGTCGACGCCTCGCCGATGCGAACCGAGGCCTCGGCAGCCGAGTACTGGGCCTTCATGACCTCCTTCTGGCTTCGGAACGACTCGATCTTCGCGGCGAGCGTCTTCTCGTTCGCCACGAGCTTCTCTTGCTGCTGGTTGAGCTCGCCGACCTGGCGGTCGAGATCCTGAAGCTGGGTCTGGGCCGCGGTCTTCCGCTCGAGCGCCATGCGAGCGAGGTCCTCGCGTCCCTGGCCGAGCGCCTCGCGCGCCTGCGCCTCGAGCTTCGGAACGCTCGTCTCGAGCTTGCCCGCCTGGAGCTCGAGCCGCTTCTTCGCGGTAACGACGTCGGCGACCCCGCGCTTCACGTTCTGAAGCAGCTCGAGCTGCTTCTCGTAGGAGTAGTCGAGCGTCTCGTTCGGGTTCTCAGCCTTGTTCAGTAGCTTGTTCCACTTCGCCTTGATGATCGAAAGGGTGCGTTCCATGAGCCCTGCCACGGTGTCCTCCTCGTCGGTTTCCCCGAAGTAGCCTATCGCTGCCTTGTTGGTCGAGCGAAGCATGGATCCGGGCTGGCTCTCGAACGCCTACCTCGTCGCCGACGAGGAGGGCGGGACGGCCGTGTTCGTCGACTCGGGCGCGCCCATGGAGCCGTTGCTCGAGACCGCTCGCGCGTGGAGCGTCGAGCCGCGTCACGTGTTGCGGACTCACGCGGACCATGATCACGTCGCGCACGAAGGCGAGCTCGGCGTCGAGGTCGTCACAGGCCGGCTCGAGGTAGGTGGTCTCAGCGTCGAGGCGCTCCCGACCCCGGGCCATTCGGAGGACCACCTTGCGTTCGTCATCAACGACGAGCTCTGCTTCTCGGGCGACATCCTCTTCAAAGGGAATGTCGGCGGGGGCCGTGACGTCCCGGCGATCCGTCGTTCCGTGATGGATGTGCTGATGAAGCTCGCGCCCGAGACTCGCGTGCTCCCGGGTCACACCGACGAGACGACGATCGGGCGGGAGTGGGAGGAGAACCCCTATGTCCGGTACTGGCGGGGGGTCGACCCCGAGGGCGACGAGCCGTGCCGCTTCAACGGCGAGGAGGCCGTGATCCTGGTCTGGTCGCCCGACTACGACGGCAAGGGCAAGGCACTCTTGCGGTTCACGGACGGACGCGAGGCGATCGTCGGCGGCTCACGCATCCATCGGAGCTAGTGCATCCATTGGAGCTAGTCCTTTGTGGACACTTTCGATCGAATGCCGTGTACGCTAGCATCATGAGCGTGCGAATCGGCGTTCGAGAGCTGCGTGGCCGCTTGAGCTATTGGCTGGGCCAGGCGGCTGCCGGGGACGAGATCGTGGTCATGCGGCGAGGCAAGTCGATCGCTCGGATCACGAACGTGGACGGCCAGACGACGCTCGACCGTCTCGTGGAACAAGGGCTTGTGACGCCGCCGAAGCGCCCGAAGCGTCCGATTCGCCTCAGCGACCTCGTTTCGGCCGAAGGGAGTGTCTCCGACCTTCTGATCGAAGACCGGAAGCGCGGCTACTGAATCTCTACGTCGATACGTCTGCGCTCATCAAGCTCCTCATGCGGGAGTCAGGCTCAGCTCAGGCGGTCACTCTCTGGCAGTCCGCCACCACAGCCTCGAGCTCGCGTTTGACCTACGTCGAGGCACGGTCGGCTCTTGCGCGCGGTGTTGCCACTCGGCGCCTGCGCACCGCGCGACTCGGGCACGCGAAAGCAAAGTTGGAGCTGTTGATGGAGCAACTCCGCTTGGTCGAGCCCACGGCTTCCGTCATTCGCGCGGCAGGCCAGATCGCGGAGGAGTATGGGTTGCGGGCTTACGACGCGGTTCACCTCGCTTCCGCCCTGTCGCTCGGCGACCGCCAGGTCGTCGTTGCAACCTGGGACGCAGATCTTGCGCGCGCGGCCCGTGAAGTCGGGCTCGCCGTCGCCGTCTCAGCTGTGGAACGCGGCTAAGCGCTCCGTCTCTTCACTCAACTCCCGCCGGCTGAGGACGCGCTCCGGCATCAGAGTTGTCGGAGGAGCTCCAACACGGTCTCGCCGACAGCGTCGAGGCTCTCGCGCGAGACCGCCGAGAGGTCGTCACACGGCTTGTGCCAGCAGCGGAAGCCGAGGTCGATCAGCGGAAGCGTGCGAACCCCCTGCTGCGCGAATGGGACGTGGTCGTCGATGACCTCGGCCCGCCTCTGCGGGAAGTTGTGCGCCGTACCGACCCGGGCGGCGGCGGCGCGCAACCGGCTCCAGAGGCGAGGATCGGAACGCGTATCGCGCAGGATCCTGAGCTTCGGATCGCCGACGAGGTCGAGCAGGATCATCGACTCCGCGCCGCGAAACGCTCGCGCTGCGACCTTGCTGCCGCGGAGCCCCTTCCTCAGGATCTGGGAGTCGGGCACGCCCCGCGGCGTCTCCTCGCCGTCGAAGAACACGAACACGAGGGTGGGGCGAAGAGTGCGTGGACGGATCGTGCGTGCGAGCTGGCGGACGAGCGCCACGCCAGAAGCGCCGTCGTTCGCGCCGACGAAGCCGGGGAGGTCCTTCGTGTCGTAGTGGGCCCCGACGACCACGACGCGGCCCGGCTCGCGCCCGGGCACGGTGCCGACCACATTCCGCAGACCGCCGGGAACGCGCTGGAAGTTCCCCCTCGGGATCGACGTGCGCAGGATCGCGCCGAGCCGACGCGAGGCAGGCGAGCCGGCCGGGCGTGGCCCGAGCGCGACCTGGCGCACGAGAAATGCCCAGGCCGCGTCCTCGTCGAAGCGATCGACGCGTTGCTTGGGCGACGAGGCGAACCCGACTCCGCTCACGAGGATGGCGAGTGCCAGGCAGGAGAGGAGGCGCATCCAGGCATCGTGCCAGGGGCTGGCGCTTTGGGTTTGGCGCCAACCGCAATACACTTTGGGGCACTACGGGGGACGAGTCCGAGGGGGAGAGTGATGGTGCGCTTGAACGACGATCGACGCCGCTCGCGGCGAGGGCATCTTGCGACGGCCGGCCTACTGCTCGGGCTTGTTCTCGCGGTAGCCGTATTGGCTGCGACGGTCTCCGCACAAAGCGGCGGGCCCACGGAATCCGAGAGGCTGCGCTCGCTCGCGGACCCCTTTGAGACGAGGGCCTTCTGGGCGAACGCGGCGACGCCGCCGCAAGTTCAGGGACGTCGAGTCGCCGTCCACGCGCGGAGGTTCCGTCCACTCACGCTGGACACGGCCAGCCTGCGCTCCGTGCTCGCTCGCGCCCCCCGTGAGCGCACGATCGAAGCTCGCAGCAACCCCGTTGTCGTCTCGCTTCCCGCGCCCAACGGCGCGTTCCACCGGTTCGCCCTCCAGGAGTCGGCGATCATGGCGCCGGGCCTGGCCCGCCGCCATCCCGAGATCAAGACCTACAGCGGGCGAGGGATCACGGATCTGACCGCGACGATCCACGCCGACCTGAGCCCGCTCGGCTTCCGGGCTTCGATCCGGACGCCACGCGGCGCCTGGTACATCGACCCGTACTACGTCGGTCGCGACCGCGGCGTCTACGCGAGCTACTACGCCCACTATGCGCAGAACACGAATGGCCCCTACGCCGAGGTCGAGCCCGCACACTTCGCCGGCAATCAGCGCGGCGTCGACTCGGTCGGCGACCAGCTCCGCACCTATCGCACTGCCCTGATCACCGATCCGGGGTACTCCACCTACCACGGCGGCCCACAGAACGTGACCGCCGCGAAGGTCGCGCTGATGAACCGCGTGACCCAGATCTACGAGGACGACTTCGCGATTCGCTTGCAACTGGTCGCCAACAATGACCTACTCAACCTCAACACCTACGCCGAAGCAGTCGCTTCCAACGGGCCCTGCGGTGCTGCGGGCTGCTTCACGCAGCCCCAGGTCACCGGCTGTTCGAGCATCACCCGGGCCCGCTATGTGATCGGCCAGATAATCGGTGCATCGAACTACGACCTCGGCCACCTCGGCCTGGGTCAGCCAGGCGGCGGCGTCGCCAACCTCGGCGTGGTCGGCCGCTCCAACAAGGCGGGTGGCTGCACCGGCGTCCCGACACCGGTCGGCGACTTCTTCGCCGTCGACTACGTCGCGCACGAGATCGGCCACCAGTTCGCCGGCAACCACACGTTCAACGGCAATCAGCTCAACTGCTCCGGCGGCAACCGCAACGGATCCACCTCGGTCGAGCCCGGCAGCGGCCAGTCGATCATGGCTTATGCGGGCATCTGCCTCACGGACGACCTGCAGCCGCACAGCGATGGCTACTTCTCGCAGCGAAGCCAGCAGGAGATCACTGGGTACGTCACGGCGACTTACGGGCCGATCAACGAGGTGCAGACGGTCTCGCTCCGCCACTTCGGCGGCGGCAACGAGGTCCAGGTCGCCACGTTCGGGCCCGGCTACGGGCCGGTGGCCAGCGTCGCCCCCCTGAGCGTCGGCATCAACGCGCCGCCGAGCTCGACGTCCCGCGGCGGTGCCGAGGAGAACGGTACGACCGTGACGATCGCGACCGGGTCGCCCCACTCCCTCCAGGTTGGTGACGTCGCCACGATCAGCGGCGTCGGCGTTGCCGGCTACAACGGCACCTTCACGGTCACGGCGGTCCCGAGCACGAGGTCGTTCCAGTACACGAACCCGGCGACCGGGCTTCCGGTGTCCGGCGGAGGAACCGTCACGCCCGCCGTACCCGGTGCCAGCTCGTCGGGAACGACCGCGACGATCAAGACGAGAGCCGCGCACAACCGTTCCGTGGGAGACGTCGTCACGGTCTCGGGCGTCGGCATCGGCGGCTACAACGGCACGTTCACGATCACCGCGATCCCTTCCGCGAGCACGTTCCAGTACACGATCGCGGGCCAACTGGCGAACTCGGGCGGGGGGTCGGTAGCGTTCTTCTCCCCGTTCCGCGTGCGCATCGGAGGCAACGACTCCGCCCTCATCGGCGGCAGCGGGCTTCCGTACACGAGCGCGAACCTGACGAGCGCGATCAACGCCATCGCCGGCTTCCCGGGCACGGTCTCCGTGAGCGGCGCCACGGCGACGGGCTTCACCGTCGCGTACTCAGGCGCTTCGGCCGGCCTCGACGTTCCCAACATCGAGCTGGTCGAGCTCGTCTGCACCTGCTTCGCCTCTGTCCAGGAGACGAATCACGGCGGAGCCTACGACTCGTTCCGGCTCAACTACGACGGCAACGTCTCCGGTCCGATTACGAACGGCGACAATTACACGGTGGTGGACATCCAGGCCGCACTCGCCCCGCTCCTGCCGGCGGGCGGTACCGCCACGGTTGCCGGATTCGGCGGCAGCGCGTTCAACAGCACGGGCTTTCAGGTCTCCTACGGCGGCACGCTTGGAGTGACGAACGTCCCGGTTCTGCTCGGGGTAGAGGACTTCAGCCCGGGAGCGTCCGGCTTCACCGGCGAGACCGACAAGGGCGGCCCCGTCGACAACCAGGGCATCGTCACGCCGACCGGCAACAACCCCCCCTTCGTCACAGTGCCGGCGGGTTACACGATCCCGCTGCGCACGCCGTTCGCGCTCACGGCGAGCGCAACGGACCCCGAAGGCGACACGATCCTCTACTCGTGGGAGCAGAACGACATCGGCGGGTCGTCGGGCGTGTCGCTCTTGAACAACGTGAAGGCGAACGGGCCGCTCTTCGCCATGTTCCCCAAGTCCGCTCCGGTCACCGAGGAGCAGACGCTCCTCTACAACTCGCCGAACGAGAACCACGTCACGACCAGCCCGACGCGGGTGATCCCGGATCTGGAGCAGATCCTGAGCAACAACACGAACGCCGATACGGGAGCGTGCGGCGCCGGCCCGATCGCGCCGCCGGTGTCGATCCCCGTGAAGGAGTGCTTCTCCGAGTTCCTGCCGACCTCCGACTACCTGTTGCCGGCGCTGCGCTTCCGCGTGACGGCGCGCGACCTTCGGCCAGGGGGCGGGGGCTACAGCTTCGCCGACCTGAGTGTGACGCTCGCCGGCAACGCCGGACCGTTCCTCGTGACCGCGCCCAACACGGGAGTCACCTATCCCGGCGGCTCCGTGCAGACGGTCACCTGGGACAAGGCCAACACGGACATCGCTCCGACAAGCGCGGCGGCCGTGAAGATCAGCCTGTCCACCGACGGCGGCCTCACGTACCCGTACGTGTTGGCGGAGAGCACCGCGAACGACGGCTCTGAGGCCGTGACGATCCCGGTCGTGGCGACGACTGGCGCCCGGGCGAAGATCGAGGCTGTCGGCAACGTCTTCTTCGACGTCTCGAACACGAACTTCACGATCGCCGGGCCGCCGCCACCACCACCGCTTCCGCCTCCGCCTCCTCCGCCTCCTCCGCCACCGCCGCCTCCGCCACCTCCGCCTCCGCCTCCGCCTCCGCCTCCACCACCTCCGCCGGTCGTGCGCTGCCGCGTCCCGAACGTGATCGGCCTGAAGCTCGCTACGGCGCGGAAGCGAATCCGGGCGCGGAAATGCCGCGTCGGCAGGGTGCGCAAGGCCCGCTCGAGGCGCGTTGGCCGGGTCGTGAAACAGAGCCCACGGGGCGGCGCGGTGCGTGCGCGCAACTTCAAGGTGACGCTCGTCGTCGGCAGGCGATAAGCCGGTAAAGCGAAGAAAGAGCGGTATCCGTTCGTTGATTTTTGAGTCCTAGAGTGCTAAGACCGTTCAGTTGCGGGAGCCAATAAGGCTCGTCGACTGCTCGAGCTCACGAGCCAAACAGGGGAGGCACAGTGCGTCGAATGCGGATCGTCTCGGCCATCGTCGTCATCGCGGCGGCGTTTGTCGCAATCGTCTTGGGAAGCCAGCACTGGACGGGCGCCAGCTCGTCTGCGTCGGCCCCCCGCTATGTGCCTGTTCCCGGCGGTGAGAAGGGCGAGCAGTTCGCCCTCATGGACACCTACTGGAACGACCGGCTGACGTATCCGACCGGCCATTTCAACCCGGCCTGGCTACGCCGCGCCGCGCGTCAGGACGCCCGCATCGTCAGGCGCACGCCGTCCTCCGCCGACCACCCGTCCGGCTCGACCTGGACAGCCCTTGGCCCACGGCCGGAGCGGATGACCGGCTGCACGGGTTGCTACGACTACGGGCTGACCGAGGGTCGCATCAACGCGATGGTGGTCGACCCGACGACGACCACGAACGGCTCGATCGTCGCGTATTCCGCCACCATCGGCGGCGGGGTCTGGAAGACGACCAACTGCTGCAGCAACACCACGACGTGGACCGTCACCACCGACGATCCGCTGATCTCCGCGATCGCCATCGACACGCTTGCGATCGACCCCGGCGACCACAACACGATCTACGCGGGAACCGGGGATCTGAACTACGGGTCCTTCTCGATGGGCAGCCAGGGCATCCTGAAGTCGACCGACGCCGGTGCTACCTGGACCGTGCTCGGGGCGGAGGTATTCGGGCCGGCCTACACCCAGCCGCCCGGCGAGTTCCCGCAGTACGACGCAGTCGGCAAGGTGCGCGTCGACCCGAACTCGAGCAGCAAGGTCGCCGCCGGCACCAAGAAGGGCTTCTTCATCTCCTACGACGGCGGTGTCAACTGGACCGGGCCCTGTCTCACCAACGCTTTTGTGACCCAGCGGCAGGACATCACCGGCCTCGAGCTCATCGACATGGGCGGCGGAGTCACGCGGATCTTCGCTGCCGTCGGCGTGCGCGGTTTTGCCACAACCGTCCAGTACGACCTCGGTGAAAACGGGGCCAACGGGCTCTACAGCGCGACGATGCCCGGCAGCGGGTGCCCGACCTTCACTTCGATCGCATCGAACGCGAACGGGTTCGTCTACGGCAACGCCGTCTCCGGGAGCCCCTATACGACCGGCGCGAACATGAACGCGGGCAGCGGCGTCAAGTACACGAGTCCCACTACCGGCAACCAGCTCGGGAGGATCGACATCGCGGTCGCACCGAGCAACCCGGACGTCCTCTATGCCCAGGTGCAGTCGATCGCAGGAAACACCGCCGGCAACTGCGGCGGTGCGCCGGGCTGTCAGCTCGGCGTCTGGGCGAGCGCGAACGGCGGCAGCACCTGGTCGTTCATGGCCGGCTCGGCCGGTCCGTCGCTGGGCGGCTGTGGCTTCGACTATCCGCAGAACTGGTACGACCAGGGCCTCGCCGTCGATCCAGGGAATCCCGACCGTCTCTTCGTCGACACCTACGACATCTGGTTCGCGACGCGCACCGGCACCTCGTTCAACAACCTCACCTGCGGCTACAGCGGCACGAGCGGCCATGTCGTGCACGTCGACCAGCACGCCCTCGCCTTCGTCCCGGGCTCGTCCAGCATCCTGCTGGTGGGGAGCGACGGCGGCGCCTACTCGACTCTGAACGCCGATGTCGCCAGTGCAACCGAGGAGCCGACCTGGATCAACATGGTCGGTGGCCTGAACACGATCGAGTTCTACTCGGGCGACATCAGCGGTGACTTCGCGAACTCGCCGAATCCGTCGGCCGTGGGCGGAGCGCAGGACAATGCGCCGAGCGTGGCCGGCTTCTCGGGCTACCCGACAGGCCCCGTGCAGTGGCAGATGACGATCGGCGGCGATGGCTTCTATGCGCGCATCGACCCCGTGGGGAGTGCGGCGGGCGAGAGCCGCCGCTATTTCGTCGGCAACAACAGCGGCGGCCTGTCGCGGTGCGTCACGAGCGCCAGCAACACCTGTCGCGGCGGGGGCAGCGGCTACGGGAACGTCCGTGGCAACTGGGCCGGCGACACGAAATCGTTCATCATGCCGTTCGACCTCTTCCACGGTGGGATTTCCGGCGGCGACGACTGCGCGCCGGCCGGTGTGCCGGGCGGCTGCGGCCACCTCGTTGTCGGGACGACCAGGGTCTGGGAGACGATCGCCGGCGGCAACGCCACGATGAACTCCGGGAGCTGGTACGTCACGAACAACCCGACGAACCAGAACATGACCAAGCAGACGCTCGGGAACCGCTCCCACATCAACCAGGTCAAGTACTCGCCGAAGTGGTCGAGCCAGGCGATCGCCGGCACGAACGACGCCAACGTCTGGATCGGCTTCAACCTCGGGACGGGGACGCAGGCCCAGGCGAACTGGGTGGACGTCACCGGCGGTAACACCGTTCTGCCGAACCGCCCGGTGCTCGGGATCGCGCTCGACGCGGCGGCCCCGACGGCGAGCCTGGCGACCGGCTACGCGGCCGTGGGCGGGTTCGACGCCAACACGCCGGCGACTCCCGGCCACGTCTTCCAGGTGACGTGCACGGCGAACTGCGCCACGTTCACGTGGGCCAACAAGAGCGGCAACCTGCCCGACATCCCCGTCGACTCGATCATCGTCAACCACAACATTCCGCAGCAGGTCTTCGCGGGAACCGACTGGGGCGTGTACTACACCGACGACATCACGGTCGCCTCGCCGACCTGGTTCCGGTTCGAGAACGGGATGCCGCACTCGATGGTCTGGGACCTCCAGATCGACCGCGGCGCGACGACGCTTTCGGCCTGGACGAGGGGCCGCGGCGCCTACGTGTTCCCGCTCGCGGGCTCAGGAGGGCCGCCTCCGCCCCCGCCGCCTCCTCCGCCACCACCACCGCCACCTCCGGTTCCGCCGCCCCCGCCGCCTCCACCACCTCCGGTTCCGCCACCGCCACCTCCTCCGCCACCTCCTCCGCCACCTCCTCCACCTCCTCCTCCACCACCACCACCACCGCCACCACCGGCGCGCTGCCGGGTCCCGAGGGTGATCGGGCTGCGGCTCGGTGTGGCCAAGACACGGATCCGCAGGGCCAGGTGCTCCGTCGGCCGCGTGCGCCGCGCTCGCTCGAGGCGAGTCGGCCGCGTGCTCAGCCAGAACCCGAGGCCGGGCGCGGTCAAGCGCCGCGGCTTCCCGGTCAAACTGGTGGTCGGCCGGCGGTAGACGGTCGAGCGAACTATTGAATTGGGGGCGCCCGCGTTGAGTGGGCGCCCCTTCTTTGTTCGGCTAACCTTGGCTTGCTGCGGGGCTATAGCTCAGCTGGAAGAGCGCCTGGATCGCACCCAGGAGGTCGT
>CAZQAG010000034.1:0-23141 GCA_964591295.1 uncultured Gaiellales bacterium | reverse complement strand
CGGGAGCGATGCCTCCGTGCGGCGGCGCTCCCATCCCGAGCGCGTCCAGGAGGAACCCGAAGCGCTCTCGCTGTTCTTCCGGCGTGATCCCGAGGACGTCGAAGATCTTCTGCTGGAGCTCGGGCCTATGGATTCGGATCGACCCCGAGCCGAGCTCGGTGCCGTTAAGGACGAAGTCGTACGCCTGGGCGACCGCCGCTCCCGGATCCGACGTGAGGAGCTCCTCCGACTCCGGCGCTGGAGCCGTGAACGGATGGTGGTTTGCCTTCCAGCGCCGATCCTCCTCCTCCCAGTCGAACATCGGGAAGTCCGTGATCCACACCGGTCGCCATACGCCGGTGTCGACGAGGCCGAGCTCGTGTCCAAGGCGCACTCGCACCGCCCCGAGGACCCGCGCCACCACCTCGGGCCGGTCGGCGCCGAAAAGAACAGTCGTGCCAGAATCGCCGCGAAATACCTTGAGCTCCTCTTCCGAGAGGAACTTCGCGATCGGCGAGCGCGGCTCGCCGTCCTCGCCGTAGACGATGTAGGCGAGCCCCTTCGCCCCCCACTCCTTCGCGAACTCCTCGAGCTTCTCGAGATCGGCGCGCGAATATTCCTGCGGCACGCGCAGGAAGCGCACGGCCGGCGCATCGCCGAAGACCTTGAACTGCGAGCCGCGCGTCACCTTGGTCGCATCCTCGATCTCGAGGCCAAATCGGAGATCGGGCTTGTCCGAGCCGTAGCGGAGCATCGCCTCGGCATAGGGCATGCGCGGAAACGGGACCGGCAGGTCGGCGTCAATGCACTCGCGCCAGACGGCCGAGAACGTCTTCTCGATCAGCTCGAAGATGTACTCCCTGTCCGGGAAAGCCATCTCGACGTCGAGCTGCGTCAGCTCCTGGACGCGATCGGCCCGGACATCCTCGTCGCGGAAGCAACGCGCGATCTGGTAGTAGCGCTCGAAGCCGCCGATGACCAGCAGCTGCTTGTAGATCTGCGGTGACTGAGGAAGCGCGAAGAAGCGGCCCTTCTGGAGGCGGGTCGGGACGAGGAAGTCGCGTGCGCCTTCCGGCGTCGGCTTCGCCATGATCGGCGTCTCGAGATCGACGAACCCGGCCGCCTCCATCTCGCGCCGGATGATCGAGACGGCCTGCGCACGGAGCCGGAGGTTGCGCTGCAGCCGCTCGCGGCGGAGGTCGAGCCACCGGTAGCGGATCCGCAGCGTCTCGTCGACGTTCTCCTCGTCGAGCTGAAACGGGAGCGGGGGGCTGCGGGAGATGATCTCGAGCTTGTCGACCTGAAGCTCGACCTCGCCCGTCGGCAGGCCGGGGTTGACGTTTTCGGGCGTGCGCGCGGCAACCTCGCCCTCGGCCTGGAGGACGAACTCGTTGCGGATGTCGTGCGCTGCGGCCGCCGCCTCGGGCGAGCGCTCGGGGTTGACCACGAGCTGGCCGACGCCTGTCGAGTCTCGGAGGTCGATGAAGACGAGCCCGCCGTGGTCGCGGCGCTTCGCGACCCAGCCCGCGAGCGTGCGGCGTTCGCCCACGTGCTCGGGGCGCAACTCTCCGGCTCCGAGGTCGCGCCAGCTCACAGGCTCTCCACCGCTTCCGCGAGCGATGCGAACTCCTCGTCCTGCGCTCCCCCACGCCGCACAGTCACGCCGTCGCCGCGTGCGATGACGGTCGCGCGCGCGCCGAGCCGCCCGGCCTGGGTGAGCTGGCCCTTGAGCGAACGTCCGGCATAGTCGGTCTCGGCCGCGCGTCCCGAACGCCTGAGCTCGCCCATCGCCGCGAGCACGTCGGCGCGCACGGCGCCGTCCTCGACCGCGAAGAAGACGTCGATCTCCGGGGGAGCCCCCTCCGCGCCCTGTTCGGTCAGCGAGAGCACGAGCCGTTCGATCCCGCTGGCGAAGCCGACCCCGGGGGTCGGGGGGCCTCCGATCTCCTCGATCAGGTAGTCGTAGCGCCCGCCGCCGCAGAGCGACGACTGCGCCCCCAGCGCCTCGCCCATGAACTCGAAGGTCGTGCGCGTGTAGTAGTCGAGGCCGCGGACGAGCGTCGGCGTCAGCCGGTACGCGACCCCGTAGGCGTCGAGGTAGCGGCGGACGGCGTCGAAGTGGGCCTGGCACGCCTCGCAGAGCGACTCGCCGATCTTCGGCGCCCCGGCGAGCACGCCCTGGACGGCCTCCGGCTTCTGCGAGAGGTTGTCGAAGACGCGCAACGGGCTCGTCTCCCGTTTCGCCCGTGTCTCCTCGTCGAGCTCACCGGCATGCTCGTCGAGCCACGCGCTCAACTGCTCGAGGTAGGCGGGGCGGCAGTTTCGGTCCCCGATCGAGTTCAGCTCGAGCCAGAAGCCGCGGATCTCAAGCCGCCGCAGGAACTCGTCGAAGAGCTGGATCACCTCTACGTCGAGCGCCGGGTCGTCGGAGCCCATCGCCTCGACGTTGAACTGCCAGAACTCCCGGAACTTCCCCCGCTGCGGCGCGGCGTAGCGATACATCGGCCCGATGAAGTACGTCTTCACCGGCTGCGGCTCGCGGTGGAGGCCGTGCTGGATGTACGCGCGCGCGACCGGGGCCGTCCCCTCCGGGCGCAGCGTCAGCGAGCGGTCGCTGCGGTCGGTGAACGTGTACATCTCCTTCTGGACGATGTCCGAGCCCTCGCCGGAGGTGCGAGCGAAGAGGCGCGTGTCCTCGAAGAGCGGAGTCGTGATCCGCCTGTACCCGTAGCGCGAGCAGAGCGCTTCCGCCTCTCCGATCACCAACTCCCAGAGGGGCTGCTGGGCGGGGAGGACGTCGTGGGTGCCTCTGGGCGCCTCGAACTTCACGAGGCGCGCAGCTCGGCGAGGAACGGGTTGCGGGCGAGCTCGACGCCGAGCGTCGTCTCCGGGCCGTGGCCGGGATAGACCACGGTCTCCGGCGGGAAGCGCTCCACCAGCGCCTGGATCGACCCGAAGAGCGTGTCCCAGTCGCTGAACGGGATGTCGGTCCGGCCGACCCCGCCCGCGAAGAGGACGTCGCCGGAGAAAAGCGCGCCGTCCGCGTGGAAGGCAACGTGGCCGGGCGAGTGGCCCGGGACGTTCAGCGTCTCGAAGGAGAGCCCGGCGAGCTCGAGCCTCTCGCCTCCGTCGAGGAGGACGTCGGCCACGTACGGCCGCAACGGTACCTCGGGGAACCAGTCGGCCGGGTGTGCGAGAACGGGCGCCTCCAGGCGGGGCATGTAGACCTTCGCCCCGGTGCGCTCGGCCAGGTCGGCGACCCCGCCGAGGTGGTCCCAGTGCGAGTGCGTGATCAGGATCGCCGCGCATTCCGACGGGAGCTCTGCCACGTCGGCGCCCGGGTCGATGACGACACCCTCGGCAGCCCCGGGCTCCCGGCGCACGACGTAGCAATTCGTCCCCGCCGGGCCGAGTTCATACCGGTCGACGGCGAGGCTCATGGGCCGAGTCTAACGGCGTCCTCCACGGCTCTCCGGGCCGGATAGGATCGCCGCATGCGGAGCTGGCGGCTGCCCGAGATCGAGACCCCCGACGGGAGCCGCTCGCCTGTCGTCCTCCACTCGTCGGAGGAGGCGCGCGCCGTCCTGATCGGCCTCAATCCGGGCCAGGAGCTGGGTGATCACCAGGTGAAGGAGCACGCGTTCCTGGTCGTCGTCGACGGGACGGTGCGGATCGAAGCGGGCGGCGAGACCCTCGAGGCCGGCACCGGGACGCTCGTGAAATTCGAGCCCGACGAGCGGCACGTCGTCGCGAGCGAATCCGGCGCCAAGATCCTGCTCCTCCTCGCGCCGTGGCCCGGCGAGGGCCACTACCGGGGCAGCGCACCGCCCTCGGGCAAACCCTCCTAACGCTTAGGTGCTTTGGGAGCTGCTCCGGTTCGCCGCACGTGGGCCCGGTAGAGCATCGAGTCCATCACGTAGCTGAACGGCAGAAAGAGCGCGAGAAGGACAGCCGTGCGCACGATGCTGGTGGCGATCGGCTCGCCTCCCTCGAGGAGGCGGATGGTGATGAACATGAGCGGCGCGAAGATGAGGGCGCGCCTGCCGACACGCTTCCAGGACGCGGGCTCGACTGCTCGACCCGCGCGGGTCCTCGGCGCCGGCCGCTGCCCGTTGCGCTTCTCGCTGCGCTTCTGCTCCTCAGCGGCCTCGGCCGCCTCCACCTCGCGCCCCTCCTCGTCCACGTAGACGTACTCGTACTCATGGCGACGATCCTTTGCGCGCCGGCGCCGCTGCTTTCGAGAGGGCATGCGACTAGCCTAAGCGACCCGCCCCTCGCGGAGAACAGTCTTCACGACCTGGCCGCCGACGTGGTAGGCGAGGTAGCGCCAGTCGGGCGCGTCGAGAAGAAGCACGTCCGCCTGGTATCCGGGCGCGAGCCTGCCGATTCGATCCGCGCGCCCGAGGACGTGGGCCGCATTCACCGTGCAGGCGCCCAGCGCCTCCGCCGGGGAGAGCCGGAGTTGCGTGCACGCGAGGGAGCAGACAAGCGGAAGGCTCTCGCAGAAGGCGCTCCCGGGGTTGAAGTCGGTCGCGAGCGCCACCGCCGCGCCCGCGTCGATGAGCGCCCTCGCCGGCGGCATCGGCCGCCCGAGAAAGAGCGCGCTCATGGGGAGCAGCACTCCGACGACCTCGCTCTCGGCGAGTGTGCGGACCCCTTCGGTGCCGGTGGCCTCGAGGTGGTCGACCGACCTCGCGCGGAGCTCGACCGCGAGCGCGACGGCGCCCGCCTCGGTGAACTGGTCACCGTGCAGCCGTAGCGCGAGGCCCGCCTCGCTGCAAGCCGCCAGATAGCGCCGCGCCTGCCCGGCGGTGAAGGCGCCGCGCTCGAGGAAGACGTCGGCCGCCTCGGCGGTGCGCGCGGCCTCCGGCAGGACATCGGCGAGCGCGAAGTCGAGATAGGCATCGGCGTCGTCGAACTCGGGCGGGACCGCGTGCGCGCCGAGCCACGTCGGGACGCCGCCCTCGGTGACGATTGCACGGAGCGACGCGAGCTCGGTGTCGCGATCGAGGCCGTAGCCCGACTTGGACTCGAAGGTCGTCGTGCCCGCCAGGAGCATCCAGTCGCGGTGCCGGCGCACCGCAGCTCGAAGCCCGTCCTCTCCCGCCGCCCGGGTCGCCTCGACAGTTGCGAGGATCCCTCCGCCCGCGGCGTGGAGCTCCTCGTAGCTCGCCCCGGTCGCCCGCAACTCGAACTCCCGGACACGGTCGCCCGCGAAGCACGCGTGCGTGTGACAGTCGACGAGCCCGGGCAGCGCACAGAGACCACGGCCGTCGAGCTCGCGGACGTCGCCTTCGAGGGGCTGGAGGTCGCGCATCCTGCCGAGGGCCGCAACCCGGCCCTCCTCGCAGAGCAGATACGCGTCCTCGACGACCTCGACCTCGCCCAGCGCGTGACCGCGCAGCGGCGCGTCGCCCCCTACGGAGCTGACGACCTGAGCCAGGTTCCGGACGAGCAGCCGCGCCAGCGGGCCGGGCGGGCTCACTCGGCGCCGGGCGGCGGCATCGGCGGCTCGAGCCCATGTTGCGCGGCAGCGTCGGCCGCCTCCTCATAGCCCGCGTCGAGGTGGCGGAGCACTCCGAGACCGGGATCGGTCGTCAGCACGCGCTCGAGCCGCTCGGCCATCTCGTCGGTGCCGTCGGCGACGACGACCATGCCCGCGTGGATCGAGTTGCCGATGCCGACCCCGCCGCCGTGATGAACGCTGACCCACGTCGCACCCGCGGCGACGTTGACCAGCGCGTTCAGGATCGGCCAGTCCGCGATCGCGTCGGAGCCGTCGCGCATCGCCTCGGTCTCGCGGTAGGGCGAGGCAACGGAGCCCGAATCGAGATGGTCGCGCCCGATCGCGACCGGAGCGCGCACCTCTCCCGAGCGAACGAGCTCGTTGATCGCAAGCCCCGCCCGCGCCCGGTCGCCCAGGCCGAGCCAGCAGATCCGAGCAGGCAGGCCCTGGAACTGGACGTGCGCCGGTGCAAGCTCGAGCCAACGCTGAAGAAGCGTGTCGTCCGGAAACAGCTCCTTCAACGCCGAGTCGATCACGGCGATATCGCGCTCGTCACCCGAGAGCGCCGCCCACCGAAACGGGCCGATTCCGCGGCAGAAGAGCGGTCGGATATAGGCCGGGACGAAGCCCGGGTATGTGAACGCGTCCTCTACTCCGGCCTCATAGGCCTCCCCACGAAGATTGTTGCCATAATCGAAAACATAGCTTCCGGATCGGACGAGATCGAGCAGCCCTTCGACGTGGCGGCCGATCGACGCCCGAGCACGCCGCAAGTACTCGTCCGGGTCGCTCGCGCGCAGCTCGGCAGCCTCCTCGAGCGACATCCCCGCGGGGATGTATCCGGTCAGCGGGTCGTGCGCGGCGGTCTGGTCGGTGACGAGATCGAAGGTCTCCCGGCGCCCGGCCAGCTCGGGCACGACTTCGGCGGCATTGCCAACGAGGCCGACCGAGAGTGGCCTGCGGTCCGCGGCCGCGTCCCGCACGAGTCCGAGCGCCTCGTCGAGCGACTCGCTTGCTTGATCGAGATATCCCGTCTCGAGACGCCGCTGGATACGGCTGGGATCGACTTCCACGCAGAGGATCGCCGCGCCGGACATCGTCGCCGCGAGGGGTTGTGCCCCACCCATGCCTCCGAGCCCGGCGGTGAGGATCGTCCTTCCTGCGAGGTCGGCCGACCCGAAATGCTGCTCGCCCGCCGCGGCGAAGGTCTGGTAGGTGCCCTGGAGGATTCCCTGCGTGCCGATGTAGATCCAGCTACCAGCGGTCATCTGGCCGAACATGGTCAGCCCCAGCGCTTCGAGCCGCCGAAACTCGTCCCAGGTCGCCCAGCGCGGGACGAGCAGCGAATTGGCGATCAGGACGCGCGGCGCCCCCGGATGGGTGCGCAGGACTCCGACCGGCTTGCCGCTCTGGACGAGGAGCGTCTCGTCTTCGCCCAGCGTGAGCAGCGAGCGAACGATCGCCCGCAGCGCGTCGTGGTTACGGGCAGCCTTGCCGGATCCGCCGTAGACGACCAGGTCCTCAGGACGCTCGGCCACCTCCGGATCGAGGTTGTTCAGGAGCATTCGCAGCGGTGCCTCCGTCGACCAGGAGCGAGCATTCAGCTCCGTTCCCCGCGGAGCGCTGATCGACGAGAGATCCCCGCAGAGCGCCTCGACGGCTCGGGCGAGCGTGTCGACCGCCGTCACGAGTCCTGCTCTTCCGCCTCGAGCCGCTGCCGAATGCGCCACCAGCTGTATGCCGTCGCAATCAGGAAGCAGGCGACGGCCACCGGGACGGCCACAAGCATGTCTCCGTCCGTCGCGAACACGATGACGATGAAGGCGACGGCGAACCCCGCGTAGAGGAGCGCGCTGTCGCGATAGGGCTTCTTTGGCAGAACTCCCGGCTCCAGCTTCATCGCAGCGCGCCTCCCTCTGCCTCGACCGCGGCCACCGCAGATCCGTCGCGAATCGCCGAAGCCACGGCCTCGATGTCGTCCGTCAACGACCGGTCGTCGCGAAGACGCGGTGACAGCCGGCGCACGAAGCCGCGGGCGGCGCGCCCTCCGATGCCAGGCGCGAGAGGAGCGTGGAGCTCGACCGCCTGCGCGCCGGCCAGGAGCTCGATCGCGACGACGCACTCGGCGTTCGCGAGCACCTGCCACGCCTTCAGCCCGGAAGCGTTGCCCATGGACACGTGATCTTCCTGCCCCGCGCTCGTCGGGATCGAGTCGACGCTCGCCGGATGGCAGAGCGCCTTGTTCTCGCTGACGAGCGCGGCGGCGACGTACTGCGGGATCATGAACCCGGAGTTGAGGCCGCCGTCGGCTGCGAGGAAGGCGGGCAGCCCCTCGGAGAGAGCCGGGTTGACCAGGCGCTCGGTGCGGCGCTCGGAGATGCTCCCCAGCTCGCTGACGGCCATCGCCAGCGCGTCGAGCGCGAACCCCAGCGGCTGCCCGTGGAAGTTCCCGTTGGAGAGGAGCGTCCCGTCCTTGCTGAAGACAAGCGGGTTGTCGGTTGCTGCGTTGAGCTCGGTACCGGCCGTGTACTCGACGTAGTCGAGGAGGTCGCGCGAGGCGCCGTGCACCTGAGCGGCGCACCGCAGCGAGTACGCATCCTGGACGCGGTCGCACCAGCGATGCGCCTCGATGATTGCCGACCCCTCGAGCAGCGTCAGGACGTTCGCCGCAGAGGACGCCTGGCCGCGCAAAGGCCGTAGCTCGTGGATCTGGGGCAGGAAGCTGTCGCGAGAGCCCTGGAGCCCCTCGAGCGAGAGGGCGCAGGCGATGTCGGCGGCCTTCGCAAGCCGCCGGGCGCGCACGACTCCCAGCGCGGCGAAGGCGCCCATGAACTGCGTCCCGTTCACGAGCGAGAGCCCTTCCTTCGCCTGCAGGCGAAGCGGCTCGAGCCCCGCTCGCGCGAGCGCGTCGGCGCCCGAGAGAAGCTCCCCGTCCACGCGCGCGCGTCCCTCGCCTACGAGAGGCAATGCGAGATGGGCCAGCGGAGCGAGGTCGCCGCTGGCGCCGACCGAGCCTCGGCTCGGCACCTCGGGAAGAACCCCCTGTGCGAGACAGTCGAGCAGCCGTTCGGCGACCTCCGGGCGAGTTCCGGAGTACCCCTTCGCAAGCGTGTTGGCGCGCATGAGCAGCGCCGCGCGGACGATCTCGTCGGGATACGGCTCGCCGACGCCGCATGCGTGGCTGCGCAGCAGGCGTAGCTGGAGCTCCTCGGCCAGCTCACCGGGCACGCGCGTCGAGACGAACCGCCCGAATCCCGTCGTCACGCCGTAGGTCGGCCCTTCGGCGGCAACGGCCCGGTCGACGACCTCGCGCGCGGCCGCCATCTTCTCGCGGGCGGAGTCGTCCAGTTCGGCGGCGGCACCCGCCACCGCGACCTCCCAGACGTCGGCGGTGGTGAGGTCCTCACCTGTCAGGCGGACCACAGTCGTCCGGGACATCGAGTGGCCAGTCTAGCCTTGACGCTCAGCGGTCGAGCAGGCGCAGCTCGAGCACTCGGGACGAGTCGAACCCGTTGATCCTGAGCATCGCGCCCGCGGCGGCCGCGGCCGCGCCCGCGGGCATCAGCCCCACGAGCTCCGAGCCAACCACTTCGGCATCGTGCGCGCGCGCCTCCTCCTCGATCCGAGCGACGATCTCGTGCAACGCAGACGCCTCCCAGTCCTCGACGTTCATGCTCACCTGGACGAGGCCGCCTGCGCCCGGAAGGTCGAGCCCGAGCGCGCGAACGCCCGGAAAACCGCCGCCGGCCTCGCGGACGACTGCGGCGACGGCCTGCGCCACCTCGAGCTCGCCGCGGAGGTTGACGTTGAAGGCGATGAGCGGCCGCCGCGCTCCGACGAGAACTCCACCGGCGCGCTCGTCGAGTCGATTCGGGCCGTAATCGGGCTCGAGCTCGCCTGCGTCGATGCGGCTCTGGAGCTCGACGGGGCCGCCCTTCCGGAAGTAGGCCGGGCCGAGGCCCGGCGAGAGCTCCCCGTAGAGGAAGACCGGCAATCCGATCTCCTCACCGATGCGGCGCGCGAGCTCGCGGGCGGCCTCGCGAGCACGTGGCATGTCATCGGGCACGATCGGGACCAAGGGGACGACGTCGGCCGCGCCGATCCTGGGATGAGCTCCTTCGTGGGCACGGAGATCGATGCGCTCGCGCGCGCACGCGATGCCGGCCAGCAGGGCGTCGATGAGCTCGTCCTCCTCGCCGACGAGCGTGAAGACCGAGCGGTTGTGGTCGGCGTCGGCGTGGACGTCGAGCAGCTTGGCATGCCTTTCCAGTGCCGCCGCCAGGGCGTCGATCGTGGCAGCGTCGCGTCCCTCCGAGAAGTTCGGCACCGATTCGAGTGGCAGCCTCACGTGCGTACTCTAGGAGCGTGAAGGCGTACTACGACGCGCGGGCGCCGGAATACGACGACTGGTGGCACTGGCACGAGGAGGAGCATCCGGACGAGACTTCCGCGCTGATCCACACGGTCGAGTCGCTACCAGCCAAGCGCACGCTCGACGTTGCGTGCGGCACCGGCTTTCTCACGCGACATCTACGGGGTGAGATCGTCGGGCTCGACGCAAGCGAGAGCATGCTTGAGATCTCGCAAAAGAGAGAGCCACGGGGAGAGTTCGTCAGGGGCGAGGCACTCGAGCTTCCTTTCTCAGATAACTCATTTGACCGTGTGTTCACCGGTCACTTCTACGGGCATCTCGAAGACGACGACCGGAAGCAGTTCGTCGCCGAGGCAAGACGAGTGGCGCCTGAGCTTGTCGTTGTCGATTCGGCCGTGAGGACCGACTCCCCGGCCGAGAGCATGCAGGAGCGGATGCTCAAGGATGGCTCTCGGTGGGAGGTTTTTAAGCGCTATTTCACCGGCAGCGTGCTCGCCGAGGAGCTCGGAGGGGGCGAGATTCTCTTCGAAGGGCACTGGTTCGTCGTCGTGCGCTCGCCCGCTTGACGCGACGCCGGTCGTCTTACCGCTCGCTCGCCTCGCTCCAGCGTGACAACGACGTCTGTCGGGCGTGCGCCGAGGCCGGATACCCGATTGAGTCGCTGCCGGTGTTCGAAGGCCACGAGGGCCGGCGCGCATATTTGCTCGGCCAGGCGCCCGGAGTGGTCGAGGGCGAGGAACGTCGACCCTGGCGTGGTCGTGCAGGACAGACGCTACGGCGTTGGCTGCGGCTCGAGGAAGACGTCTTCTACGCGACGTTCTACTGCGCGTCCGTGACCCGCTGCTACCCGGGGCGTGCACCTGGAGGCGGCGGCGACCGGACGCCGACCGCGCGCGAGCAGGAGCTCTGTGCGTTCTGGCGCGAGTGGGAGCTGAAGCTGCTCCGGCCGACACTGATCGTCCCGGTCGGCGGGCTCGCGATCCGTCGCCTCCTCGGTGTTTCGAGCCTCGATGCCTCGATCGGCGAGCGCTTCTCGTACGGAGACGCGACCGCCGTTCCGCTTCCCCACCCGTCGGGTGTCAGCCGCTGGCTGAACGCCCCCGCGAACCAGGCGCGGCTCGAGCGCGCGGTCGCCCTCGTCAATCGCGAGCTTGCGGGCCTGGACAGGGCTTAGGAAGGTACAGCCAGCCTCCTCCCCGCTTTTCAGCCTAGTGAGGAAATCGTCACGGATGGGTGACGTGATCGTGCCGGAAGCGTGACGATCACTTGCGGCCGACGACGGTCATCCGGCGGTGCTCGAGCGTCAGCGGCTCGCCGTCCTCCCCGAACGCTCGGGCCTCGCTGAACCCCGCGTCGAGCATCCAGTCGCGGAGCTCGGCCGCGGTGAGCATTCGCACGGAGAACTCGAACGTGCGCTTCTTGCCACCGCGGATGGTCGTTCGCTGGTCGTAGCTGCGACTCGTCTGCAGATCGAACCGATGGCGGTCGATCATCCGGTCGTCACCCTTTTCCAGCACGGTCTCTTCCAGGTAGCGGGGCAGCAGCGCGTCGCGGTGGTTCACCTCCACCGCGAGCAGACCCCCGGGCTTGAGCGCCTCGAACGCCTGCGCCAGCACGCGCCTGTTGTCGTCGTCGCCGAAGTAGCCGAACGACGTGAACCAGTTCAACACGCGGTCGAATCGCCCCGGCCACGGAATCGAGCGCATGTCCCCTTCGACGTACTCGACCTCGACGCCTCGGTCCGCGGCGTCTGCTCGTGCGAGCTCCAGGAACAACGGCGTCGCGTCGAGCCCGGTCACACGGACGCCGCGTTCGGCCAGGGGATTCGCGATCCGCCCGTGTCCGCACGCAAGGTCGAGGAGCTCGAGCCCCGGCTCGAGCTCGAGCAGCTTCCAGATCAAGTCCACCTCCGCCGCGGTCAGCTCGGGTGTCAGGAGCTCCTCGTAGAAGTAGAGGTAATCCTCGTCGAAGGCGGCCTCGCGGTCGAATCCAGGTTCCATCGGCCCAAGTTTCCCAGCGCGGAAGCCCGCAGGGCAAGTAGCGGCGGCTAGATTTCGGCGATGGCAACGCCACCGCCCTATCGCCAGACATTTGTCCGGCTGCTCGGCTTTCTCAAGCCGTACAAGTGGTCGCTGGCCGTCTCGATCGTGCTCGCGGTGGCCTCACAGGGCGCAGCGATCGTGATCGCCTACCTCACCGCGAGCGGGCTCGACAAGGCGATCGACGCCGAGAGCCGCCGCGCCCTCTACACCGTCGCCGCGCTCGTGCTCGCAGTCGGAGCCGCGCGCGCCATTTTCATGGCGGGCCGGCGGCTGATCTCGGGTCGGCAGGCGCTGGGAGTCGAGTTCGACATGCGCAATGCGCTGTACGCGAAGCTCCTAAGGCTCTCGTTCGGCTTCTACGACCGGCACCAGACCGGGCAGCTCCTGTCGCGCGCCACCATCGACCTGCAGACGGTCCGGTTCTTCCTCGGCTACGGCCTGATCTTCTTCTTCCAGAACGTGCTCATGGTCATCGGGGCGACCGCCGTCATGTTCGCGGTCAACCTTCGCCTCGCCCTGGTCGCAACGGCCGTCACTCCGCTGATCGTCGTCTTCGCCTACCGCTATTCGAGCGTCAGCCACCCCGTGTTGCGCGACGTCCAGCAGAAGATGGCCGACGTCGCAACGGTCGCAGAGGAGAACATCGTCGGCGTTCACGTCGTCAAGTCGTTCGCGCAGGAGCAGAACGAGCTCCAGAAGTTCTCCGAGCGCTCCGAGCGCGTCTTCGAGCGCAGCATCGACGCAAACAAACAACGCGCGCTCTACGTCCCGTTGCTCTCTTTCCTGCCGCTCATCATGCAGGCCGGCGTGCTGTTGGTCGGCGGCCGGATGGTCGCGCAAGGCACGTTGGGCCTGCAGCCGTTTCTCTTCTTCAACATCCTCGTCGTCATGCTCGTCATGCCCCTCCGGATGCTCGGCATGTGGATCGGGCAGTCGCAGCGCGCCACGGCGTCGGGCGAGCGGATCTTCGAGGTGATGGACGAGCCGGAGGAGATCTCCGACAAGCCGGACGCGCGCGACATGCCACCCGGCGAAGGCCGCGTGCGGTACGAGCACGTCTCGTTCGAGTACGCACCGGGCCGCCGAGTCCTCCAGGACGTCGACCTGGAGCTCGAGCCTGGGCGGACGGTCGCGCTGATCGGGCATACGGGCTCCGGAAAGACGACACTCGCCTCACTGGTCCCGCGCTTCTACGACGCGACCGAGGGCCGGATCACGATCGACGGAGTCGACGTGCGCGACGTCAAGCTACAGTCGCTGCGGCGCGAGATCGGCATCGTCTCGCAGGACCCCTTCCTCTTCTCGGCGACGGTTCGCGAGAACATCGGATTCGGCCGGCCG
Organism: uncultured Gaiellales bacterium; assembly: GCA_964591295.1. Lineage (GTDB taxonomy): Bacteria > Actinomycetota > Thermoleophilia > Gaiellales > Gaiellaceae > VAXT01. Next base: position 9,901 of record CAZQAG010000034.1, on the reverse strand, counting down.
GACGCGACCGACGAGGATGTCGTCCGAGCCGCGACGCTCGCGCAGGCGCACGAGTTCATCGACGAGCTACCCGACGGCTACGACACGGTCATCGGCGAGCGCGGGATCACACTTTCTGGCGGCCAGCGCCAGCGGCTCGCCATTGCGCGCGCGCTGATCATGGAGCCACGCATCCTGATCCTCGACGACGCAACCGCATCGGTCGACGCGACGACCGAGGCGCGCATCCGCCTGGGGCTGCGCGAGGCGATGAAGGGGCGGACGACGATCATCATCGCCCACCGGCTCTCGACGATCTCGCTCGCGGACGAGCTCGTCGTGCTCGACGGCGGTCGAATCGTCGGGCGGGGCACGGACGAGGAGCTGCTCCAGACGAACCCGGTTTACCGCGACATCCACGAGCACGGCCTCCTGGAGCGCGAATTCGCCGAGAGAGTGGAGGCGCGAGCCGGATGAAGGTCTGGCAACCGGGAGGGCATCTCACCCAGCGCCGCGACGCGAAAGTCGAGGACTGGTCGTGGCAACGCACGGTCCGGCGCGTCTCGACCCTCGCCCGGCTGGCGGCGCCCTACAAGCGCCAGACCCTGTTCGCGTTTGTGGCGCTCATCGCCGCAACGTTGACCGCGCTCGCGCCGCCGTACCTGGCGAAGCTCGTCATCGACGACGGCATTCGCGAGAAAGACGTACACGCGTTGACGATCATCGTCGGCCTGTTCGCCCTAGCCGGCGTGTTGAACCTCCTGACAAGCGCAGCCCAGACGTACTTCACGGGCTGGACGGGAGAGCGCATCCTGGCCGACCTTCGCAACACGCTTTTCCGGCACCTGCAGAAGCTCTCGCTGGGCTACTACGAGCGCAATCGCGCGGGAGTCATCATCAGCAGGCTGACGAACGACGTCGACGCGCTCGACCAGCTCGTCACCGACGGCGTGACGACGCTCATCCAGAGCACGCTCTTTCTCCTCGGCACGTCGATCATCCTCTTCGTCCTCGACTGGCGGCTCGCGCTCGCGACGCTGACGGTGATGCCGCTGATGTTCCTTGCGACCGCGATCTTCCGCGTGCGCTCCGCGCGCGCCTACCGGGCGGTTCGCGATCGGCTCGGGCTCGTCACCGCGACGCTCGCCGAGGACATCGGCGGCATGCGCGTCGTCCAGGCATTCCGGCGCGAAGGGGCGAACCAGCGCCACTTCGAGGAGGTCAACGCCCACTACCGGCAGGCAAACCAGCAGACGGTCGTCCTGAACGGCCTCTACTTCCCGTTCGTCGACTTTCTCTCGGCGCTCGCGACGGCGATCGTCCTCGGGTACGGCGGGTACCTCGTCTTCGACGGCAGCTTGTCCCAGGGCACGCTTTTCGCGTTCGTCCTCTACCTGTCGAACTTCTTCGACCCGGTCCAGCAGCTCTCGCAGCTCTACAACACGTTCCTCGCAGCCGTGGCCGCGCTCGACAAGATCATGGACGTGATGGACGAGGAGCCCGAGGTCCGGGACAAGACGGACGCGCGCGACCTCGACAGGATCAAGGGTGACGTCCACTTCGAGGGCGTTCGCTTCGGCTATGCGACGGGGCCGGAGGTGCTGCACGGAATCGATCTCGACGTTCCCGCGGGGACGACCGTCGCCTTGGTCGGCCACACCGGCGCCGGAAAGTCCACGATCGCCAAGCTCCTCGCCCGCTTTTACGACCCCGTCGAGGGCCGAATCACGATCGACGGCGTCGACCTCCGTGACGTGTCGCAGTCGTCGCTGCGGCGTCAGCTCGGGGTCGTGCCGCAGGAGGGCTTCCTGTTCGCCGGCACCGTCCACGACAACATCGCGTTCGGACGGCCTGATGCCGATCCAGCCGACGTGGCTGCCGCCGCGAAGGCGGTCGGCGGGCACGACTTCATCCTGGCACTCGAAGACGGCTACGAGACGAACCTCCAGGAGCGTGGAACGAGACTCTCGCTCGGCCAGCGCCAGCTCGTCGCGTTCGCCCGCGCGCTGCTCGCCGATCCCCGGATCCTCATCCTCGACGAGGCGACCTCCTCGGTGGACATCGGCACCGAGCGGCGGATCGAGAGCGCGCTCCGAACGCTCCTCGCGGACCGGACGGCGTTCGTGATCGCACACCGGCTCTCGACGATCCGCGACGCCGACCTGATCGTCGTCCTCGAGCACGGACAGGTCGTCGAGCAGGGAACCCATGACGAGTTGATGGCTCGCCAGGGCCTCTACAAATCCCTCTACGGGGACTGGGCAGAGGTGGCCTAGGCTCGAATGCCTCTGCCGCTCGCCACCGAGCGGCTGCGACTGCGGCCGGCGAGGATCGAGGATCTCGACGCGTGGTGTGCGATCTCGCGCGACGCCGAGGAGGCCTGGTTCGGCGCGCCCAGCTCGACACCCGACGACGCCAGGGAGAACCTCGCCAAGCACATCGCCCACCACGAGGAGCATGGGTTCGGCCTCTGGGCAGTCGAGCTGCGTGCGACGCGCGAGATGATCGGGGTGACGGGCCCGACCCATCTCGCCGACGGGCCGGAGATCGAGGTCGGCTACCGGTTCCTCCGGAAGCACTGGGGCAACGGCTACGCGACCGAGGCCGCCCGCGCGTCGATCGAGTTCGGGCTCGGGGAGCTCCGCCTCGAGCGCATCGTCGCGGTGACGCTCCCAACCAACCGCGCGTCGCGACATGTCATGGAGAAATGCGGCATGACGTTCGTCGGAGTCATGAACGTCTACGGCCACGCGCAGGTGAAATACGCGATCGCCCGCTAGAATCTGGCCTCGTTGCGGGGTCGTCTAATGGTAGGACGCCCGGCTCTGGACCGGGTAGTCTAGGTTCGAATCCTAGCCCCGCAGCCTGTGAAAACCCGCGTGCACGCCGCGGGTTTTTTCGTTTCCGCATGCCAGTCCGAGCCGCACACGAGCACGCGGCTCGGCGCGGCCGGTTTCGCGAACCCCCCCGTTCGGGGGGCGCCGAGCCCCCTACCCGAGCCGATAGTGAGAGCACGTTTCCGTAAGGAACGCCCGGGAACGGCATCTATGACAGCGATGACTGCCACCACACTCGGTACCGTGCTCATTGTCGTGAGCGTGCTCGTTTTGGTTTGGGGCTTCCCCAACCTGCCCCGGCGCTAGCTCCAAGCGGCTCGGCACCTTGCGGCTTGTACGAGGACCTCGTTCTCGTACAGAGTTGCGTCCATGCCAGACCAGACCCGCCGTAGTGGCGCCCGCCTGCGTTTGGCGCTCTTCCTCGGCGTCGGGCTCGCCGTCACCGGGCTTGGGCTCATCACGTACGGGACGAACCTCTTCCGTGGCCTCGACCTCGACACGGTCGACGTGCGCTTCTCGATCCGCGGTGAGCAAGACCCACCGCCGGACATCGTCGTCGTCCGGATCGACGATGTCTCCTTCGACGAGCTAAACGAGCGCTGGCCTTTCCGCCGCACCGTCCACGCTCGCCTGATCAGAAAGCTCAAGTCGGAAGGCGCCAAGGTGATCGCCTACGACGTCCAGTTCAGCGAGCCCTCAAGAAACCCGGACGGGTCGATCGCCTTTCGCCAGGACAACGCGTTCATGGACTCCGCGCGCGATGCCGGCAATCTCGTCTTCTCGACGACCGAGGTAAACGAGAACAGCGAGCCGAACTTCCTGGGCGGCCAGGAAGGCGTCGAATACGCGCGGGTGCGCGTCGGCAATGGGAACTACACCGGCGACCCCGGGGGTGTGATCCGCCGAGCGCAATACAAGCTGGACGGGCTCAAGACCTTCGCCGTCGCCGCGGCCGAACGTGTCACCGGACGACAGGTGCGCCCCTTCTCGGGCGAGGAGAAGCTGATCGACTTCAAAGGCCCCGCCGGCTCGGTCGAGTCCGTCTCGTTCTCGAGCGTCCTGTTCGACCGATTCCCGGATGGCCTGTTCCGCGGGAAGATCGTCGTCGTCGGGGCGTGGGCTCCCTCTCTCCAGGATGTCCATCCGACCTCGTTCGGGACGGACGAGATGCCCGGCCCGGAGATCCAGGCGAACGCGATCGCGACGATCCTCCGCGGCCTACCGCTCGAGTTCGTGCCGAGCTGGCTGAACTTCGGGTTGATCATCTTTCTCGGCCTTCTCGCTCCTCTCGCGAGCCTCCGGCTCAACCTTCTCTGGACGCTCATCCTCGCCTTGTCGGCGGCAGCGATTTACATCGGGACCGCCATCCTCGCGTTCAACAACGGGTACGTGCTCTCGTTCGTCTACCCGTTCGGCTCGCTATTCCTTGCATCGGTCGGTGCGCTCGGAGCCCATTACCTGCTCGCGGCGTTCGAGCGCGAACGCGTGCGCGACGTCTTTTCGCGCTTCGTGCCGGAGAGCGTGGTCGAGCAGGTGCTGGCACGCACCGACAAGGACCTGCGACTAGGCGGTGTCTCGTTGGTCGGCTCCATCATGTTCACCGACCTCCGGGGCTTCACGACCTTCTCGGAATCGCTCCCGGCTGACCGAGTAATCCAGGCTGTGAACTTCTACCTGAGCGAGATGACCGACGCGATCCACGCTCACGAAGGCACGCTCGTCTCCTACGAGGGCGACGGCATCATGGCGGTCTTCGGCGCGCCAATCGAGCAGGAAGACCATGCCGACCGCGCTGTCTCGACCGCGCGCGAGATGCTGCTCATAAGGCTTCCCCGCTTCAACGCCTGGCTACGCGAGCAAGAGCTCGGCGAGGGCTTCAAGATGGGCATCGGCGTGAACACCGGCCCATTCATGTCGGGGAACGTGGGCTCGGAAAGACGCTTGGAGTACACGGTCATCGGAGACGCAACGAACACGGCCTCGCGCCTCCAGGGGATGACCAAAGGGCAGGCGTATCTCTTCTACATGGCCGACTCGACCCGGGAGGCGCTGATCGTGGAGGTCGATGACCTCGTTTTCGTGGACGAGTTCGAGGTGCGCGGGCGACAGGAGAAGGTGAAGATCTGGTCCGTCGAGGCGGCGAACTCAGAAGCCTTCGATGCCCGCGAAGCAGAGGTTAGGGCCCGCGAGAGGGCCTAGGCGCCCGGCGCGCGCGCCAGGTAGCTGCGCCCGGCACGAATGGTGACGTTCTTCCGCGCGCGGAAGTCGCGGACCCGGACGATGCCCTGAAGCACGCGGGTCAACGTCCCGTCGCAACGGTCCTGTGTCAGCCACTTCGTCCCGCGCACGGTCGCCGAGCTGTACCGGCCTCGGGTCGTGAACTTGCCCTTGCCGCTGCCCCACAGCTTCCGCACCGGCCTCTTGCTCTTCGCTTCGATGCTGAGGGCCCTCCCCGCGCGGCCACAGTTGCGGAAGCTCCCGCCGTCGAGCCGCAGAGTCGTGAACGATCCGCGCGCCTTTCTCTGAAGGATCGTGAAGATGCCCTGGTAGAAGTCGGCCGAGTTCGTCTGGCCGCCACCGAGGCCCGCAGTCAGGCGAATCGTCCCGTTGAGCGTGTTCACCTGTGAGCCGACCGGGATCTCGGTTTGGCCGTCCAGCTCGATGAACGTGTTCGTTCCGGCCTTCTTGATGAGGACCTTCCCTCTCACCGGTCGGACGCCGACGATGACGCCTGGAACCGCCTGTTGGACGACGTCGGTCTCGCACGGTGCGATGTCGCTGACGTTCGTCCCGCCGGGGACCGAGGTCGCGTCGACGCCGGCGATGTTCGTGACGTCCTCCGTCGGTGCGGTGTACGAACTGGGGTAGGTCCACTCCTCGGTCGGGTCGAGCAGATTGTCGCCGTCTAGGTCCCCGGTGTGCGTCGTGAGGACGATGTCGTCATTGGTGTTCTCGGGGGTGCCGGCATCGGCGTCGACGGCGTCGATCCTCATGTCCTCGTCGCCCGAGTTCTGCACCACTACCTCGAACTCGATCTGGGAGTTGGGTTCGACGCGTTGCGCGCAGGTCTGGGTCACGTCGATGGCGGCGGCCTGCGCACGGTTCGAAGCGCCTCTGGCCGTCGTCGCCACAGCGAAGAGCGTCGCGCCGGCGAGAATCGCCGTCGCCAGCGCCGCTTGCGGCGCCAGTTTCTTCAGCCTGGAACTCCTTGGATGACTCATTTGCCGCAGACCCTCCCTCCTCGGGCGGCAAGCGCAGGACAACTGCCAGTCACTTTTACACCCTTTCCTGGAAACGCGCAAACAGAGGATCTTGAGCACGAACGCCAAATCTGTGTAGGCTCCCGCTTCGCATGAGGCTCCCAGGAACCCCAACACTCGGTCCGCTCCCGCCCCTGGCGGAGACCTGGCGCCGCGCTTTCGTCGAGTTCATCGGCACGTTCGCGCTCGTGTTCGTCCTCGTCGGGACGATCATGGCGGTCGGTCCACAGGCCGACGCGGGCACGCTCGAGGTGGCCCTCGCCTACGGTCTCATCGTCGCCGTCCTGGTGTCGGCGGGCGCGCACATCTCTGGTGGCCACTTCAACCCGGCCGTCACCTTCGGGTTCATGCTCACGCGACGGATCTCCGTCCTGCTCGGGCTGGCTTACTGGATCGCGCAGCTCGCCGGCGGCGTCCTCGCGACGCTGCTCCTTCGCTGGATCTTCCCGGCTGCGAACCGCGACGCGACGAACCTCGGCGCGCCGGCGCGGCACACGATCGACCTCGGGCCCGCCCTCGTCGTAGAGGCGCTGCTCACGTTCTTCCTCGTCTGGGTCGTCTTCGCGGTGACCGCCGATCCGCGCGGTACCTACAGCGCCGTCGCCGGCCTCGCAATCGGCCTCGTCATCGTCGCCGACAGCCTCATGGGCTACCCGCTCACGGGTGCCGCAATGAACCCGGCGCGTGCGTTCGGACCGGAGCTGATCTCGAACACGTGGACGGACTTCTGGATCTGGTACGTCGGCCCGATGGCCGGAGGCGCAATCGCGGCGCTGCTCTACGACGAGCTCTATTTGCGTCCTCACGCCACGCCGGCTGCGCCCCCGCCGCCACCTCCGCCGCCCCCTCCGACTACCTAGGCGCGAGATTCACTTTCGGTCGGCAACTCTTCGCATTGGCATGCCCGCGAGCTCCTTCGAGTGGTCGTTAAACTTGTTCCAGCCGGGCGCATTCGTCTAGTGGCCTAGGACACCGCCCTCTCACGGCGGCGGCACGGGTTCGAATCCCGTATGCGCCTTTACTGCTAACTCCGAAAACCCGAGGCCCCAGGAAAGGTCTCGGACTGCCTCCATAGCCTTCGATTTGTTCAGCGCACGGAGATACACCTGCGTCGTGTCGATCCGGGCGTGATTCATCAGCGCCTGGAGCGACTCAATCGCGCCAGGATGACTCGTCAGGAAGGCCACCGCGAACGCTCGGCGGAGAGCATGCACCGTTGCCCGTACGCCGATCCGTTTGGCAATTCGAAGCACGGTCTCCCAGATGACCTTGTCGGAGCGCTCCGCCCGACGAACAGCGCCTGGTCGACGGTTCGGGATCACGTAATCGTCGGCCGCACACTTGACCTGACCAGACTCGTAAGCGGTCCGCAGGATCGCCCGTAGCTCATCGGGCATAGGCTTCACGGCTACTTTGCTGCCCTTCTCCCTGACCCTGAGCGTTCCCTCGACCAGATCTACGTCTCGCCACCGCAGCCGACTAGCGGAGTTCCGGCGAAGCCCCAGATAGACCAGGATCGACATGCAGATGAACTCCTGCCAACTCTCGCTGGCGCCCAGCATCCTCTCGACGTCGCCGGAAGTCAGGATCACTACGTCAACATCCTCTGGGCGCAACCGCCGCGGGCGTGGGATGCGAGCCATCGGATTCGTCTCGATCTCGCCTTCTTGATAGAGCCACGTAAATAGACCGTTCAGCGCACTGTGAATCGTGCAGCTCGTCGACGCGGCCTTCCCATTCCAGCCGTCGAGAAAGAGTCGGCAGTCGTTCTTCGTGACCTCGCGCGCGTCAACATCAGGTCTGGAGCGCTCCAGCTGGGTCACGAACTTGAACAGGTTGCGCTGGTAGCTCGCCAAAGTCCCCGGCTTTCGACCAGCGCGCGCAAGCTCGCCCATCCAGAGATCAATCGCGCGCGACAGCCTCATTTGTAATAGGGGTCTTCGGGGTCGTACTGCTCCCAACGCACGTCCACGACCATGCGCGTGAACTCCGGCTCTTCATAGTCGTACGGGCGCATTAGGACCTTTGCCTCCATGTTCCGGTGCGCCTCGACACCCCAGCCAAGCAGCATCCGAGCGATATCGCTCTCCGACTTCTTGCGCTGTGCAGCTATCCGCTTGATCTCCTTGCTCAGGCCAGCGTCGATTCGAAGATTCAGAACTTCAGGGTAAGCAGGTTTTCTCGCCATGGGTGCGAGTATACGTAATACAACTCGCTTGTCAACCCGTATACATCTACTTCCCCACGCGTGTTACCGGGGTGATGTACTGAATCAAGTCGGTCCTCGTCGCTAGCCACCACAGCGATGCGACTCTCCACCCCCGTGGCACAGCTATCGAGTCAGTCGTTCTTCTCTGATTTGTTGCGGAGAAATCCCGGAAAGAGAGGCTCGTCCGGCACGAGAAAGATAGCCCCTTGCTCCTCCGGCGGCCGGTAACAGCTCGGCGCATTGTCGGGGATGTTGTCTGGCGCGCTTGGAAGGACGGCGGGCAACGGTCCGCACAGCGGCACGCCTTTCGGGCGCGCGAAATCCGCGCGGTTCACGAGTCCGGCCGCGACTGCCTCCTCGTAGGTGTACTCGCGCCATGACGCGGGGCGCAGCCCACCCATCTCAGCAGTCAAGGACGTGGACTGAGACGGCCCTCGGTCCCGATCGGCAGAGACCAGCACAATCGCCAGCCCAGCGACCGCCATGGCGAAGAGAGTAAGTCTAAGTCGAATGGCTGAGATTCTAGCGCGCGTGCTCCCGGTGCGCCTGCGCACTCAAGGCCCACGAATAGGGACGGGACAGTGGGCGAGAAGGCACGCGGCGACTAGTCGATCCCGCTCTGTCCAACCGGCAGGCGTGTCCGTCAGCCCCTTAAGGACTGCCCAGAGCCGACGCGCGCGACGGAGATTCCTCATCGTGCACTGCGTACGTTGTGTCAGTGCCCTCCCCACGAAGACGACTACGCGTGGGAGGTCTCCGGCCAGCACATTGTCCGTGATCGCCGCTTTGTGCCCTCGCCCGCCGACGAAGTAACTCGATAGATACGCACCCGCTTGATCTCCTGGCCAGAACTTTCTGCCGATCTTGTCCCAACCATCGACGAAGCCAAAGCCCTTGCGTGGAGCCATTTCCTGCAGCGCCGTCACATACACCTTGGCCCAGGCGCGTTCTGCCGGTGTCGAGACAGCTACGACCCCATGGAGGTGAGCGAGTCCACGCTTCTGTTTCTCCCAGACCCGTGCCAGCAGTGTCTGCTTCTGACCCGTCGCGCGGTCCGCGCGCATCTTCGCGGCGCGGTGCAACTCGCTCCACCATCCCCCCGCCCGCCTGTTGAAGGCCCGCGCTAGCTCCGGATCGACCCGGCACCCCGCAGGCCCAGAGCATCGGTCAACTGGGCGATGCGAACAGAAGCGAGGGTCGAAGGGGTAGAGGTCGGCACCAGGAGCCGTCACCGAAAACATCACCGTCAAGGGAACGATCCGCAGGTTTTCGAGAAGTCGCCGACGCGTATCCCGGGCCCAGATAGGCGCAAACTCTGGGCAGGTCCGCGCCGAGCAGCGCGACACGCCCTCCGGAATCGACCGCCCGCACGTGCACCGGTGGTAGACGCGCTGTCGCGGCGGCAGCGCTCGCGGCCCGTGAACCTCGCGGCTCACTGGCCCCGCGCCCGCTCTCGCCGACTGATGCGTTCAACGACCCGCTGAAGCTCCGCAGGTAATTCTGGAGCGGGCACCTCATCGTGTTCGGGTAGTCGTCGCTCGTTGCTAGGGTTCTCGCCCAACACGGGTTCGAATCCCGTATGCGCCTTTACTGCTAACTCCTTAAACCCGAGGCCC
>CAZQAG010000033.1:0-23954 GCA_964591295.1 uncultured Gaiellales bacterium | reverse complement strand
CCGGCGGCGGTGGTGGTGGTGGTGGTGGCGGTGGTGGCGTAATGAACTGCCAGTCTGGTTCCTTGTCCGGCAACGGATCGTTCGTCAGATTCGTCTGGCCGCTCCCGTCGGCGTTCATCACGAAGATCTCGGAGTTGCCGCCGGTGCCGCGGTCGGTTTCGAAGGCGATCTTCGTGCCGTCGGGCGACCAGGCTGGATCGACATCCTGCCAAGCTGGCGTGTTGGTCACGTTCACGTGGCCAGTCCCATTCGAGTTCATGACCCAGACCTCGAAGTCGCCGGCCGGGAGCGGTATGGAGGTAAAGGCAATCCTCGAACCGTCCGGAGACCAGTCGGGATCAAAGTCGTTCCCCGACTGAGTGTTCGTCAAGTTCGTCTGTCCACTCCCGTCGGCGTTCATGGCGAAGATCTCCCAGCTCTCGCCGCGACCGAGGGTGGCAAAGGCGATTTTCGTGCCGTCGGGCGACCAGGCCGGATCCCAATCGAGTGCGGGGTTGTTGGTCAAGTTCGTCTGTCCACTCCCGTCGGCGTTCATGGCGAAGATCTCCCAGCTCCCGCCGCGACCGAGGGTGGCAAAGGCGATTTTCGTGCCGTCGGGCGACCAGGCCGGAATACCATCGAACGCCGGATTGTTGGTGAGGTTGGTCTGCCCGCTGCCGTCCGCGTTCATGACGAAGATCTCGCCGTTCCCGCTGCCGACGATTCGAGTGAAGGCGACCTCCGTCCCGTCGGGGGACCACGCCGGGAAATAGTCGAATGCCGGGTCGTTGGTCAGATTCGTCTGGCTGCTCCCGTTGGGCTCCATCGCAAACACATCGAGGTTGCCGTCGGGCAGGTTCCGAGTGAAGGCGATCTTCCCGTTCGCACCGGGAAAGGCGGCCTCTGCGGTCCTGGCGTCACTCTGGCCGACGAGGAGCACGGCCGCGAGGATGAGTGCCGCGCCGACCAGCAGGTGCGGAATGCGCGAAGCCGTAGAACTCGGAGCCTGCGTCGAGGAGCCCCCCTCTCCGCCGGCGATTCTAGCACTTTGAGCAGAGAAGTTACTAGGGAACTACGCGACGCCGATGCCGGCCGCGAGCTCGCGCGAGATCGCGTGCTCGGCCTTGCCGACGCGCACCGTGAGCGGACCGCCGAAGCCGTGCCGCCGCACGTTCCGCGCCGTATCCCTGCCCGTCATTCCGAGGCATCGCGCCCGTACGAACACCTGTTCTAGCTGCCCCGACATGCCCCGCCGACGTGCCCCGACATGCCCCGAGATGCCCCGCATGGCGACGGACGAGCGCAGCCGCTCGAGGTCAGCTTTCCCGGGTGCGCGTCCGATCACCTCGAGCTTCGCGTAGCCCTTCCGCCCCTCCGAGACGCGGACCGTCCGCGGAGCCTTCCGGGCGAGCGGCAGCGTCAGCTCGAGCGTCCAGGCCTCCTCGTCGATCCGGTTCGGCGGCAGGTCGGCCACACCGTGCGAGGCGAGCGTGCGCCGGAAGTCGACGGGCTCGCCTCCTGCTCCCAGCATTCGCAGCTCGACGGTCGCACTCACGAATACGACAACGTCCCGGCCGCCGGCTCCATTCTCACCCGGGTGTCCTGCGGAGCTCGGGCGGGATCCGCTTCTCGAGCAGGAGCGCGCCGAAGCCGGCGAGCACGCAGACGAAGGCCGCAATCGGCCAGAGGGCGTTGGGTGCGGCGTAGAGGATGAACCCCGCCGAGGTGGGGCCGATCACAAAACCGATCTCCCAGGACAGCGTCGAGAGCGCCATGTACCGGCCACGCAACCTCGGCGGCGCGAGGTCGGCGACGAGCGCCCCCTGCGTCGGCCCGTGGAAACACTCGCCGAGCCCGAAGATGACCGCGGCCAGCCCGAACACCAACGCGGCGGAGCCCGCCTGGAACCAGACGCCGCCCGCGAAGACGATCGACCAGGCGCCGGCCCAGACGAAGGTCATGAGAGCAAGCGCAGGCATCCGTCGCTTGCCCTCCAGGAGCTTCGAAAGCGGGAGCTGTGCGATCACAATCGCGAGCGTGTTCGCGAAGAAGATGAAGCCGATCTGCCGCTCGGTCACCCCCGCCTCGTTCTTCGCGAAGACGGGGAACACCTCGAGCATCGCGTAGCCGGCGGTGACGTAGACGACGTTCAGGCCGACGACGGCGAGGAACAGCCGATTGCGTAAGACCTCGCGGTACCGGCCGGGCTGCTCCGCCTCTTCGCGCGACAGGCCGGGATCCGGGACGAACCCGAGCACGACCACGAAGACGAGGAAAGTGACCGCGTCGAGGCCGAAGAGAACCGAGTAGCTCGTCGCGTTCTCGGTCGTTGCAATCAGGCCTCCGGCGACGCCGCCGAGCCCGACCCCGAAGTTCCGCATCACCCGCTGGAGCGCGAAAGACGCGTGCCGCCTGGCCGGCGGCGTCAGCCCGATGATGAGTGCCGACTGGCTCGGCCAGAAGGCGCCGTTGCCAATCCCGACGATCGCGCTGGCCGCGAATGCCTGCCAAGGCTCGTGCACGAGCGTGTAGCCGCCGAAGCCGACCGCGAGCAGGAAGAGCGAGCCGATCAGCGTCCGCTTGCCGCCGATCTTGTCGACGATCACCCCCGCGAACGGAATCGAGGCGATCCCCACCGCCGCGCTCGTCCCCGCGATCAAGCCGACGGTCGGCAGCGGGAAGCCGCGCACGTTGTGCAGGTAGATGAAGAGAAACGGGAATGCGAGCCCGTTTCCGAACGCGTTCGCGAAGCCGCCGACCTCCATCGTCCAGACCGACCTCGGCAGCCGCGGGTCGAGTCCGCGGAGGTAACGAAGAATCGACCTCACGTGTCGTTAGTCTCTCGTCAATGGCCGTCGTCGAAGCGCAGGACCTCCACCGCACCTACCGCACCCACACCGGGACGCTCCGCCGCCGCGTGAAGGAGATCGAGGCGGTCCGCGGTGTGAGCTTCGAGATCCAGAAGGGCGAGCTCTTCGGCCTGCTCGGCCCGAACGGCGCCGGCAAGACGACGACGATCAAGATGCTGATCACGCTCCTCATCCCGACCTCGGGGAGCGCGCGCGTGCTCGGCCACGACGTCGTCAAAGAGGCGCGCGAGGTCCGAAAGCGGATCGGCTACGTCTTCGGCGGCGAGCGCGGCGTCTACGAACGGCTTTCCGGGTACGACAACCTCCGCTACTTCGCCGAGCTCTACGGCGTCCCCGCGAAGACCCAGAAGGCGCGGATCGAGGAGCTGCTCGAGCTCGTCGGGCTCAAGGGCCGCGAGCACGAGCGCGCAGAGGGTTACTCGCGCGGGATGAAGCAGCGCCTGCACGTCGCCCGCGGGCTGCTCCACGACCCGGAGGTGCTCTTCCTCGACGAGCCGACGATCGGCCTGGATCCCGTGGGCGCGCGCGAGATCCGCGCGACGATCGCCTCGCTCACCGACGCGGGCAAGACGATCCTGCTGACGACCCACTACATGTTCGAAGCGGACGCGCTTTGCGACCGGATCGCGGTCATCTCGAAGGGCGAGATCGTCGCCGAGGGAACGCCTGGCCAGCTGAAGAGCCGCGTCGCATCCGGAAGCGTGACGGAGGTCGAGGTCTACGGCGTGCCGGACGAGACGGTCGAGCGCCTCCGCAAGCTGGAAGGCGTGCTCGCCGTCTGGGTCGAGGAGCGGGAGCAAGCCCAGGTGCTGAGCGTCCAGACCCGGGCAGACATCCAGCTCACTGCGGCGATCCTCGGCCACCTGAACGGCGCAAACGTCGGCCGCGTCTCACACCGGGAGCCCACGCTCGAGGACGCCTACGTGGCCCTCGTCACTGCCGAGTGAGAGTTCTACGCCTCCTCGGCGTCGGCTGGCTGTACCACATGAAGATGATCTCCCGGTCGCCTTTCGAGGGCTTCGGCCAGGTCATCTACCCACTCTTCTTCGCAACCGTGGCGTTCTTCGTCTTCCGCGCCGGCGATAGCCCGCGAACTCTGCTCTACGCCTCGCTCGGTGCGGCGGTGATGGGCATGTGGTCGGCGACGAGCACGACCGCCGGCGGGGCGATGCAGCGCGAGCGCTGGCACGGGACGCTGGAGCTCCTCGTCGGGACTCCTCCCCACTTCGCCCTCGTCCTCCTGCCCGTGACGCTCGCGATGGCCACCGTCGGGATCTACAGCCTGGCCGCGACGCTCCTCTACGGCCACTTCCTGTTCGGCGTCCCGCTGACGGTGCACCATCCGCTCCTGTTCGCGGCGTCGATTGTCGGCACCGTGCTCTCATTTGGCGCGCTCGGCTTCGTGTTCGCGGTCACATTCGTCCGCTTCCGCGCGGCCTGGGCGCTCGGGAACCTCTTCGAGTACCCGGTGTGGCTGATCGGAGGCTTCCTCGTCCCGCTCGCGCTGTTTCCGGACTGGGTGCGGCCGATCTCGTGGGTGCTCGCGCCCACGTGGGGCATGAACGCGATTCGGCAGTCCGCGCTCGGCGGATCTCCGCTGGATGACCTCCTGATGTGCACAGGCCTGGGCGTCCTCTACATCGGCCTGGGCATCCTGTTCACCGAGCGGGTGCTGCGCTCCGCGCGCGTCCGCGCCTCCCTCTCGCTCTCATGACCTCGCTCCGCGTGTTCTTCGTAGGCGGGCGCATGACCTACCGCGCGCTCTTCTACTGGCTGACTCCTCAGATCTACATCCCGAGCCTTCTGGTGGCACCGATCTTCCAGATCCTGCTCTTCGCCTACATCGGACGCTCCGCCGGGCTCGAGTCGGACGAGTTCTACGTCGTCGGAAACGCGCTCCAGTACTCGGCGATCCCGTGCCTCTTCGCGATGACGCAGATGATCGGAGGCGAGCGCTACCAGAACACGCTTAGCGCGATCCTCGTCAGCCCCGCGCGCCGCATCCCGCTCTTCTTCGGGCGCGCGCTCCCCGTCGTCGCAAACGGCGCGTTCGTGGCGGCGTTCTCGCTCGCGGCCGGGACCGTCATCCTCGGTGTCGACATCCCGCTCTCGTCCGTCCCCGCCCTCGCGCTCGTGATCGTCGTCGCCGCGTTCTCGTGCACCGGGCTCGGCTTGATCAACGCCGCGATCTCGCTCCGGGTTCGCGAGAACGCCGTGCTCTCGAACGTCATCTTCGGCTTCCTCCTCATCTTCACGGGGGCCAACATTCCGCTCTCCGAGTTGCCGGGGTGGGCGAGCGCGATGTCCGAAGGGCTGCCGTTCACGCATGCGATCAAGGCGGCGAGGATGCTCACGGACGGCGCGTCGCTCGGCTCGGTCGCAGGTCTCGTCGGAACCGAGTTGCTCATCGGCCTCTTCTACGCTGCTGTCGGATACGGGGTTCTTCGGTTCATGGAGGTACAGAGCCGCCGCTACGCAAGTTTGGAGCGCTCTTGAAGCGCAACCTGCGCCTGCTCGGGGTCTCCTGGGTTCTGAACGTGAAGCAGCTCATGCGCTCGTCGTTCGACGGCCTGCTCGCGATTCTCTGGCCGCTCTTCTTCGCCACGGTCGCGTTCTTCATGTTCCGTGCCGGAGGTGACCCGGATGCGCTCGTCTACGCCTCGCTCGGTGCCGCCGTGATGGGAATCTGGACGGCGACGAGCGTGTCGGCGGGCGCAGCTGTGCAGCGTGAGCGCTGGCACGGGACGCTCGAGCTGCTCGTGGCCGCGCCCGCGCACTTCTCGCTCGTGCTCCTGCCCCTCGCCTTCGCAACCTCCGCGATCGGCGTCTATTGCATGACGACAACGCTCCTCTTCGGCCGCTTCGTGTTCGGCATCGACCTCACGCTCGAGCATCCGCTGATCATGGCCGCCGCGATCCCCGCGACGATCCTCTCGATCGGCGCGCTCGGCTTCCTGCTGGCCACCTGCTTCGCGCGCTACCGCGCCGCCTGGGCGCTCGGCTCGATGATGGAGTACCCGGTCTGGCTGCTCTGCGGCTTCCTCGTTCCGCTCTCGCTTCTCCCGGCCTGGTCGCACCCGGTCTCCTGGGCGCTCGCTCCGACATGGGGCATGCGGGCGATCCGCGAGTCCTCGACCGGCGGGACGCCCTTGCCCGACATCGGGATGTGCTTCCTCCTCGGATCGATCTACGTGGCCCTCGGCGTCCTCGTCACCGAGAGCGTGCTCCGATCGGCCCGCCGCACAGCCAGCCTCTCGCTGTCATGACCGTCGCGCTCCGGATCTTCTTCATCGGCGGCCTCACCGCGTACCGGGGGCTCATCAACTGGCTCTCGCCCTGGATCTTCTTCCCGACGCTGATCGTCGCACCGCTCTTTCAGATCTTCCTGTTCGTCTACATCGGGCGGAACGCAGGCGTCCAGTCGGACGAGTTCTTCGTGATCGGAAACGCGGTCCAGTACGCCTCCGTCCCGTGTCTCTTCTCGATGGTCCACGCGATCGCGGGGGAGCGGTATCAGAACACCCTCGCGTACCTCCTCGTCTCGCCCGCCGGGCGCCTGCCGCTCTTCCTCGGCCGCGCCCTGCCGGTGATCGCAAATGCCATGTTCGTCGCGGCGTTCTCGTTGCTCGTCTCGGGGATCATCCTCGGCATCGACGTGCCCCTCTCGGCCTGGCCCGCGATCGCGTTCGTCATCTTCGTCGCCACGTTCTCGTGCACCGGCCTCGGCTTGATCTGCGCGGGGATCGGGCTCCGCGTCCGCGAGACGTCTGTGCTCAACAACATCATCTTCGGCCTGCTCCTGATCTTCACCGGCGCCAACGTCGCAATCAGCGAGCTGCCCGGCTGGATGCAGGCCATCTCGCAACGCATCCCGCTCACCCACGGGATCGAGGCGGCTCGCCGCGTTGCCGACGGCGCTGCGTTCGGCGACGTGACCGGGCTCCTCGCCCGCGAGGCCGTGATCGGCATCGTCTACACATTCCTCGGCTACCAACTGCTGCTCCTTATGGAGCGCGAGAGCCGCAAGCGGGCATCGCTCGAGGTCGCATGAAGCGCGCCTATCGGCTCTTCTGGACCGGCTGGCTCTTCAACATGAAGAACCTGACCCTGTCTGGCTTCTTCATGCTGAACGCGGCGATCTTGCCGGTCTTCTACGCGACGCTGGCGTACTACATGTTCCAGTCGGGCGCGCGGCCGGGGTCGCTCCTGTACGCCTCGCTGGGCGCGGGGATGATGGGCATCTGGTCGTCGACGCTCTTCGGCTCGGGCGGCCTCATCCAGTGGCAGCGCTGGCAGGGAACGCTCGAGTACGTGATCGGCGTGCCCACGCCGCTCATCCTCGTCGTCCTGCCGATGACGATCGCGACGGCATCGATCGGCCTCTATTCGGTTGGCTCGACGCTGCTCTGGGGCTGGCTCATCTTCGACCTGCCGTTCGAACTGGCGCACCCCGTCTGGTTCGCCGTCGCACTCCCCGCAGCCGTACTCGCGCTTGGCCTACTGGGCCTCGTACTGGCGTCGACGTTCGTGCTCCTGCGCAACGCGAACTCGCTGGCCAACCTCCTCGAGTACCCGGTCTGGCTCGTGACCGGAATGCTGATCGGGATCTCACTCCTCCCTGGTTGGACCCACCCGATCTCCTGGGTGCTTGCGCCGACCTGGGGAATCCGCGGGATCCGTGAGGCTGCGATCGGAGGCGACCCGCTCGTCGCGATCGCCATGTGTATCGGGCTCGGTGCGATCTACCTCGTGATCGGAATCTTCACGCTCCGCTACTTCGAGCGACTGGCCCGCGAACGAGCCACGCTCTCGCTCGCATGAACTCCATCCGCATCTTCTTCATCGGCGGCTTCCTCGCCTACCGCGCGCTCTTCAACTGGATCCACTGGTCGATCTACGTCCCGACGATGATCGGCGGCCCGATCTTCCAGATCCTCTTCTTCGCCTACATCGGGCGCTACGCGAAGCTTCGCTCGGACGAGTTCTTCGTCATCGGAAACGCAGTCGCGATCTCGGCGATGGGAGGGATCTTCGGGATGGCGATGACGATCGGCGGGGAGCGCTGGACCCAGACGCTGTCCGCGATCCTGGCAACCCCTGCGAACCGGTTCGCCCTCTTCCTCGGCCGCGCCCTTCCGAATCTCCTGAACGGAGTCTTCGTCTCCGCAGTTGGCTTCATCGTCGGCTGGTGGCTGCTCGACTTCTCGCTGAAGCCGTCGGAGATCCCGAAGATCGCGCTCGTCGTCGTCGTGACCGCGTTCGCGTGCACGGCGTTCGGGATGGTGATCGGCGCCTTCGGCCTGCGCGGCCGCGACATCTTCTTCTTCGCGAACCTCATGATCTTCGTCTTCCTGCTCTTCTGCGGGGTCAACGTGCCGTTCGAATCGCTGCCGGGCTGGATGCAGGCTGTTGGCCGGATCCTGCCGCTGACGCACGGGATCGACGCAGCCCGCCAGATCGCCGAAGGCGCGTCCCTGGGAGACGTCTCCGGGCTCGTGTGGACGGAGGCCGGCATCGGCGTTGTCTACGCGACGCTCGGCTACGGGCTGTTCAGGTTCTTCGAGATCGACGGCCGCCGCCGCGCCTCGCTCGAGACGATGTAGCTACGAGGCCCCGATGATCTCTTCGACGCGCCCCAGCACGGTTGGGACCCGACCTTGACTGAGAAAGGGGAGGCCGCCCTGCACGCCACTCTCGAACATGACGTCCTTTCGCAGAGCCATGAACTCCGCAGACAAATGCGCCCGAAACTCCGCCGGCGACGTACGGACCTCATCCGTGATCTCTGGTCGGCCGTCAATCAGTACGACGAGATCGCCAAAATCAACGCTCGCCAGATAGTCATCGTCTCCGCGGTCCCGAAATGCCGCAATCTTTGTGGCCAACAGAAACGGCGGGGTAACAGCACGGATGACGGCGCCGGAGGGAAGAGTTCTCTCGACAGCTTCGCCCAAGGCGAGCTCGTACCAGTCGCTGGAGAAGCCAAGGATCGATTCGTCCGTCGGCATCACATCCAACAACAAACGCGATGGACGATGCCTCCACGCGCACAACAACCGTCTTTCCGGGTCCTCCTCGAACCCGATTCTCCGAAGCCTTTCGCCCAATCTGTAGTAGTCAACTCTTGAACCCACTTCAACGATCACGTCAACGTCCTTTGTCGGTCGGATCGGCGCCGCCGCCGGATCGCTGATCCAGAGCGCAAGCGAGGCGCCGCCAAGAAACGCCACATCCTGCACCAGTTCCTGAAGTGCACCAGCGGCGCTTTCCAGCAACTCAATGCTCACCTTGGGCCGCCTGCCGATGCGAACTCCTTGAGGAGCTCTTCTCGTGCAAGTCCGCGGATCCGTGCATCCCCGACTCGCAAGGCGTCAGCGAGGGCTAGACGCTGATGGAGGCCTGGATCGGCCAAGGCAAGAGCCGGGACAGAACGGTGAATCGGCTCAAGCACTATGCCGCGCACCGTGCCCTTGGGGTGGGCCCACACAAAGGGCTGCACGTCGACGCGCGCTAGGCGATCGCTGAGTGGAGGAACTGCCCAGGCCGTCGGGATACCCCGAGATTCGCCCCTGAGCACGGGAGGGAAGAGGTACCGCAGGCCGTGAGCCAAAAACTCATCCGCTTGACCAAACGGAACATTGCGATCAGGGCCAACAAGCCCAGCATCGCCAAGTCGGGAGATGCTTCGGTGGATGGCGGCAGGATTCGCATGGAGCCGATCGGCCATGTAGCTGAAGGTAGGTGGGACTCCTTCGCGTCCAGCAAGCCAAAGAAGAAGGATGATGTCGTGACCCTTGAGCATGTGGAGATTTTAGCATATTCATTTCATTTTTCGGAAAGTGAGATGAACCTGTACTTCGACCGGCGAGCGACCTCAACTGATCCAGGGCAGCCGCGGTACCCGCCGCGCTAGTTTGCCGATTACGTTGGCCGATCCGACCCCCTATCCCGACCTCAACGCGGTGCTCCGCGATCTCGTCGAGAGCGCGCAGGCCATCCTGGCCGAGAACTTCTGTGGGGCCCACCTCCAGGGCTCCTTCGCCGTCGGCGACGCCGACGAGCACAGCGACGTCGACTTCATCGTTGTGACCGCGGACGAAGTCAGCGACGAGCAGCGGGCCGCTCTCCAGGCGATGCACCAGCGGCTCTATGAGATCGAGGTTCCGTGGGCACAGCATCTCGAGGGGTCGTACGTCCCAAAGGAGCGCTTTCGGCGTATCGACCCGTCGCGCACGCCTTTCCTGTACCTGGACAACGGAGCCACCGAGCTCGAGTTGGACAACCATTGCAACACCGCGGTGGTGCGCTGGTCGCTACGAGAGCACGGCGTCGTGCTCGCCGGCCCGGACCCGAAGACACTCGTCGACCCTGTCTCCCCGGACGACCTGCGCGACGAGGTGCGGGGCGCCGTCGTCGAGTTCGCAGAGTGGGCTCCGGGCCCAACCAAGGCGGGCGGCATGAGCCGCTGGAAGCAGCCCTATCTCGTCATCAACCTCTGCCGAATGCTGCACACCCTCGAGACGGGGGAGCTCGGCTCCAAGAGAGCCGGCGGCGAGTGGGCCCTCGGAGCGCTCGACCCGGAATGGCGCGACCTCATCCAGACGGCGCTGGACGACCGGGCCGACCCCTGGGGGCGCGTCTACCAGCCCGCCGAGCCCCAGGACATCGAGCGGACGCTCGCGTTCGTCGACTACGCGTTGAGGACGTCAGCGAGCCGCCTCTAGCGGCGATTATCCCTTCACCCTACGTAGGCCGCACTCGAGAAGGCGTAGGTACCGGTAGCTACGACTGGCAGCGTGAAGGCGGAGACGACAAAGGTCGAACTACGGAGAGATCACGCCTGTGTGACTGCGTATCTCGATGAGACCGGCGCAATAGCGCAGGATCGCTTCTTCGCTGTGGGTTGCCTTGTTCTTCCCGAGCCGAGCAGCGTCCTCCGGTCTATGGACAACCTGCGTGACAAGAACCACTGGTACGACGAGATCAAGTGGTACGAACTGACAATGACGACACTGCCCCTCTACGTTGAGCTGGTCGACCTTATCGCGGAATCCGACGCTCGCTTCTCCTGCTTTGTCGCCGACCGCGACACCGCCGATCCGGTGGCGCGGTTTCGGCAGAACGCCTGGTTTGCCTACGAGAAGCTCGCTACCCAACTTCTGATTGGTGCCTCGAAGCCGTATGAACTCATGAGCGTCATGGCCGACAACTACTCAACACCCGACGACGTGCATTTCGAGCGCGACGTGCGAAGTGAGGTCAATCGTCGCCTCAGGTGCCTCAAGGCTGTCACGGTCTGCCGCTTGGACTCACGCTCATGCGACGGGCTCCAAGTCGTTGATGTTCTTACGGGTGCCATTACGTTCGAGCATCGGCAGAACGCCGGTCTTGCGGGCAATCGCTCCGCGAAGGCCCTCCTCGCCGAACACGTACGAAACGCCTACGGGGTTCCAACGACGCTTGAGGGGTACAAGACAGACAAGCTGAACGTGGCGATCTATCGGAACCCACCGAGTGGGCCGGCTACGACTACTGATACCCCATCGCGCCGTGCGGCCACTTCACGCTAACGGGTGATGCCGTTCCGTTGACAAACGCGGTATCATGTATTTCAACGGGTGAGGGCCTCCGGCCTTTAGCCCGTTTTTTTGTGCCCACTGAAGGACAAGGCGTGCCATTAACCGCGCTGTCCAGGCATCGCCGGGTCTAGCACGGTTTGGTGAACCCGCTCCAAGCAAAGGAAAGGGTCTGCCAGCGCTAGTCCACGGAAAGAAGATCGACCACGAACACGAGCGGCTCGTTCGGGCCGATCGCACCGCCTGCCCCACGCGCGCCGTACGCCATGGCCGACGGAATCGTCAGCTTGCGGCGGCCGCCGACCTTCATGCCCTCGACGCCGGCGTCCCAGCCGGGGATGACCTGGCCCGCACCGAGCTTGAACTCGAAGGGCTGCCCGCGGTTCCATGAAGCGTCGAACTCCTCACCGGAGGAAAACGCCACGCCGACGTAGTGCACCGATACCTTCGTGCCCTTCGTGGCCTCGTCTCCATCGCCGACAGTGATGTCGTCGGTGATGAGCTCGAAGGGGATGTCGCCCTCCGGCTTCTCGATCTTCGGCCGCTCGAGTGACGTCAAGAATTCTCCTTCGGTGGCGCGGCCCTTCCTTCGGGCTCAGCGCGCGGAGAGTACCCGTGAAGCCCAACCGGCGTGCAGCAAGCCCGTCGTCTACTCGCTAGCCTCAAGCCCGTGAGGTGGCTCCTAGTCCTTGCGTTCTTGATCGCCGCGGGCGCGACAACCTGGAAAGGCGCCGGGAACGAGCAGAGCACCCTGCGAGTGACCGTCGGGTATGCGCTGGCGACCTCGGATGAGGAGGACACTGACAACGAGCTCGGGCGGAAGTACTGGTCCGTCTTCCCGCCGGTCACGGTTGAGTCGGAACGCCGTTGCGACCGAGCCCAGCTAACCACGCGCGCCGACAACTTCTTCAACCGCGAGCGCGGTTTCGGCTCTCCGGACGGGCCGGTCGAGTCGGAGCTCACTGGAGACGGCTACCGCTTCGAGGATCGGGCCGAAGGCCCGACCGCCCTCGCCGGCGAGATGGTCCGCATCACGGCGACCGCCCGCTGCATTTCCGGCGGCCGCGTCACGACCGCCACCGCGCGGCGAGAGTTCGAGCTTCCGGCCGCGAGCTGCGACCAGGGCCCGCTGCGAGTCGGCGAGGTCGAGGGCCGCGTGACGGCGATCGAGTGGGACCACGAGGAGCAGGGTGAGCGCATTCTCCAGCCCGGCTTGCTGATCACGCCCGGCTCGGAGCTCACCGTGGAGCCCGGGGGCCACGCCGAGATCGGTGCGCCCGAATGCAACGGCTTCCACGTGACCCTCTACGAGGGCCGGCACGGAGTGGGCTCGTACTCCCGTGAGGGGCGTGGCGACACGTTCAGCGCAGAGCGCGCCGTAAGCAAAGGCGATTCTCATGCTGGCGGAGTCGTGGTTCCCGAGCGGGCAACAGTGTGGCCGCTCGGTTCCCGCTGCCGCGGCTGTCACGCGACGGTTCCATCCGCGTACGAGGTTCGTTCGATTGGGAGGCGTGTGGCCGTGAGGGTCGTCGAGGGTGCGGTGTTGGTCGGCGGGCCTGAAGGCTCCCCGACCCTCCGCGTGCCCGCGGGTCACCAGGCGAGCGTGCTGTGTTCGACCGGCACGTGCCGCGCAGGGCACGTACGGCTCTTCCAGGCAAACGAGTCCTGGTCGACTCCGCCGGAAGGCATCGTCGATCATCTGCCGCGGAGCCTGGCGGGCGCCTCTCCGCCCCTGAGCGCTTTCGCGCCTCCATTCTCGGACTTCCAGGCCAAGCGTCTCCCCGCGGCGGGTCGGGAGCCCGACCAGATCGTCATCGCCTGGTCACGCCAGGTTCGGCGCGCCGACGGTTCCTTCTTCGGCTTCACGGACGTTCAGGAGCAGGGTTTCCTCGGCTGGCAGCGAGTGACGCCGAAGCGCTGGAAGCTGGTCTACGAGCAACCGGTCGAGTGCTGTCCGGCGATGGGCATCGAGACCGGCGACCTCACGGGGGACGGCCACGTCGATGCCCTGACGAACGAGTCCCAAGGCTCCGGCGGCTGCGGGTTCACCCGCGTGCTGATCAGCAGTGACGGGCGGCTTCGCGAGGAGTTCGCCCACGACGGCTGCGACTACTCGATGACGATCGAGAAAGGGGCCGTCGTGCTCAAGCACGGCGTCGGCCCATGTCCGCGCGGCGACGGTGCGCACTGCTCGGGCGGTACGCGGACAGTCGTGAAGCGCTGGAACGGATCCGGGCTCGTCACGTCGTCCGAGACAGTCAAGTGCCATGCGCCGAATCTCGACCCGGCGCGAGGTTGCCTAGCGCGCGCTACTTGACGAGCGTGAGCATCTTGAACATCGGGAGGTACATCGAGATGATGATCACGCCGACCATCAGGCCCACGCCGATCATCATGATCGGCTCGATGACCGAGGTCAGGGTTTGGATCGACGAGTCGACCTCGTCCTCGTAGAAGTCGGCGATCTTGCCCAGCATCTTCTCGAGCTCTCCGGTCTCCTCGCCGATCTTGACCATGTGGCCGACCATCGGCGGGAAGATCGGGTTGTCGACGAGCGGCTGCGCGATCGGCGTCCCCTCGTGCACCTTGGCGCGGACGTCCGCGAGCGCCTCCTCGATGACCCAGTTGCCGGCCGTCTGGCCGGTGATCTCCAGCGCCTTGATGATGTCCACGCCCGCGGCGGTCAGGGTCGAGAGCGTGCGCGAGAAGCGGGCAATCGTCACCTTGAGGACGACGCCACCGATCTTCATCGGCGCGCGCAGCTTGAAGCGGTCCCAGAGCTGACGGCCGTACTCGGTCTTCTTGAAACGGCGCAGGCCGAAGAAGACTCCCCCCGCGCCCGGGAAGACGAACATCCAGTTGTGCTTGAGGAAGTCGGACATGGCCACGACGTACTGCGTCAGCGCCGGCAGGTCGCCGCCGAGCGTCGCGAAGATCTCGACGAAGATCGGGACGAGGAAGAGCAGCATTCCGATCAGGACGAGGGTCGCGAAGATCAGGACCATCGTCGGGTAGATCATCGCGCCCTTCACGCGGCGCTTGATCTGCGTCTCCTTCTCGATCTGGAAGGCGACGCGGTCGAGAACCTGGTCGAGGATTCCGGCAGCCTCGCCGGCCTCGACCATCGCGACGTAGAGGCGGTTGAAGATCTTCGGATGGCGCTCCATCGCCTGCGAGAGCAGAAGACCGCCCTCGACGTCGGCGCGAAGCTCGGTGAGCACGGCGCTGAGGTACTTGTCCTCGGTCTGCTCTTCGAGGATGACGAGGGCACCGACGACCGAGAGCCCCGCGTCGATCATCGTCGCGAACTGCCGCGAGAAGATCTGGAGCGATTTCGGCTTGACCTTCTTGAAGACGGTGCGAGCGCCCTCCTCGCCCTCCGCCGGCAGCTCGTGCAGGTACTGCGCGAGCATGCCGCGCATGCGCAGCTGCTCGCGGGCCGCGTCGGTATCGGGGGCGTGGATCTCCCCGCTCAGCTCGATGCCCTGGGCATCGATTGCGCTGTAGCCGAAAGCCGCCATTACAGGGTGGGATAAGCCGTCAGGAGCACCAGAGTGGCTATCGGCAGAGGGATGAGAGCCCTTGAGCCAGGCCGTTTGGGTGCCGATAGGACTCTCGTGCGTGCGGCCCTGCGTAAAAACGACGGTTTTGGCCTGATCGAGCTGCTCCTGGCCATGACGATGTTGAACATCGGCCTTTTGGCCGTGGTCGCAGCGTTCTCCTCGGGCATCGTCTCGCTCAACCGCGCCAGCCGGGTCACAACGGCCGCGGTGCTCGCGGACGGCCAGATGGAGCTCTACCGCTCGCTCACCTACAACGCGATCCGCCTCGAGCCGAGCTCGATCCCCGGCGTCGCGCCGTACACCTCGGACACGGCGTACAGCGCGTCACAGGTGACCGCTACGTGCGCGGGCCCGCCCGCCGAGTGCAACGCGAGCCGCCAGGCAACCGGCGCCGACAACAAGAACTACCGCGTCGACACGTACATCGTGTCGGTGACGCCGACCGGCGGCCGAGCGGTGAAGAAGGTGACCGTGGTCGTTCGCGACTACAACAACTTGGCGCTGACGTTCGCACGCCAGGTCTCGACGTTCGACCAGTCGACCGGCTAGTCCGGCCCTGCCTCCAGGTCCCACTGTTCATTTCGCGTAGCGCGCGCTAGCGTGTAAGCGAGAGGGAGGTTCGAAGGTGGAAGCCACGCCGGCCGTCGAGGTCGGCCGCCGACGAATCATCAAGCGGCCGCGGTTGACGCGCATGCTCGACGAGAGCGGCGCTCGGATCATCCTGCTCGTGGCGCCGGCTGGCTATGGGAAGACCACCCTCGCCCGCGAGTGGCTGAACGAGCGGCGCGCGGCTTGGTACCAGTGCGGTCCCGCCTCGGCAGACGTCGCCGCCCTGGCCGTGGGCCTGGCGACAGCTGCGGCGGAGATCGTCCCGGAGGCCGGCGACCGCATGCGGCAACGGCTGCGAGCTACCGACCGTCCCGAAGAAGACGCGCAAATTCTGGCCGAGATGCTTGCCGAAGACCTCGCGAACTGGCCAGAAGACGCCTGGCTCGCAATCGACGACTACCAGTTTGCAGCAGGAGCCCCAGCGTGCGAGGTATTCCTGAAGGAGATCTCTTCGGGCCCTTTGTTGCGCCTCTTCGTTATCACCAGACACAGGCCAAGCTGGGCTACAGCACGACGACGGGTCTACGGCGACGTACTGGAACTGGACAGTTCCGCCCTGGCGATGAGTGACGACGAAGCGATGGAGGTGTTGGCGCCCAACGGCACCGAGGCTGGCGAACTGCTTGAGCAGGCAGAAGGTTGGCCTGCGGTCATCGGTCTTGCCGCACTCACGGGGGCGCTGGCGCTGCCTCCCGACGACTTGCCTTCCGCTCTCTACGACTACTTCGCTGAGGAGCTCTATCAGGCTGCAGAGCCTGGTGTTCGCTGGGGCCTGTGTCAGCTCGCGATTCCTCCCTCCATCGACATTGAACTCGCGCGATCTCTTTTCGGAAGAGCAACCGCGACTCTGGTTCTCGACCACGCAGTGCGCTTGGGTGTTGTCGCTCCCGATAGGGGGAGGTTCGAGCTACACCCACTGTTGCGCCGATTTCTGGAAACTAAGCTCGACGAACTCGGGCGGGGGGTTGCCTACCCTGCTGTTGAGAAGGTCGCTGAGTTCCTAATTGACCGCAGACGTTGGGACGAAGCCTTCTCTCTCGTGCTCCAGTTTGAAGTTCCGCCGCTATTGATCCGCCTCGTGGAGGCAGCTTGCCCCGCCCTACTGTCAGAGGGGCGGATCGCCACACTCGGTCGTTGGCTCGATTACGGCGAGGAACTCCGCGCGCGGTCGCCGATACTCGACTTTGCAAGGGCCGAAGTAACATTTCGAGAAGCCGCCTATGCCGAGGCCGAAGGGCTAGCACTCGCGGCAGCATCAGCTCTTGGCCCGGAGCATCCATTCACATCCCAGGCATACGCACGAGCTGGCCAAAGTGCCCACTTTGAGGCGCGGGAAGAGACCGCGTTTCAGCATCACCGAAATGCAACTCGGACGGCACAAACGCGCGGGGACTTGGCAGACGCTCTGTGGGGAGAGTTCGTTTCCGGCCTTGAGCTCGAGCGATCCGAGACTGCCGAGACCCTCGAGAGGCTCGCCGGCCTTGGCTCCGCCTCGCCGAGGGAGTCGGTTCGCCTAGGGGCGGGGAGGCTGTTTCTTGCACTTCGGACTGGCACTGGTTTATCTCGGGAACACTTTTCAGTCGGAGCGATCGTGGACCAAGTCGATGATCCCCTCGTTCGACTTTCTTTCCTGCATGCTCGCGGCGCTGCGCTGGCCTTTTCCGGCCAATACGACGAGGCATTAACGGCGATCACAGAGCAGATCTCCGAGCTAGAGAAGTATCGACTCGTCTTCGCGCTCCCGCATTCCTACATACAGAAAGCAATGGCCTTTCAGGGGCTCCAAAAGTATCGCGATGCGCAGAGTTGTCTAGACATGGCCATCGGCTTTGCGCCCGGCGAGCCCTACGTGACGTTGTCCGCCACCACACTCCGAATGCTCATTTATCTGGACTCCGGGGATATCGAGGGAGCCCTCAAGCAACTTGGCTCGGAGATCTACGACCTTCCTCTACCGGGCATGCGTGGGGAGTGCATTGCATGTCGTGCCTTGGTACTCGCTTGTTGCGGCAAAGACCAAGCCGCCGACGCATTGAGACATGCGAAGCTTGCAGATCAGGCGTCAGCTGCGATCGAGCCTAAGGTAATCGCCAAGTTTGCACGAGTTGTAGTGGCTCTCTCGGGAGGAGATCGCGGCGCAGATGTCATGACGCAAAGAGCGTTCCACCTGGTTCGTGGGTCGACAAATTTCAACAACCTCGTGCGTGCTTACCGTGCTTATCCCTCCATCGCTGAGTCTCTGGCACGCGCTGATGATTGCCGTGCCGAACTCGCCGCCGCCATGAACCGCGCAAGGGATGGCAAATTGGCCAAACGCCTCGGTCTGACTGTCTCAGACATCGCCCGAGGCCCCGCCCCCGAAGCTGACCTATCGCCTCGCGAGGGAGAGGTCTATGAGCTTTTGCGCCAAGGACTCTCGAACAAGGCGATTGCTCGCGCGTTGTTCATAAGTGAGGCGACCGTCAAGGTCCACGTCCGAAGCATTCTGGAGAAGCTAGGAGTTAGCAGCCGCACGCAGGCTGCAGTGAGGAGCAGGTCGGCAGAGCCCTAGGCTGCACCAGCGATCGCCCGCGCAGCGCCATGCTCGTCTTCGGCTAGCCGTTTGAAGTCAAATGTTCGGCCCAGCTTGTACTCCTCGGTCGCCGCGGCCAGTATCGCCTCAAAGGCGGCCAGAACGGTCGTGTCGAATTGGCTCTCGACAGCTTGAGCAAGCCTCAACCGCGCGACTCGGCTCGGCATTGCATCTCGATAGGGGCGGTCGGATGTCATCGCGTTGTAGGCGTCTGCCACGGCGATGATTCGCGAGATGAGAGGAATCGCGTCACTGACCAGACCGTCGGGATATCCCTGCCCGTCGACCCTCTCGTGGTGATGCCGAACGATCTTGGCGATCTCGGCGTAATCGTCAACCTTGGTAAGGATGCGCTCACCAATCACTGAGTGCTCTTCCATTTGCCGCCGCTCCTCGAGCGTCAGCGCGCCCGGCTTCTCCAGCAAACCGGGAGGGAGTCCAATCTTCCCGATGTCGTGGACAAGGCCGCAGAGATGGGCCAGTTGCTGCTGCTCTGCTGTTAAGTCAAGCCGGACGGCGATATCTCGCGCATAGATCGCGACAGCGGCCGAGTGCCCAGCTGTGTACCGGTCTCTCGCATCGAGCGTCGCGACAAGGGCAGTGGCAAATGAGAGATTCGCGCGCTCAAGATGTCGATTCGCCTCCGCGAGATCGCCAGCCAGTCGGCGTTCCGCTTGGTAGAGCACGAACGACCTCTGAGCTGCCAAGGCGGGTGCCAGGAATAGAGGAAGAACCCAGGGCGAAACCGCCTGGTAGCCATACACCAGGAGACCCACGACCGGCGCGTAGAGAGGCACGGAAGCAAAGAGAAGGGGCGTAACGTCCTTCATGAGGGCACGGAGATCCCCGTAGCCACGAAGCTTGAAGACAACCGCGCCAAAGGCGATGTCGAGCGCCTGCAAACAGAGGGTCGTACCTCCCGCAAGGAGAAGGACGCCGCCGAGGTCTGCTGTGCTAACGCGCTGGATTTCAAGAGCTATGGCTCCGGCAGCGGCGCCCGTGACCGCTCGGCTCGCTGTGTAACTGGACCAGCGTGTAAAAGGTTTGAATCCTTCGCCCAACATCGAGGCGATCGACACAGCCATGGCAGCAAGCGGACCGAATAGAACCGCGCTGAGTAGAACAGGGAAGGTCGAGATTGACGCGTGAAGACTGCGGCCAAGCTCAATTCGACTTCTCTGTGCGAGCGCGGAAGCGACGCACAACGATCCCACGGCCCACGGATTCCCTAATCCTTGGCCGCTAAGGATCAGTGCGCCGGCGGTCAGTACGGCTAATCCGGTTAGGCCAGCCGCATAGGCGTGCATGCGTCCAAAAGTACGCGCGATGCGCGGGGAGAGCAGTTTCAGCGAAATTTCAGCCAACCTATTGATTCCTCCCCCAAAAGGGGTACCCTCTGGGAGCCGTCAGTCCTCAACTAAGGAGTGTGCGCGGTGCGAAAAATCGTGCTCCGATTTGTCTCCCGGGCTGCGAACCCCGGGGGCATCATCGTTTGGTAGCCAAGTCGTAGCTTCCGTTGTCCACAGGCATCGGGCATCCCCCTGTTGAGGGATATCCACAAACTGTGGAAAACGACGAGTTAGGCGCCGGCTCTAGGCGATAATGCCGCGGCGGAAGCCTACGGCGACTGCATGTGCGCGGGAGCGCGCCTGTAGCTTCGCCAGTAGGTGCCGTACGTGGCTCTTAACGGTCTCCTCCGACAGGAAGAGCCGATGGCCGATCTCGCGGTTCACGAGGCCCTCCGAGATCAGCTGGAGCACTTCGACCTCACGGGCGGTCGGCTCCTGCTCGAGCTCCCTGAGGGGAGCAGCGAACGGAATGACCTCCGCGTTGCCCTGGCCCCGCCTTGCAGCCACCGCATCGAAACGACGCGAGTGGTCGACGTAACGGGACAGGATCTCTTTGCGCTCTGCAGCATCCACGACAATCCGCGTATCGGCGCGGCGCGCTACCTGCTTTAGAAGTCTGACTCCCTGAATCGAGGGTTACCGCTTTCGCGTACCCCTTTGCGCTAGACAGGCGGTAGTTCCGGGGGTGGAGCCTGCAAACCGGGGTCGAAGATCGTTTCGAGCTCCTTCGGCTTGATCTGGCCCGCCCTGATCTCCTCGGCCCAGTGGCAGGCGGCGAGATGGCCGTCGGCGAGCTTTCGCAGCTCCGGCACGTCCGTCTTGCACCGCGTCGGCTGAACGTAGGGGCAACGGGTGTGGAAGCGGCACGCAGGCGGCGGGTTGGCCGGGCTCGGCAGGTCTCCGGGCAGGAGGATGGTCTCGCGCTGGCGCTCGACCTCGGGATCGGGGATCGGCACCGCCGAGAGCAGGGTGATCGTGTACGGGTGCAGCGGATTGTCGTAGAGCTCGTCGGCAGGCGAGATCTCGACGATCGTGCCCAGGTACATGACCGCGATCCGGTCGGAGATGTGGCGGACGACCGCGAGATCGTGCGCGATGAAAAGGTACGTGAGGTCGAACTCGTTCTGGAGGTTCTCGAGCAGATTGATGATCTGCGCCTGGATCGAGACGTCGAGGGCGGAAACGGGCTCGTCGGCGACGATGAAGTCGGGATTCAAGGCGAGCGAGCGGGCGAGGCCGATTCGCTGGCGCTGGCCGCCCGAGAACTCGTGCGGGTAGCGCGAGGCCGCGTCGGCGGGCAATCCGACGATCTGAAGCAGCTCGCGAACGCGCGCATTCGCGGCACGCCGGCTCGCGAGCCCGTGCACGCGCATCGGCTCGCCGATCATCCGGCCCACCGAGTGACGCGGATTCAGCGAGGAGAACGGGTCCTGGAAGACCATCTGCATCCGCCGGCGAAGGGGGCGCAGCTCCGCCTCGCCCAGCTTCGAGATGTCCTGGCCGTCGAAGACGATCTTTCCGGCGGTCAGCTCGTACAGTCGCAGCATGGCCCGGCCGACCGTGGATTTGCCGCAGCCCGACTCGCCCACGAGCCCGAGGGTCTCACCGCGCTTGATCTCGAACGAGACGCCGTCGACCGCCTTGATGTCGCCGACGTGGCGGTCGAGCACGAGCCCGCTCTTGATCGGAAAGTAGATCTTGACGTCGTCGAGCGAGACGAGGTTCCCGTTGGCGCTCATCTGGCGAGTGCAGCCTCCTTCAGCTTCTGCCATTCGTCGTCCGGGACCGGGTTGAAGCAGGCGACCTTGTGTCCGGGCTCGACCTCTTCGAGCGGAGGCACCGACTCGCGCGACTCCTCGACCTCGTAACGGCATCGCGGCGCGAACGGGCAGGCCTCCGGCGATTGGAGCATGTCGCGCGGGTTGCCCTCGATCGGCTGTAGCGCCGTCTTGCGCGTGGCGTCGAGCCGGGGGACGCTCTGGAGCAGGCCGAGCGTGTAGGGGTGCCGCGGGCGCGCGAAGACCTGTTGGGCTGTTCCCGTCTCCATGAACAGGCCGGCGTACATGACGTTCACGCGCTCGCACATGCCGGCGACGACGCCGAGGTCGTGCGTGATCAGGATCAACGCCGTGCCCTGATCGGCGACGAGCTCGCGCAGGAGGTCGAGAATCTGCGCCTGGATCGTGACGTCGAGCGCGGTCGTGGGCTCGTCCGCGATCAGGAGCTTCGGCTGACAGGCGAGCGCCATCGCGATCATCGCCCGCTGGCGCATCCCGCCAGAGAACTGGTGCGGGTAATCGCGTAGACGTGCCCGCGCGTTCGGAATCCCGACCCGGTCGAGGAGCTCGGCTGCGCGATCGTCCGCCGGGTCTTTCTCCATGCCGAAGTGGGTTTCGAGCACCTCCCGTATCTGACGGCCGATCGTCAGCACCGGGTTCAGGCTCGTCATCGGGTCCTGGAAGATCATCGCGATCTCGCGCCCGCGGATTCCGCGCAGCTCCTCGTCGGAGAGCTTCAGGAGGTCGCGGCCATCGAAGCGCGCGGTGCCCGACGTGACCTTGCCGGCACGCGCGAGGATCCCGAGCAGGGCGAGCGAGGTGACGCTCTTGCCGCAACCCGACTCGCCGACGATCCCGAGCGTCTCGCCCGGCGCGATGTCGAACGAGATCCCGTTGACAGCGTAGATCGTCCCGCGCGCGGTCCAGAACTGCACCTTCAGGTCCTGAACGTCGAGGAGGGCCTGTCTAGCCACGGCCCCGGAATCTCGGGTCGAGTGCCTCTCGCAAGCCGTCGCCGATCAGGTTGAAGCCGAGCACCGAGACCACGATCGCGGCGCCGGGGATCAGCGCGAGGTGCGGCGCGGTCTGGAGGTAGCGCGTCGTGTCGGTGAGCATCGTCCCCCACTCTGGCGTCGAGGGATCCTGCGGGCCCAGGCCCAGGAAACCGAGACCGGCGACGTCAATGATCGCCGTCGCAAGCGCGAGGGTTCCCTGGACGATCACCGGCGAGAGCGAGTTCGGGAGGATGTGCGAGACGAGGATCGACCGCTTCTTGACCCCGACCGCCCGCGCGGCGAGCACGTAGTCGGCCTCCCGCGTCGCGAGGATCGACCCGCGTAAGAGCCTCGCGAAGATGGGAACCTGCGTCGCGCCGACGGCGATCATGATCTGCGTCAGCCCCGGGCCGAGAGCGGCCACGATCCCGATCGCAAGCAGCAGGCCGGGAATCGACAGCATGATGTCCATCAGCCGCATGAGGATGGAGTCGACCCACCCGCCCAGGTAACCGGCGACCGCGCCGATCAGGAGCCCGACCGAAAGCCCGACGGTGACCGCGACGATGCCGATCAGCAGCGAGAAGCGGGCGCCGTAGACCACGCGCGAGAACACGTCTCGACCGAGTGCGTCGACGCCGAAGAGGTGGCTGCCCGAAGGGCCGGGACAGCAGGATCCCTGCAACAGGGCCAAATTCTGCTCGCGGGGGCCGTGGGTGGCGATTAGCGGGGCGAAGACGGCGACGACGACGAAGAGGGCAACGAGGACGAAGCCGACGATCGCGCCGGGGTTACGCCGCAAGCGGCGCCAGGCCTCGCGCCAGAGCCCGCTCGGTGCGTCGAGCTGGATCTCGCGAGCTTCGGCCTCTGCGATGGACACTAACTCACCCTGATCCGGGGATTGATGACTGCGTACAGGACGTCCACGAGCAGGTTCACGAGCACGAACACGAGCGAGACGAACAGGATCCCTCCCTGGAGAACGGGGTAGTTGCGGTTCTTGATTGCGTCGACAAGCCACGTGCCCATGCCGGGGAAGGCGAAGACCGTCTCGGTCAGCACCGCGCCCGAGAGGAGCAGGCCCGCCTGGAGGCCGATGATCGTGACGATCGGGAGCAACGCGTTCCGGAAGATGTGGCGCTCGTCCACGACTCGCGGAGGCAGCCCCTTCGCGCGCGCGGTCCGGACGTAGTCCTCGTTCTGCACGTCGAGGACGGCGGCACGAGTAATTCGGGCAATGATCGCGAGCGGGATCGAGCCGAGTGCGATCGCGGGCAGGAGCAGGTGCTTGAACGCGTCCCAGAAGGCGACGAAGTCGCCCGCCAGAAGCGCATCGAGCAAGTAGAAGTTCGTGGGGTGCTCGAGGTCGATGAGCGCCGAGATCCGCCCGACCGTGGGTAAGAGCCCGAGCTTCACCGCGAAGATGTACTTCAAGAGGATCGCGAGGAAGAAGACCGGGATCGAGACGCCGAGCAGCGACAGGACGAGGCTGGCGTGGTCGAGCGAGGTCCCGTAGCGCTTCGCGGCGACAAACCCCAGTGGGATGCCGAGCGCGAGCGCGAAGAGCATCGCTGCGACCGTGAGCTCGATCGTCGCGGGGAAGCGCTGCTTGAGCTCGTCGGTGACCGGCCGCCGCGTGGTCACGCTCGTCCCGAGATCGCCT
>CAZQAG010000032.1:0-24474 GCA_964591295.1 uncultured Gaiellales bacterium | reverse complement strand
GCGGCAGCGTCATGTGCTGCCAGCGACCGAGCAGGTCGCAGAACTTGAGGTCGACAAGCTGGGCCTGGGTCTCGCCGGCCCACTCGAGCGCCTCGCGCGCGGCGGGAGCTTCCTTGCTCCCGTTTGCGATGTAGTGCTTGGTCTCCGCCTCGCCCATCCCTGCCTCCCGTTTAAATGCGAAAAGCCCCGGGACACCGATGTCCCGAGGCTCCATTGCCTCAGCGCCCGCCTTCTGCGGCGAGCGCTGGCGCCACTCTACGGGGACGAGTGGACAGACACGTCGAAAAGAGCGTCTTGCGTGCGCTCGCTGGGGCGGGAAGACTAGCCGCGTGAGCAAGTCCGTCTTCGAGCGCGAGGACGTGGACGCTATCCTCAGAGGGTTGTGGGACATCAAGATTCTTCTGGTTCGAATCGTCCATCTGCTCGGGAACGATGAAGAGGAAGAAGAACGTTGACCCGACCTGGTGGGACCGCCACCGGGAACAGTTCGAGCGAACCGACCGGCTTCTTCGCGAGCGGATCGCATATCACGACGCGAAGCTTCGTGAAGAGCGACCGGGCTGGACGCCGCCGCAGACGACCGAGGAGTGGCAGGCCTACTACGAGGCCAAGTGGGCTGCCCGCGAAGGCACGGGCTAAGTGGAGCCTTGTGCTCGCCCAGCGCCGTCGCTAACCTGAGCGGCGCGATGTTGCGCCTCGGCTGAAGCCGGTTTCTGCGCGCGCCACCCGGCAAACGGGTAGGCGCGCCGTTTCCGTGTCCCCGCGAGTCGAGTTTGGAGCAACACGTGCCTGCAGTCGAAGTCCACAACTTGCGCAAGGAGTTCCGCCGCAGCGACGGTAAGCGCTCCGGCCTGCGCCGCCGCCGCGAGCGCGTCGAGGCGCTCCGTGGGGTCAGCTTCGAGATCGCGCGGGGCGAGTGCGTCGCCATCCTCGGCCAGAACGGCTCGGGCAAGTCGACGCTCGTCCGGCTACTCGCGACGCTGCTCCTACACGACGGCGGAGAGGCCCACATCTTCGGGCACGACGTCTTCAAGGAGACCCGCGCGGTGCGCCGGCTCGTCAACCGCGTCTCGGTCGAGGCCTCGTTCTTCAAGAAGATGTCCTCGACCGAGAACCTCTCGTATGCCGCGCGCTTCTACGGGATGACGCCCAGAGAGACCCGCGACGAGATCCCGCGGATCCTGGAGAAGGTCGGGTTTCCCGCCGACCGCCGCGGCGAGGCGATGGAGGGGCTTTCGCGCGGGATGCAGCAGAAGGTGGCGCTCGCGAGGGCGCTGCTGACGCAGCCGGTCCTCCTGCTTCTCGACGAGCCGACGACCGGCCTCGACCCGCGTTCGAAGCTCGAGGTCCAGGACTTCATCCGCGAGATCAGGCAGCTCCACGACGCAACGATCCTGCTCTGTACGCACGACCTCGACGAGGCGGAGGCGCTCGCCGACCGCGTGGGCATCCTCGACGACGGGCAGCTGCTCTCGCTCGAGCCGGTCGAGGATCTCAAACGCCGGTACAGAGCAGACACGCTCGAGGAGGCGTTCTTCTCAGCGACCGGCAAGGCCTTCACCGAAGAGAAGGAAGACGACTGATGCCCGGCGCAGCGGCAACTCTCCGTCACGAGCTGATCGGCCTCGCCGGCGTCTTCGAGCGCAACGTCTACCTCGTCAGGCGCTACATCTGGTGGGACGTCGCGTTCTTCCTCTGGACGGTCGCGAACACGCTGACGATCGTCTTCATCGCGAAGGGGATCGAGGCCGGCGGGGGCACCATCGACGTCGCCCGGGTGACGACGATCCTGCTCGTCGGGGCGGTCGTGTGGGCCTACCTCGGGATCATCTTCGAGATCCTCACGGAGACTGTCGCGTGGGAGCGCTGGGAGGGAACGATTGAGTACACGTTCATGGCCCCGCTCTCGCGACCCATCCACCTGTTCGGGATGGGCGCCTTCGCGATCGTCTACGGCGTCATTCGGGCCGTGCTGCTGTTCGGCGTCGTAGCCCTGTTCTTCAACCTCGAGCTCGCGGGGGCGAACTTCGTTGCAGCGCTGCTCGTACTAGTCGTCGCCTCGATCCCGTTCATCGGGATCGGGATGATGACTGCCGTTCTGCCGTTGATCTCGCCCGAGAAGGGCACGCAGCTCGGCTTCATCGCGCAGGGCCTGCTGCTCGTCGTTTCGGGTGTCTACTACCCGGTCAGCGTCCTGCCGGAGTGGATGCAGTGGCTCTCGGTGATCTCGCCGGCCACGTATGCCCTCGACGGAATGCGCGACGCGATCATCGACGGAGCGGGCGTGACCGCGATGTGGCCGAACATCTGGCCGCTGATCATCATCGGGATCGTCTCGATTCCTCTGGGGCTCGAGGTTTTCCGCCGCGGCGAGCGCTACGCGAAGAAGCACGGAAAGCTGAAGAGGTCGGGATGAGCATCGAGGTCCGCCGAGCCGAAAGCGACGCGGATCTCGAAGCCTTCATTCGGATTCGCCGCGCGCTGTTTCCGAACCAATCGGGCGGTTCGGTTGAGCTCTTCCGTGCGCAGGTGGTCGACAGGCCCGACCGGCGCCTCCTCGTGGCGGAGCTCGACGGCGAGGTCGTCGGAAGCGGGCTCGTCGACCGCTCCGACATCGGCGACCGGTTCTCCGCCAAGGTCCGAGTCCTTCCGGAGGCGCGCCGCCGCCGAGTGGGCACGGCGCTCCTCCGCGAGCTCGTCGCCCACGCCTCGACGTTCGGCTACGACGAGATCGCGACGCACGTGGAGGAGGAGAGCTCGCGGCCGTTCGCCGAGCGGTTCGGCTTTCGCGAGACGGATCGTCAAGTCGAGCAGGTCAAGCATCTGGGGCACGAGCCCGCGCCCCCTCTGCCGGACGGAATAGAAGTCGTCACGGTCGCGGAGCGCCCATCGCTCCTACGGGAGGCCTATCCCCTGGCGTCGGAGGGCTACCACGACATGGCGCTCGAGGGGCCGGCGCGCCTCTCGATCGATGACTGGCTTCGGGAGGAGGCGACGATTCCCGAAGGCTCCTACGTTGCTCTGGCGGACGGCGAGATTGTCGGCTTCTCCGGCCTGATGCGCCATGACAATCCCGGGGTCGCCGAGGATGGACTCACGGTTGTCCGGCGGGACTGGCGCCGCCGCGGCCTGGCCTCGACGCTCAAGCGGCTGGAGCTCGCCTGGGCCGCGGACAACGGTTTCCGTGAAGTCGTCACCTGGACCCAGCGTGGGAACGACGGAATGCGGCGCGTAAACGAGCAACTGGGCTACGAGTATCGGGACGTCACCATCACGATGGTCGCGCCGCTGCCGTTGACGGGGCTCGAATGAGGCGCCTGTCGCCGACGAGCGCGTACTACGCACTCGAGATCGGACTGTCGCTCCCGGCGTGGATCGTCGTCGCGGTCTTCCTCGTCCGGGACATCGGGCTGAGCCCCCTCGAGCTGATCCTCGTGGGAACCGTGATGGAAGCGGCGGTCTTCCTGTTCGAGGTGCCCACGGGAGCGTTCGCCGACGCCTACGGCCGTCGACGTTCGATCGCTCTCAGCTGTGTTCTCCAGGGAGCCGGCTACATCATCCTCGGGTCGGCGACGAACGTCGGGACGGTGCTCGTCGCGTGGGCGCTCTGGGGCTTCGGCTACACGTTCATGAGCGGCGCGTATGAGGCGTGGATCACGGACGAAGTCGGGACCGACCGCGTAGGGCGGATCTTTGCCCGGGGCAACCAGCTGAGCTATGCCGCCGCCTTCGTAGGTCTCGTCGCAAGCGTCGCACTGGCGACATTCAGCCTGCGCCTTCCGATCATCGGCGTGGGCGCGGTGATCGTCGGTCTCGGCATTGCGACGGCCCTCTTGATGCCGGAGGCCGGGTTCACTCGCCGGTCGGCTGCAGAACGGGAGAATCCGTGGGCCGAGCTTCGCGGTGCGATCGGAAACGGGGCGCGCTACGTGGGCGTGCAGCCGCTCCTCCTGGCGATCGTCGCGATCGACTTCTTCGGAGGGATGTCCACGGAGGCCTTTGACCGGCTTCGCGAGGCTCACTTCATCCGCGATGTCGGTCTCCCGGCACTGGGATCGCTCGATCCGGTCGTTTGGTTCGGCATCTTCGGATCAGGGAGCCTCGCCATCGGCTTCTTCGCCAACCAGTACCTCGTCCGGCGCTTCGAGCGCGAGGATCAGCCTGCACTCGCACGCTGGCTCGCCGTGATCACGGCCGTGCAAGGGCTAGCGCTCGCCCTGTTCGCTGTGTCGGGGACGCTCGGACTTGCGCTGGCCGCATTCTGGCTCTACGGACTGACGCGGTCGCTCGACTCGACGCTCTACACGACGTGGCTGAACCAGAGCATCAAGGACTCGAGCGTTCGCGCGACGGTGAACTCGATCGCGGGTCAGTCGAACGCCATCGGTCAAGCGGGCGGAGGCCCCGGCCTCGGCGTGATCGGGAACCTCTTCGGCATCCGCGCCGCACTCCTCGCAGGTGCGGCCGTCATCACGCCCGCGCTCGCGCTCTACGCTCGGGCGATCCGCCACGGTGGGCGCGAGCCCGAGCTGGAGGATTTGCCGGCTCCTACGACACCCTGAATCCTGGTACGCTCAGTGAGTCGTATGAGGCGACGAGGCCTCGGGCAAACGCCCGGGGCTTTTTGCGTTCTGGAGGAGGTTTTCCGTGGCGGAACAGGTTGAGTCGAAGAACAGGGCAACGTCGAGCGAAGAGGCTCGCAAGGACGCTCTGGAGAAGCTCAAGGCGGACGGGGTCGAGTTCCTGCTCCTCTGGTTCACCGACCTCGAGGGGCACCTGAAGAGCTTCGCCGTCACGCCGAGCGAGATCCCCGGCGCGCTCGACGACGGGATGGGCTTCGACGGATCGTCGATCACGGGCTTCAACGCCATCGAGGAGTCCGACATGGTCGCGATCCCCGACCCGGGCACCTACCGGATGATGCCGTGGAAGGAAGGCGAGACGAAGGTCGGCCGCATGATCTGCGACGTCGTCACGCCCGACGGCAAGCCCTACGAAGGCGATCCGCGCTACGTGCTCCGCCGCGCGCTCGACCGGATGCAGGCGATGGGCTTCGAGACGTTCAACGTCGGCCCCGAGCTCGAGTACTTCCTCTTCAAGGACGACACCGGCACCGAGACCCTCGACGAGGGCGGCTACTTCGCCATGACGACGCTGGACGCCGCGAGCGAGCTGCGCCAGGAGACCGTCCGGGGCCTCGAGCAGATGGGAATCCCGGTCGAGTACGTCCACCACGAGGTTGGGCCCTCCCAGCACGAGATCGACATCCGCTTCGCGCCGGCTCTCGAGATGGCCGACCACACGCTGACCTACCGGCTGATCGTCAAGGAGATCGCCAAGAAGGCCGGCTTCCATGCGACCTTCATGCCGAAGCCGATCTTCGGCGAGAACGGCTCGGGGATGCACACGCACCAGTCGCTGTTCACCGACGGCCGCAACAGCTTCTTCGACGCAGACGACGAGTGGCACCTCTCCGAGGTCGGAAAGGCGTTCATCGCGGGCCAGCTGCGCCACGCCCGCGAGATCTCCGCGATCTTCGCGCAGTGGGTGAACTCCTACAAGCGGCTCGTACCGGGCTACGAGGCGCCGGTCTACGTCGCCTGGTCGCGGCGGAATCGCTCGGCTCTAATTCGGATCCCGCTTTACAAGCCAGGCTCGGAGCAGGCAACGCGCGCCGAGATTCGCTGTCCCGATCCGGCCTGCAACCCCTACCTGACCTTCGCGGCGCTCCTGCATGCCGGTCTCGAGGGCATCGAGCAGGGCTACGAGCTGCCGGACCCGATGGAGACGAACCTCTACCACCTGACGGCCGAGCAGCGAAAGGAGCGCGGCATCGTCTCGCTACCCGAGACCCTCGGCGAGGCGATCGACGCGTTGGCGGAATCCGAGCTCGCCAAGAAGGCGCTTGGCCCGCATATCTTCGATCGCTACATCGAGCTCAAACGCAAGGAGTGGGACGACTACCGCGTCCAGCTAACCGACTGGGAGATGGACCGCTACTTGTCCGTTCTCTAGGAAAGTAGGAGAATCGATACATCACCGGTCCTTGCCGCCAGGCGAGTGGCAAGAGACCGCTGACGGCCGACTGCGGGCTGCTTCTAGGAGCAGCCCGTCGTCGTAGGGGTCCCGGGCCACGGGCCCGGGACTCGCGAAAAGTGCTTCGCACTTTCCGCGACTAAAAGCACGCCTGCCGAGGTACGGCTGACCGATAGGCCCGCCCATCTCGAAGTCGGGCTAAAGGAAAGAGAGAACTGCGTCGCGGTCGACGCTCAAGCCGATGACGCCGCTGTTGGCGTCGATCTCGGAGATGGCGGCGGCCGGCACGAGGCGGCGGCGACGCGAGAGGAATCCGGAACGGACGGAGATGGCGTCGGGGACATCCGGTGTGCTGCCGTACATCGGCGCCTCGACGGTGCCGATGATGCGCCCCTTCACGTCGGCGACGAGATAGCCGATCGTTCGCATGAGGTCGGCGTGGGCAGGGCTCATGAGACGCAACCTACCCAGGGCCTGTCAGGGAAAACGTCGGATGACGTAAGGGATTTGTTAATCATCTTCGCCCGGGTTCGTCCAGCGTCCCCGGCTCCCTTCTTCGGGCCTATCGATCCTTCGCTCGGACGTCTTGATCGGCTCTGTTCCACGGTCTTCCTACAATCGGCATATGGACGCTCCGGCTCGATACCTGCAGCTTCTGACCGAGACGATCGCGGCCGTGAACTCGACGCTCGACCTGGAGGAGGTTCTCGGGCTCGTAGCCCGCAAAGTGGCTGAGGCGCTCGAGGCTGACGCATGCTTCGTCTACCTGTACGACGAGCAGGCCGACGAGCTCGTGCTGCGCGCGACGCACGGCACGCGGGTCGAGGAGATGACACGCACGCCGCGCATGAGACCGGGCGAGGGAATCACCGGCTCGGCCGCGCAGGAGCGCTCGCCGATCATGATCGCCCGCCAGGCTCATCTCGACGAGCGGTTCAAGGCGTTCCCCAACCTGCCCGAGGACGAGTACGAGTCGATCCTGGCGGTCCCGATCCTCGCCCGGACGAAGCTCGCCGGCGCGTTGAACGTCCGAACGATCGAGCCACGCGAGTTCTCGGAGGCGGAGATCGACCTCCTCGTCGCGATCGCCGCCCAGGTGGCGCAGACGATCGAGCACGCGAAGCTCTACGCGGACGCGCAGGCGCGAGTCTCCGAGCTCGAGGCGCTGGCGAAGATCTCCGAGGCGGTCTCGGAGTCGCTCTACCTCGAGGAGTCGCTCGAGGCGATCGTGAAGACGACGATGGAGGCGGTTGGCGCAACCGGAGCGGCACTCGTCCTGGAAGACGGGAACATCGCGTGGCCCGGTGGACGGCCGGGCGCGCACGCGATCAGGCTGCCGCTTCGCTGGAAGCGCCGCGCGATCGGCGAGCTCGTGTGCGACCGCGACACGCCGTTCACCGAGCAGGAGCGTGCGCTCCTCACCTCGATCGCTCACCACGCAGCCGTGGCGCTCGAGCACGGCCGGGCCGTGATGCGCGGCGTCCTGGCCCAGGAGATCCACCACCGGGTCAAGAACAACCTGCAGACGGTCGCGTCTCTATTGCGCTTGCAGGCGCACTCCGACGAGGTCGATCCCAAGAAGGCTCTCGAGGATTCCGTGAACCGGATCCTCGCCATCGCCGCGGTGCACGAGGTGCTCACCGAGCGCCGCGACGAGGAGGTCGATCTCGACGAGCTCCTCGACAGGCTGCGGTCGATGCTCGTCCAGGGGCTCGGCGCCGACAAGCACGTCGAGACAGCGCTCGCGCACGTGTCACTCGCGGGCGGGCGCGCGACTGCCCTCGCACTCGTCTTCAGCGAGCTCCTCCAGAACGCGCTCGAGCACGGGGGCGACGCGGTTCGCGTCGAGCTGTCTCAGCGGGACGGCGAGGTCGTGCTTGCGATCGCCGACGACGGCAGCGGCATCACGGAGGACGCAGGTGGCACGGGCCTCTCGATCGTGCGGGCGCTCGTCCGTGACGAGCTGCGCGGCACCCTCGAGCTGAGCTCGAACGGCGGCCTCCGCGCCGAGGTGGTGTTCCCGGCGTGACGGAGCTCGAGAGCTACAGCTTCGTCCTGCTCAAGCGCGGCCCGCGAGCTCTCGAGTTCACCGAGCAGGAGCTCCAGCGGCTCCAGGCGCAGCACCTCGCGCATCTCGACGCGATGAGTGACCAAGGTGCGCTCGTTCTGGCCGGGCCGTTCTCGGACCAGCCGGACGAGGCGGTGCGGGGCTTCTGTCTCTATCGCTCGGGTCTCGAAGAGACGCGACGGCTCGCCGAGTCCGACCCCTCCGTCCGGGCGGGCCGGATGGCTGTCGACGTCATGACCTGGTGGACGAAGCGCGGGGCCCTGCCGTTTTGAAGGCCGACCACGTGCTCTGGATCGGCGGATCCACCAGCGCCGGAAAGTCGACGGTCGCGGACTTGATGGCGGCTCGACACGGCCCCTCCGTCTACCACGTCGACCATCACGAGGAACCGCACGCGGAGCGGGCGAGTGCTCTCGGCCTGCCCGTGTACG
This sequence comes from uncultured Gaiellales bacterium, assembly GCA_964591295.1. Classification (GTDB taxonomy): domain Bacteria; phylum Actinomycetota; class Thermoleophilia; order Gaiellales; family Gaiellaceae; genus VAXT01. The sequence continues at coordinate 15,939 of CAZQAG010000032.1, read as the reverse complement.
AGCGCTGGCTCGCGATGACGTTGACCGAGCGTTGGGCGGAGTCTTCCGTCGACGAGCTCGTGGCCGACACTCTCGCGATGAGCGAGGAGCGGCTGCCGATGATCCTTGACGACGTCGCCGATAACGGCGGGCAAGTGATCGTCGAAGGCTTCCAGGTCTACCCGTGGCTCGTCGCGCCCTTGCTCGAGTCGCCACGGCAGGCGGTGTGGCTCGTTTGCACGCCGGCATTCCGTCGCGCGACCCACTTCGCGCGCCCGCACGCTTGGGCGACACCCAGCCAGACGGATGACCCGGAACGCGCGCAGGCGAACCGGCTCGAGCGCGATGACCGCATCGGAGAGGAGATCGCGGTCAGCGCACGCAAACTGGGCCTGAAGACGGTCGAGGTCGACGGGTCCCGCGGCGTGGAGGAGATCGCCGACGAGGTTGAGGCGCACTTGGAGCTGTATCTGTGCGCGTCCTGATCGCCGAGGACGAGACGATCATCAGGCTCGACCTGCGAGCCCTGCTCGAGCGGGCGGGGTTCGAGGTCTGCGCGGAGGCGCGCGACGGCGAGGAGGCGGTCGAGCTCGCGCGCTCGGAGCAGCCCGACGTGGCGGTCCTCGACGTGAAGATGCCTCGCCTGGACGGAATCGAGGCGGCCCGCCGCATCCTGGATGAGCGGCCGATCCCGATCGTGATGCTGACTGCGTACGGCCAGGAAGAGCTCGTCTCGCGGGCGGTCGAGGCGGGTGTCTTCGGCTACCTCGTCAAGCCGTTTCGGGAGCAGGACCTGCTTCCCGCGATCCATGCGGCCCGCGCCCGCCACGACGAGCTGACCGCGCTGCGCGAGGAGGCGGACTCGCTCTCGGAGGCGCTCGCCGCCCGGAAGGTGATCGAGCGGGCGAAGGGGCTGCTGATGGCGAAGGAGAACTTGTCCGAGGACGAGGCCTTCGCCCGGCTTCGCAAGGCCAGCCAGGTTTCGGGCCGGCCCCTCAAGGTCGTGGCCGAGGCGGTGCTCGCGACCCTCGGCGCGGACGCTTGACGGCGCAGTGACAATGACACGCTGTGCGAATCCTTCGTTCCCCTCGCTGGCGCCGCCGGCTCGTCTGGATGTCGGTCCCTCTCTGGATCGCACCCTTCGTCTACCTCGGGGTGCACTACTCGAGTCCGGCCGATCCGTTCAACCCCACCGGGCCTGAGGGCTCATTCCCTGCAGAGCCGAAGCGCGCACCTTTCACGGCCGAAAAGCGGCGGGCTGTCCGCCCGGTGCTCAGGGAATTCATCAAGTCGGCCGTTGCGCGCGAGGACGTTTCACGCTCATGGGACCTCGCCGGGCCGAGCCTGAAGGCGGGCTTGACGAGGGAAGAGTGGAACCGCGGGGAGCTGCCGGTTGCGCCGTATCCCGCCGCGCACAGGGGCCTCGGGACGTGGAGTCTCGTCCAATACTCGTACCAGGACACTGTGGGCCTGGAGGTCTTCGTCTTCCCGAAGCCCGACTCAGGCTATTCGGCGGTGACGGCCGATGTTGAGCTCGTCAAGACGAAGGACGGAAGCTGGAAGGTCGACTATTGGCTGGAGAAGAGGTCTCACGGCCCGCCCGACCTTTCCGCGGCGGAGGAAAAGAAGGCGGCCGCCGAGCGCAAGCGCGCCGAGGCGAAGTCGAACGACCGCCGTGCGGTAGAGCCTTTCCGTCCGGAGCAAGGGCGGCTAGGAGGCTATTGGTGGATCGTCCCAATCGGGGTGCTGTCGTTGATCATCCTCGTCCCCCTCTCGGTCGTGCTCTTCTTCTGGTACCAGAACCGTAGAGCTCACCGCGCGTATCTCCGCTCGACCTCCGAGCGATAAGGCTCTACGCGCCGGAGCGGTCAAAGAGCTGCTCCCAGCGAGAGAGCAGACTCTGAAGCTCCTCGCGCGCGCGTCGGTGGGCGGCGACGACGTCGACGTTCGCCCAGTCCTCCGCGAGCTGCCGCTCGAGCTCCCCGATCTCGGACTCCCGGCCGGCGATCTCCGCCTCGAGTTGCTCGAGCTCCGTCGGGCGTTCCCGCTTCGGCGGTCGGGCCTTCGCCTTCTTCGGCTTCGCCGGCTCCGGCTCGGGAGGTGCGAGCCGAGCGTCGCGAGCTGCAACGTACTCCGCCCAGCCGCCGTCGTAGGAGCGGATCGTGCCGTCCTCGAGCGCGAGCGTTCGGTCGGCGATCCCGTCCAGGAGAGCACGGTCGTGCGAGACCAGCACTAGCGTGCCGGGAAACGCGTCGAGCGCGGCCTCCAGCGCCTCACGGCTCTCGAGGTCGAGGTGGTTGGTTGGCTCGTCGAGCAGGAGCAGGTTCGCGCCGGAGGCGACGACGAGCGCGAGCGCGAGCCGCCGGCGTTCGCCGCCGGAGAGGACCGAGACCGACCGCTCGTGCATCTCCCAGCCCGTGAAGAGGAACCGTCCGAGCAGGTTCTGTGCCTGCGGGCGCTGGAGGCCGGTTGCGTTCTGCGTGACAGCGAGCACCGACCTGCTCTCGTCGAGCTCGATCTCATGCTGCGAGAAGTACGCGGCCTCGACTCCGTGGCCGAGCTTCAGCTTTCCCGCCACGGGCTCTCGGCGCCCGAGCAGGGTTTCCAGAAGCGTGGTCTTTCCCGAGCCGTTCGGGCCGACGAGCGCGACGTGCTCGCCCCGCTCGACGGCGAGCGAGACTTCGGACAGGAGGTGCTTGTCGCCCGCGGCGAGCTCGACCCCTTCGACCTCGACAACCGTTCGCCCGCTTCGCTTCGGCTGGAGGAACTCGAAGCCCAGGCTCTTTGCGCGACGGGTGAGGAGCGCGATCTCGCCTCCCAGCTCTGCCCGCTCCTTCTGCAGGCGGCCGATGTGAGTCAGCTTGGCCTGAGCGCGTTTCGCGAGGTTCTTCTTGTAACGGAAGCGCTCGACGAAGCGCTCGAGGCGGGCGATGTCGACGTCGACCCGGTGTGCGGTCGTCGTCGCGGCGGAGAGCCGCGCAGCTTTCTCGCGGCGCCAGTTGTGCCAGGGCCCTGCGAAATACGTCGAGCGGCCTGCCTCGAGCTCCAACACCGCGGTCGTCACAGCCTCCAGGAACCAGCGGTCGTGCGCGACGAGGACGACGGCAGCGTCGATCGACTGCAGCTCGCGCTCGAGCCACTCGAGGCTCGCGACGTCCAGGTGGTTGGTCGGCTCGTCGAGGAGCAGCAGGTCGGGGTCGCCGCCGAGCGCGCGGGCCAGTGAGGCGCGGGTGAGCTCTCCGCCGGAGAAGGTCGTCAGGGGCCGCTCGAGATCAGCCGCCGAGAAGCCGAGGTTGCGCGTGACCGAGTCGAGCCGCTCGCGCCAGGCATAACCGCCGGCGTGCTCGAGCCTGGCCTGCGTCTCCGAGTAGCTGCGCAGCGTCGCCGCCTCGTGGTCGCCCGCCGCCATTGCCTCTTCGAGCCGCCTGAGCTCCTGCTCGGTGGCGGTGAGGTCGGCGGCGCCCGAGAGGACGTAGTCGCGGAGCGAGGCGTTGCTCTCGGCCGGCGGTCGCTGGTCGTGGAGGGCGATCCGGGTGCCCTTGGCCATGAAGAGCTTGCCACCGTGGAGCTCGGTCTCGCCGTTCAGGATCCGGAGGAGGGTCGTCTTCCCGGCCCCATTTGGCCCGGAGAGCGAGACTCTGTCTCGCCGCTCGACCTTGAACGAGACCCCGTCGAAGAGCGGGTCGCCGGAGAGCTCCTTGCGGAGGTTGGTTGCGGTGACGACGGCCATGCGTCCTAAGGGTAGATCGCCCCGCTTGTGGCGCAGACGGGGGACAGGGCATGTCGTGACCCGACGAACGGGGGACAGAACGCGCGCCGGGCGCGGAAAACAGGGGACACTCGGGTGGCGGTCAGCGGCGAGAACTAGTGCATGGCCCGCGCACTCAAGATCGCTCTCGTCACCGCCGTTGCGGCGCTCGCCCTCACGGGCCAGGCGCAGGCGGCCGGCGGCAACTACGTTTTCGACGGCGGCACCGCGAAGCAGCGCACGCAGGTGAAGAAGGCGCTGAACGCGAGCTCCTTCAATTGGAGCCTCGTCCCAGCGCAGATCAAGATCCACATCGCGCCCGTCGGCCAGTCCTACTCGACGCGCGGTGACATCTACCTCGACTCGCGGCTCCTGAACGCGGGCCGCTTCTCGTGGGCGATCGTGCAGGACGAGTACTCGCACCAGATCGACTTCTTCCTCTTCAACGACAGCATCCGCACCAGGCTGAACGGCCTTCTCGGCGGCAAGGACTGGTGCTACGGCGTCGCGGGTCTCACCCACAGCCAGTATGGCTGCGAGCGCTTCTCCTCGACGCTCGTCTGGGCCTACTGGCCTTCCCGCGACAACGCGTACAAGCCCGAGTCGAAGCGCTCCGAGTCGGCGGCGATGGCGCCTGCGAAGTTCAAGGCGCTCATGAAGCAGGTCGTCGGCGCGTGATTCCGCGCTCAAGCTCCGTCCGCCGGAGCCGATACGAATGGCAAGGCCCAGTCAACCGGGGGATGCCATGCCGCCGAAGGTGCTCGTCTGCGACAACGAAGAAGTGCTCCGCCTGCTCGTCCGCGGTGCGCTCGAGCTTGGGGATTACGAAATCGTCGAGGCCCGTGACGGAGACGAGTCCGTCGAGCTGGCGCGCGCATGCGATCCGGATCTGATCGTCCTCGACATGATGATGCCCGGGCGGAGCGGGCTCGAGGTGCTCACGGAGCTGCGGGCCGACGAGCGCTTCGCCGAGACCCCGGTGATCATGCTCACGGCCAGGGTGCAGGCTCAGGACCGAGAGGCCGCGGTGGAGGCGGGGGTCAGTCGCTTCCTGCCGAAGCCGTTCAGCCCCCTCGAGCTGGCCTCGACCGTCGAAGAGCTGCTTGGAAGTCGATCGTGAGCGGGGGAAAGTTTCCGGTCGCACGCATCGTCGCGATCTTCTTGCTCTTGAGCCTGGTCCCCCTTTCCCTGCTTACGTACTTCAGCCTTCGCCTCGCGACCGACGCGGTCAGCAAGGGGGTCGAGTCGCGGGTGAGCTCGACCGCGACTCTGAGCGCCTCGGTAGTTCAGGGCGACCTCGGCGGGCTTACCGGTCTCGTCCAGTCGTACGCCGACCGGCCGAGCCTGATCGAGAGCCTCGGCTCCCCTCGCGCCCCGGGCTCTCCGGCCCGGATCCGCCACCACCTCAGCGAGCTGCGGGGAGCGCGCCCAGGCATCTACACGACGTTTTTCGCCAAGCCCGACGGCACTCTCGTGGACATCGTGCCGGCGACGCCTTCCATCGTGGGCAAGAACTACCGGTTTCGCGACTGGTACAAGGGCGTGACCCGCACCGGTCGCCCCTACGTCTCGGAGGCCTACAGGACCCAGGCGACAGGCGAGAAGCTCGTCGTCGCTGCCGGAACCTTCGTTCGGGACAGCAAGGGAAAGCCGCTCGGCATCCTGGTCGCGGCTTACAGCCTCGAGCATGTGAAGAACCTCGCGGGCCAGATCGCGGCGGCGCAGGGAGTCAGGCTGAAGATCACCGACCAGCGGGGCACTCTCGTGGCTCAGCCGGGCGGAACTTCCGGCAAGCTCCTCTCGCGGCGCTCGGATCCTCGGGTCGCGGCCGCCCTCCGGGGCCGCTCGGGCATCCTTGAGCTGGACACGTCGGACGGCCGGCGGCTGTCGGCCTACGCGCCCGTTCCCGGCCTGGGCTGGACGATCACGGCCTCGGTCCCCAGCAATACGGCTTTCGCAGCAGTCGGCCGGCTTCGCCAAGCGGTCCTCACGATCGCCGGCATTCTCGGTTTCGTCCTGCTCGGGGGCCTCGTCCTCCTTGCACGCACACTTCGCGGGCGCCAGCGCGCCGAGGAAGCCGTGCGGAGGCAGGCGGGCATCAACGAAGCCGTTCTCCACGCGACGCCGGATGCCATGTTCCTTCTCGATCCCGAGGGCAGGCTCCTGCTGCGAAACGCCGCCCTCGACCGTCTTGCCGAGGACAACCCCGAGTCGAGGGCGGAGGTGACCGACGTCTACGAGGCTCTCGTTGCCGCAGCCGAGCGGATGACCGATCCCGCCACCTTCCGGGCCGAGATCGAGGCGATCGGCGCCGATCCCGAGCGGGTGGCGCTACACGATTTCGAGCGCAACGATGGGAAGGCGTTCCGCATGTACAGCGCACCGGTTCGCGACGCTTCGGAGACGCTTCTCGGCCGGATCTTCTCGCTCCGCGACACGACAGCCGAGCGCGAGGCCGAGCGGATGAAGTCAGAGCTGGTCGCCACCGTCTCGCACGAGTTGCGCACGCCGCTCGCGAGCATCGTCGGCTTCGCCGAGCTTCTCGTCGACCGGGACGTCGACGAGGCGAAGCGCGAGCGGTACGTAGCGACGATTCACGGCGAGGCGAAGCGCCTGACGAAGCTGGTCAACGACTTCCTCGACCTCCAGCGGATCGAGGAGGGCCACTTCACGCTCGCGCTGGAGCCCTTCGATCTCGCCGAGGTGCTACGTGAGCAGGCCGAGGTCTTCGCCGGCCAGAGCCGCGGCCACCAGATCGCGCTGGAGGAGCTGGACGGAGAGCTCACCCTGCTCGGAGAGCGGGACCGGGTTGCACAGGTTGTCGCCAACCTCGTCTCGAACGCGATCAAGTACTCACCCGCCGGTGGGCGCGTCTCGGTCGCCGCAGAGGCTAGGAACGGAGCCGTCCGAGTCTCGGTCACCGACAGCGGCCTGGGGATTCCGGCCGATCAGCAGCGAATGCTGTTCACGAAGTTCTACCGAGTCGACTCGTCCGACACTCGCGAGATCGGCGGCACGGGACTCGGGCTTGCGCTCAGCCGCGAGATCGTTGAGGCCCACGGAGGGCGCATCGGCTTCGCCAGCGTCGAGGGACAGGGCTCGACGTTCTGGTTCGAGCTGCCCGCCCCGCAGCAGGGCAACGGCAAAAGCCGCCGCCGCGTCCTCATCGTCGAGGATGACCCGGCGGCCGCTTCGCTGCTTGCCGAATACATCGGCGGGAACGGCTACGACGTCGAAGTTGCCGCGACCGGCGAGCAAGGTCTCGCGCGGATCATCGAGGATCCCCCGGGCGCCATCTGCCTCGACATCGGGCTCCCCGGGGAGCTGGACGGCTGGCAGCTGCTGGCCACGTTGCGCGAGCGGCCAGACACGGCAGAGATCCCGGTCATCGTCTGCACGGGCCGTAACGGCCGCGATCGGGCCGCGGCGCTCGGTGTCGCCGACTTCATCACGAAGCCGTTCTCGCAGCTCCGCATTCGCGAGGCGGTTGCGCGGCTGCTTCCGGACGGGCGGGGTAGCCTCCTCGTCGTCGATGACGATCCGGCTGTGCGCCGTCTCGTCGTCGAGACGCTGCAAGGCGACGGGATCGAGCTCCGCGAGGCGCCCGACGGCGAATCGGCTCTCGCAGAGGTCGCTACCCGGAGGCCCGACGGAATCATCCTCGACCTGATGATGCCCGGCCTCGACGGCTTCGGCGTTCTCGAGCGGCTGCAGGCGAACCCCGAGACGAGACTCATCCCCGTGCTGGTGTTGACGGCGAAGTCGCTCTCAACCGCCGAGCGCCACCTGCTGAGGGATCGGGTGGTCGCGCTGCTCGACAAGAGCGCCTACTCGCCGCAGGAGTTACGGCGCCTCGTCGACCGGGCGCTCATCAAGTAGCCGCTCGATCGTCTCGAGCAGGTCGAGCGGACTGAACGGCTTCGTGATGAAGGCATCGACGCCGAGGGACTCGGCGAGCGCGCGGTGATGCTCCTGAACCTCGGAGGTGAGCACGATCACCGGCAGCTGCGGATGCTGGTCCTTCACCGCGTCCAGGACGGACGAGCCGCCAATTTCGGGCATCCGCCAGTCGAGGAGGATTAGATCAGGAGCTTCTGCTCTGAATTGCCTCAGCGCCTCCCCGCCGTCAGCGGCCTCAAGAATCTCGTACTCCACCTCTGGCAGGGTGTTGCGGAGGAGGCTCCGCACGGATTCGTCGTCATCGACGATCAAGATCCGCCGCGGCCTCACTGAGGCAGCCCCCGGGCGCGTCTTGCATTGAGGAAGCTCTGAGCCAGCTCGTCGTTCTCGACCAGAGTCTCGAGCAGGTCGTCCACCGCCTTCGAGAGTCGGCTCGAAGCCCCGAGGATGTGCTTCGCCGCCTCACGCCGCGTTTTCTCGTCGTCCCGCGCGGCAAGGAGCTCAGCGAAGCCCGTGATCACTGCCAGCGGCGTCTTCAGCTCGTGTGCGACCGCGGAGAGGTCATGGGTGCTCACAAGAGCCCTCGCCGGTGAGCCTCGGAAACGGCCTCTGCGCGCCGGCGCACGCCGAGCTTCGCGAAGGTTCGGGAAAGCAGCGTCTTCACCGTCTCGTCGCCGATCGAGAGCTTCGTCGCGATGTCCCGGTTCGTCGCCCCGCCTGCGACGAGCTGAAGTACCTCACGCTCCCTCGGGCTGAGGGCGCCGCGCCCCGACGGCCGCTTCGGATGGCGGGCGTCGAACGAAGGGCGGCCGGCGGCGACCGTGCCGAGCGAGGAAAGAAGCTCCTCGGCCTTTCCGGTCTTGAGCACCGTCCCTTGGGCGCCCGAGTCGCGGGCAGCCTCGTTGAACCCCTCGTCTGCGTTCGCGGTCATCAGCACAGCCGGGACCTGGTTGTTCTGGCGGCGCAGCTCGCGAACGAGCTCGGTCCCGACGAGATCCGGCAGGCGCTGGTCGACGAGAAGCAGGGACGGACGCCTGCGGTCAACGAGGTCGAGTGCCTCGGCCGCGGTGTGCGCGATGCCGACTACCCGGAAACCGGACCGTTCGAGGGCAAGACGAAGCCAGTCGCGGACCATCGCGTCGTCCTCTACAACGAGGATGGTGACCTCGTCGTCTGTTTCCAGCATCTCGCGCTCCGACGGATGAGGGGCAGTGCTTTCTTTAGTCAGCACCCGGGAGAAGCGTACCCGGCGCGCGGAGCGCGAAACCGTCAGGCGGCGAGCCGACGCTCGCGGGCGAGCTCGACGAAGGCTCGAGCGAGGTCGGGCTCGAACTGGCTCCCGGACGACCGAATGATCTCGTCGATCGCGTCGGCGACCGTCATCGCCCGCCGATACGGACGATCGTTCGTCATCGCGTCGAAGGAATCGGCGAGCGCGAAGATCCGCGCGGCGAGCGGGATTCGCTCCCCTTTCAGGCCAGCCGGATACCCCTTGCCGTCCCAGCGCTCGTGGTGGCAGGCGACGACGTCGCGTGCGAGGCCGGACAGGTAGGGGATCTGCTCGAGGACGCGCTCGCCCAGCACCGGGTGAAAGCGCATCTGCTCGAGCTCCTCCGGATCGAGCGGGCCGGGCTTCCGCAGGATCGCGTCGGGAATGCCGATCTTGCCGATGTCATGGAGCAGGAATCCGTACTCGAGCTGAGGCTCGGCGGCGAGCTCCGGATCGAGGCGCCCGGTCAGCTCGAGGGCGAGCCTCGTCACGCGTTCCGCGTGCCCGCCGGTCTCGTCGTCCCGGAGCTCGAGCGCGGCGGCCAGCGCCCGCACGGTCGTGGCGTACGACGTCTCGAGGCGCTCGAGCGCCTCCTCGACGATACGGCGCTGGGCACGCTCGGCAGCGTGGAGCTGTCGCAGCTCCTGGGCGTACTTCAGCGCTTGGGCGACGGCGAGTTGCTGGTCCATCAGCCGTTGGGCCAGTCGACTGTTGGCATCTTCTCTTTGTCGGCCGAAGAGAGCGAAAGGTTTAGCTCACGCGTTCACGGCCGCACCGACGAGCCGGCGCGCGGCTGCGGCGATGTGGTCGGCGTCGATCCCGGCCGCGTGCAGCAGTTCCTCGGGCGTGCCGGACGTGGGCATGTCGCGAACGGCAAGGTGGATCATCTTCGGCCGCTCCTCCGTGTCCGCGAACGCCGAGAGGACGGCTTCGCCGAGGCCGCCCTCCGGCCAGTGGTCCTCGGTGACGACGAACAGCCCGCCCGTCGTATCGGCAGCCGCTCGCAGCGTCTCACCGTCGATCGGTTTCACCGAGTAGAGGTCGATCACCCGCGCACTGATCCCTTCGTCCGCGAGCGCCTCGGCTGCCTTCAGGGACTCGTGGAGCGTGATCCCGCCGCCGATCAGCGTCACCTCGTCGTTCTCGGAGGAGCGGACGACCTTGGAACCGCCCACCGAAAATTCCTCGTCCGGGCCGTAGATGACCGGTGTGGCAGCGCGGGTCGTTCGCATGTACGAGATCCCGCCCAGGTCGGCCATGGTCTCGAGGAGCTTGGCCGTCTGGTTCGCATCCGACGGGTAGAGCACCGTCGAGCCGTGCACGGCGCGCATGGACGCCAAGTCCTCGAGCGCCATCTGCGACGGACCGTCCTCGCCGATCGAGACACCTGCGTGCGAGCCGACGAGCTTGATCTCGGCGCGGCTCACCGCTGCCATGCGGACGAAGTCGTATGCACGCGAGAAGAAAGCGGCGAAGGTCGAGGCGAACGGCTTCCAGTTGCGAACCTGAATCCCGACGGCTGCCGCGACCAGCTGCTGCTCGGCGATGAACATCTCGAAGTAACGCTCCGGGTGGGCCTCGGCGAAGATCTCCGCATAGGTCGAGTTCGAGACCTCGCCGTCGAGGGCAACGACGTCGCCGCGGCCGTCGCCGAGTGCCTTGAGCGCGTCGCCGTAGGCCCTCCGCGTCGCGACCTCCTCTCCGAGCTCCCACGTCGGCAGCTCGAGCTGGGCGGTCTCGAACACGTGTGGCTCGCCTTCGAAGTCCGGCTTCGCGACGTCGACGACGATGCTGCGGATTCCGCCGAGCTCCTCGATCGCCGCCTCGGGATCGTCCAGGGCCTTACCGTGCCAGCCTTCCTGGTCTTCGACGGCCTTGACTCCCTTGCCCTTGACCGTCTTTGCGACGATCACCGTCGGCTGCCCTTTCGTTGCGGCTGCTTCCGTGTAAGCCTGGTCGATCGCCTCGACGTCGTGTCCGTCGATCTCGATCGCGTGCCAGCCGAAAGCCCCCGCCCGCTTTGCGTACGAGTCGAGGTCCCAGCCGTGCATCGTCTCGCCGCGCTGGCCGAGCCGGTTGACGTCGATGATCGCCGTCAGGTTGTCGAGCTTCTCGTAGGTGCCGTGCTCGAAGGCCTCCCATATCGATCCCTCGGCCATCTCGCTGTCACCGCACAGCGCCCAGACCCGGTACGGGAGTCGGTCGAGCCGCTGGCCGGCGAGTGCGATCCCGACAGAGAAGGGAAGGCCCTGCCCGAGTGAACCGGTGGCGACGTCTACCCAAGGGAAGACCGGAACCGGATGCCCTTCGAGCTTGCTTCCGAACTTTCGGAAGGTGAGGAGCTCCTCGTCCGTGATCGCCCCGGCCGCCTTGTAGAGGGCATAGAACAACGGGGACGCATGGCCCTTTGAGAACACGAGATGGTCGTTTCGCGGGTCCTCGGGGTTGTCGAAGTCGTAGTGAAAGTGCTTCGCGAACAGCACCGCCATCAGATCGGCCGCGGACATGGACGAGGTCGGATGGCCGGAATTCGGAACGGCAGCCGCCCGGATCGAGTCGACGCGCAGCTGCTGGCCTAGCTCGCGCCAGAGATCTGAGTCGCTCATCCGGGTTAACCTAACGGGTTGTGGAGGCAAAAGTAGAGCTCGCGCAGGCAAAAGCCGTTTTCGAACGCTCCGGGCCATGAAGGTCGCCGCCGCCTTCGACCACCGCGGCGTCAAGCTCCGGGAGCGCGTCCTCGAAGAGATCGTCCGGGCCGGCCACGAGCCGGTCGACCTGGGCACGGACGCGGCCGAGCCCAAGATCGACTATCCGGACAAGGCCCAGGAGATTGGCGAGGCAATCCAAACCGGCGCAGCCGAGCGCGGTGTCCTGGTCTGCGGCTCGGGCGTTGGCGCGTCGATCGCGGCCAGCAAACTCGCCGGTATCCGCGCGGCCACGTGCCACGACACGTACTCGGCCCACCAGGGCGTCGAGCACGACGACATGAACGTGATCTGCATCGGCTCCGAGGTGATCGGCGCCGAGCTGGCCGGAGAGCTCATCCGAGCCTTTCTGGGGGCCAAGTTCGATGGCGGTGAACGGTACGTGCGTAGGTTGGAGAAGATCGAAGAAATGGAGAGAGCAAATGGGTAAGTCACGACTCCATCAGCTTTCGGAGCTGGGTCAGTCCGTCTGGATCGACTCGCTCTCGCGGGAATGGCTCAAGACCGGCGAGCTCGCACGGATGATGAGCGAGGACGCCGTCGTGGGAGTCACCTCGAACCCGACCATCTTCCAGAAGGCGATGGCCGAAGGCGACTGGTACGACGACCAGCTGAAGGAGGTCGTCAAGGAGCACGACGACACGACGGAGATCTTCTTCCAGCTCGCCGTCCAGGACATCAAGGACGCGTGCGATCTCTTCCGCCCCGTGTGGGACGAAGGGAAGGGCCAGGACGGTTATGTCTCGCTCGAGGTCGACCCCAATCTCGCGTACGAGACCGAGGCGACGATCGAACAGGCCGCCCGGTTCCACGAGTGGGTCGATCGGCCGAACCTTCACGTGAAGATCCCCGCCACCCAGCCGGGCCTCGCCGCGATCGAGGAGATGATCTCGCGCGGCCGCAACATCAACGTGACGCTGATCTTCTCCCTCCAGCGCCACGAGGAGGTCGCCGAGTCCTACATCCGCGGGCTCGAGCGGCTCGTCGAAGCCGGTGGCGATCCCTCGACGGTCGCGTCCGTCGCCAGCTTCTTCGTGTCGCGCGTCGACACGGAGGCGGACCGGCGGCTCGACGAGGTCGGGCACCCGGAGCTGAAGGGCTCACTCGCGATCGCGAACGCCAAGCTCGCCTACCAGAACTACAAGCGCATCTTCTCGGGCGAGCGCTGGGAGGCACTCGCCGCGAAGGGTGCGAGCAAGCAGCGCTGTCTGTGGGCCTCGACCTCGACGAAGAACCCGGATTACCGGGACGTGATGTACGTCGAGGAGCTGACCGGGCCCGAGACCGTGAACACGATGCCCAAGGAGACGGTCGACGCGTTCCAGGATCACGGCGAGGTCGCGCTCACGCTCGAGCAGGACGTGGACGAGGCGCATCGCCTCTTCGAGCAGCTCGCCGAGGCGGGCGTGGACTACGACGACGTCAGCGAAACGCTCGAGCGCGAAGGCGTCCAGAAGTTCAGCGACTCGTTCACGGAGCTGCTCGAGGGCATCGAGTCCAAACGGGGTCAACTGGCGCCGGCTTGAGCTCGCTCGAAGCTGTCGAGCTCGTCGACCGGATCTGGGCCCGGGACCCGACCGTCTGGACCGGCCGTAACGAGGCGCACTGGCTCGGGTGGCTCGACGAGCCCGGACGGATGCTCGAGCGCGTCGACGAGCTCGAGGGGCTTGACCGCGACTTCGACGACGTCGTCCTGCTCGGCATGGGCGGTTCGAGCCTCGGCCCGGAGGTGATCCGCCGCACCTTCGGGATCGGCCGTCTGCACGTGCTCGACACGACCCACCCGACCGCAATTCGCCGGCTCGAGCAGCAGGTCAATGCGGACCGCACGCTCTTCGTCGCAGCCTCGAAGTCGGGCACGACGCTCGAGACGCGCTCCCAGCTCGACTACTTCCTCGAGCGCGGCAAGGGCTCGTTCGGCGCGATCACCGACCCGGGGACCGAGCTCGAGCAGTTCGCGCGCGATCGTGACTTCGCCTGGGTCGTCAACGGAGAGCCGACCATCGGCGGTCGCTACTCGGTGCTCTCGCCGTTCGGGATGGTGCCGGCGGCCCTGATGGACCTCGACATCAAGATGTTGCTCGAGCGAGCGGACTCGATGGCCCAGTGGTGCCGGCTCGGCGAGGAGAATCCGGGCTTTGCGTTCGGGCTGCAGCTCGGCGACGGCTGGTGCGAGGGGCGCGACAAGATCTGCATCGACGAGACGCCGGGCGGATTCGGGCTGTGGGCGGAGCAGCTCATCGCCGAGTCGACAGGCAAGGAGGGCAAAGGGCTCGTGCCCGCACCCGGTGAGGACCCCGAGGCGGGGCCCGACCGCGAGCACGGGCACGTGCGGTTCGACGATCCCTACGACCTCGGAGCCGAGTTCTTCCGCTGGGAGTTCGCGACCGCGGTCGCCGGCTCGATAATCGGCATCAATCCGTTCGACCAGCCCGACGTGCAGGCGGCGAAGGACCGAACGACCGCCCTCCTCTCTTCCGGCCACGGCCAGGGGTCTGACCCCGGGACAGGTCCCGAAGGGTCAGTGGAGGAGTTGCTCGCAGAGGCAAAACCGCCGAATTACATCTGTATCCAGGCATTTATCGACCCTGAGCGCGAAGGCGAGCTCGACCCACTCGTCCACAGGGCGCGGGAAACCGGCTGTGTCGTCACCAAGGGCCTCGGCCCTCGCTACCTGCACTCGACGGGCCAGCTGCACAAGGGCGGTCCGAACACGATCCTCGCGATTCAGGTCGTCGACGACTTTGGAGAAGAGCTCGAGATCCCGGGTCGCGACTTCGGCTTCAGGCGGTTGATCGCCGCCCAGGCCGCGGGCGACCTCGACGCGCTCAAGGAACGTGGCCGAAGCGTCTGCCGTGTGAAACTGGACGAGCTATGAAGCTCGGAATGGTCGGCCTCGGGCGCATGGGCTCGGGCATGAGCGAGCGGCTGCGGCGCGACGGGCACGAGGTCATGACCTACGACCCGAAAGTGGAGTCGACTGCGTCCTCGCTCGAACAGCTTGCTGCCCAACTCGAGCCGCCGAGGGCAGTCTGGATGATGATCCCGGCGGGCAATCCGACCGAAACCGCCTTCCGGGAGCTGCTCGGGATCCTCGAGCGCGGGGACACGATGGTCGACGGCGGAAACTCGAACTTCCGCGACTCTAAGCGGCGCAACGCGGAGGCTGCCGAGCACGGCATCCACTTCCTCGACGTCGGGGTTTCCGGCGGGGTCTGGGGGTTGCAGGAGGGCTTTTGCCTGATGGCGGGCGGGCCTGACGAGCCCGTCGGCCGCCTCGAGCCGATCCTGCGCTCGCTCGCGCCCGAGAACGGGTGGGCCCACGTCGGCCCAGCCGGGGCCGGCCACTTCGCGAAGATGGTCCACAACGGGATCGAGTACGGCCTCATGCAGTCCTACGGCGAGGGGTTCGAGATCATGCGTGCGTCCGAGTTCGAGCTCGATCTCGAGCAGATCTCCGGCATCTGGCGGTACGGGTCGGTCGTTCGCTCCTGGCTGCTCGAGCTTCTACACGACGCGTTCGACGCGCACGGGAGCGAGCTGGGGGACATCGCCGGTTACGTCGAGGATTCCGGCGAGGGTCGCTGGACCGTCTTCGCGGCGATCGACGAAGACGTTCCCGCACCGGTGATCACGGCCGCGCTCTACGCGCGCTTCTCCTCCCGGCAGAACGAGTCGTTCGCGGCGAAGGTCAACGCAGCCCTTCGCGCCCAGTTCGGCGGCCACGCGGTGAAGACGCAATGACCGAGACCGAGCTCGCCGAGAATCCGCTGCTCACGGGCCTCGGCCCGCGCCGCGCACCCGAGCCGTGCGCGATGGTCATCTTCGGCGCCTCCGGCGATCTCTGCCACCGCAAGATCTTCCCGGCCCTCTATGCGCTCGCCTGCCGGCGCCTGCTGCCCGAGCGCTTCGCGGTCGTCGGTACGGCGCGATCGGATTGGACGGACGACGAGTTCCGCGACCGAATGGAGAACGCTGTCCGCGAGTTCGGCCGCGACGACTTCAAGCAAGAGGTCTGGGACTGGCTCGCCGAGGCGACCCACTACCTCTCGATGGACTTCGCGGACTCCAGCGGCGAGGACAAGCTCGCCGAGACCCTGAACTCACTCGACGAGGAGCGAGGCACCCGCGGAAACCGCGTCTACTACCTGGCCGTCCCTCCAGCGGCCATGCCGACGATCGTCGAGGAGCTCGGCAAGCGGCGAGCAACCGACGGCTGGGTCCGGCTGATCATCGAGAAGCCGTTCGGCCACGACCTCGATTCGGCGCGCGACCTCACGAAGCTCATCAGCCGCTACTTCACCGAGGAAGAGGTCTTCCGGATCGACCACTACCTC
>CAZQAG010000031.1:0-24648 GCA_964591295.1 uncultured Gaiellales bacterium | reverse complement strand
TGATCCGGGGGCAGAACGACTTCACGGCCGACGTCGTCATGACCGACGGCCGCCCATCCGCGAAGGTGGGCCGTCACTTCCGGCCGAACCCCCGGCTCGAGCTTGTCACCTAAAGAGGTTCGCCCGGCCTCCTCCCCGATGCAATCGTATTTTCGAACTTCTCACGTGTCAGTGTCAGCTCTGTGACGAGTTCGAACGGCCCTGTAGTGCTCTGGGATGTCGACACGCAGGTCGACTTCATGCTCCCGACCGGAAAGCTCTACGTCCCGGGCGCCGAGGAGACCGCGCCGGCGATGCAGCGGCTCGTCGACGCCGCCCGGGAAGCCGGGATCGTGCACGTCGCCTCCGCCGACGACCATGAGCTGACCGATCCGGAGATCTCGATCGATCCGGACTTCCGGAACACGTATCCGCCGCATTGCCTACGCGGGACGCGTGGTGCCCAGAGGATCCCCGAGACCGAGCAGGCCAATCCGTTTCCGTTCTCGCTCGTCCCCTACCCGCCGGGGCTCGTGCCCGGGCTGATCGCGGAGCACCGGGAGATCCTTCTCCTGAAGAAGAACTTCAACGTCTTCACGAACCCGAACACCGATCCGCTCCTCGATGCGCTCGACCCGGCCGAGATCGTCGTCTTCGGAGTCGCGACCGATGTTTGCGACGACGCGGCGATCCGCGGCTTCCTCGAGCGCGGCCGGCGAGTGCGGTTCGTCGAGGACGCGGCGCGCGGCCTGGACGAGGAGCGCACGAAGGCCTGCATCGCGGCCTGGCGAGAGGCTGGCGTGGAGCTGACGACGACCGACGCCGTCGTCGCCTCGTTCGCGTAACTACAGAACCCGCCCCGGGATGCCGATGAGGGAGGCCGGATGCCGAACGTGGGTGACATTCTCAGTCAGGTAGGCCAGGTCGCACTGATCTGGCTGCCCCTACTGATGTTCGGCCTCATCATCTACCTGCTGTGGCGCACCCTCCAGGTGATGCCGCGCGTGAAGCCGAAGCACGTCCAGTCGAGCTCAAAATCGTCCGTAACCTGGGACGAGGTCGCCGGGCTCGAAGAGGCCCGAGCCGAGATGGAGGAGATCGTCGATTTCCTGCGCGACTCGAAGCGCTTCGCCAAGCTCGGCGCGCGCGTGCCGAAGGGCATCCTGCTCTACGGACCGCCGGGCACCGGCAAGACGCTGCTGGCTAAGGCCGTCGCGCACGAGTCCGGTGCGAGCTTCTATTCCCAGAGCGCGTCCGCCTTCGTCGAGATGTTCGCCGGCCTCGGTGCTGCCCGCATCCGCAAGCTTTTCGAGGACGCGCGCAAGTCGGCTCCCGCGATCGTCTTCATCGACGAGCTCGATGCCGTCGGAACCGCGCGGACGGGCCACGGGTTCAACCGCGAGCAGGACCAGACTTTGAACCAGCTCCTCGTCGAGCTCGATGGTTTCACGAACCGCGAGCAGGTGATCGTCATGGGCGCTTCGAACCGGATCCAGGATCTCGACCCGGCGCTCCTGCGTCCCGGCCGGTTCGATCGCCAGGTTCTCGTTTCGCCGCCCGACCTTGCGGGGCGAGAGGCGATCCTGCACGTGCACACCCGCGGCAAGCCCCTCGCCGCCGACGTCGACATCACGTCAGTCGCCCGCCAGACCGCCGGCCTAACCGGCGCCGATCTCGCGAACATCGCGAACGAAGCGGCGATCTTCGCCGGTCGCGATGACAAGCAATTCATCCACCAGATCCACTTCGACGACGCCCTGGAGCGCATCATCGCCGGCCTCCAGCAGCGGAAGGTCATGTCCGAGAAGGAGAAGCGGATCCTTGCCTACCACGAGGGCGGCCACGCGCTCATGTCACACCTGATGGGCGAAGGCTTCCCCGTCCACAAGGCGACGATCGTGCCGCGAGGCAATGCTCTTGGCTACACGTACAACCTGCCCGAGGAGGAGCGCTTCCTGCACACGCGGGAGGAGTTCATCGACTGGATGAAGATCGCACTCGCCGGCCGCGCGGCCGAGCAGGTCGTGTTCGGCCGGGTCACGAACGGGGCCGCGAACGACCTCGAGAAGGTGACCGAACTGGCACGGGCAATGGTGTTCGAGTACGGGATGTCGGAAGGCGTCGTCTCGAGGACGATGCGTGCCGACAACTACGCGCTCTCCGAGGAGACCAAGCGTGTGCGTGACCATGAGCAGGCCCGCCTCACCGACGATGCCTATCACGAGGCGGTTCGGCTGATCACCAAGCATCGGGCCGCCCTTGACCGACTCGCGGGAGCGCTGCTCGAGAAGGAGACGCTCGTCCGCGACGAGATGCAGGCGATGCTCGCCGACGTCGAGCCCGAGTCCAGCGCGAGCGACATGGTCGGCCGCGTCGTCCCGCTCAAGCGGATCGAAGAGAACAGCCCCGACGGGTCCGGCATCTAGCAACGGCTACGATCCTCTCGCGTGCAGGCGAAGGGGATTCACCATCTCGGATTGGCCGTCGAGGATCTCGACGAGGCTCTCGACACCTATCGACGGCTCTTCGGCGCCGAGATCGAGCACCGGGACACGGTTCCCGAGCAGGGCGTCGAAGCGGCTGCGGTACGCGTTGGCGACAGCCGCGTCGAGCTGCTTGCGTCGCTCGGTGACCAGACCCCGGTCGGCAAGTTCCTCGCCAGCCGCGGGCCGGGCATGCATCACGTCGCGTACGAGGTGAGCGATCTTGAGCAGGAGCTGAAGCGCCTGGCCGAGCAGGGCGTCGAGTTGATCGACGAGGAGCCGCACCGCGGGCTCTTCGGGCTCGAGGTCGCCTTTGTCCACCCGGACTCCGTTCACGGCGTCCTGTCCGAGTTGGTGGCAAGTGCCTGAGTCCCAGCGGGTCCGCATCGAGATCGGCTTCGACGGCGGCCAGGTGATGAGCGCTTACGTCGCGACGACTTCCGCGGACGAGCTCGAGCAGGCGCTCGCGGGCAGCGCGGGGATGGGCTCTTTCCTGCTCGACGCCGAGGACGGCCGCTACACGGTCGTTCTCGCGAAGATCGTCTACGTGAAGCGATTTTCGCGAGAGGGTCGCGTCGGCTTCAGCGACAGCTGAGTTAGGGTCGGAGTCCGTCGGGGCACTTCCGTTGAGAATGGTGTGGGACTGATGAGCGTGGCGAACGCTCCGGGCGGCACGTCCGCGAACGTGCGCGCGCTCGTCGAACGTGCCCAGCGCGGTGACCGAAGCGCGCTCGAGGAGCTCTACCTCCTCCATTTCGACCGGATCTACAGCTATCTGCACCTGAGCGTCGGCAACCGGCACGACGCTGAAGACCTCACCACCCAGACCTTCCTCAGGATGCTGGAGGCGATCGGTCGCTTCCGGTGGCAGTCGGCTCCCTTCTCCGCCTGGCTGTTCCGGATCGCACACAACCTCGCCATGGATCACTTTCGCGCGGGTCGCCGCGTCCAGGCCGAGGAAGACGTTCCCGAGATGCCCGGTGCGGAGGAGTCGTCGGCCGAGGACCAGGCGCTCGACTCCCTCGGCCAGGCCGGCATGCTCGAGCTGATCGAGCGGCTCTCGGCCGAGCAGCGCCAGGTGCTGACCCTGAAGTTCCTGTTCGGCTTCGCGAACGCAGAGGTCGCCGGGATCCTCGGCAAGACCGAGGGAGCGGTGAAGTCGCTTCAGCACCGCGCGCTGGCCTCGCTCCAGCGGCAAGTCGTCCGCGCCTAATTGGTCCCGGGCCACGGGCCCGGGACTCGCGCAAAGCGCTGCGCACTTTCCGCGACTAAGAGCACGACTACCGTGAGACAACGCCTGAACGGTCCCGCCCCTTGGCGCGGCCCGACAAGGGAGTGTGGACCGTTAGCGTCTGAGAATGCCGCTCGACGTTGGACTGGTGGGCTTGCCGGGCTCGGGCAAGACCTCGCTCTTTACGGCCCTGACGGGGGTCTCCGGCGACGCGTACGGGAAGGAGCACGTCGGCATCGCGCTCATCCCGGACGAGCGGCTTGCTCCGGTCGCGGCGATCGAGAGCTCCGCGAAGACGACGCCCGCGACGATTCGCGTGGTCGACCCGCCAGGCCTCAGCCCTGCCGTCCTCGGTGAGCTCCGGAAATCCGACGCTCTCATCGCCGTCATCGGCAACTTCGGTTCCAACTCCGACCCCGAACGCGACAAGCAAGAGCTGGAGCTCGAGCTCGTCGTTGCCGACCGCGACCACGTGGAGAAGCGGCTGGACCGCGTCCGCTCGCAGGCGAAGTCGGGCGACCCTGCGCTTCGGAAGGAGACCGAGGAGCTCGAGCGGGTGCTCGCGCACGTCGAGGGCGGCAATCCGCTCAGCTCGTACCCGGGCATGCTGCCGGGGGATCTCGAGCCGCTCACGACGAAGCCGCTCATACACCTGGTCAACGGGGCGGGGGGCTTCGACCTGAAGCTCGAAGCGGAGCTCGCGGAGCTCTCAACCGAGGATGCGGCCGAGTTCCGCGACGGCCCCGCGAGTTTCGAAACGGTTCTCGCCGGGGTGTTCGAGAAGGTTGGCCTAATTGTCTTCTTCACTGCGGGCGACACCGAGACCAGGGCGTGGACGCTTCGCCGGGGACAGACGGCGCTCGAGGCCGCAGCGACGATCCACACCGACATCGCGCGCGGCTTCATCCGCTGCGAGGTGATCGGGTGGCGCGACCTCGTCGAGGCGGGGAGTCGCGCCGAAGCCGCCCGCCGCGGCCTACAGCGTCTCGAGGGCAAGGACTACGTCGTCGCAGACGGCGACGTCCTCAACGTGCGCTTCAACGTCTGACCGCTAGCAGCAGCCGCCGCAGCAACCAGAGCCGCCCTCGCAGCACGACAGATCCGTCATCGCGCTCCTCCTTTCATCGAAGGATGTCGATACAACGCTAGTTGCTATATTGATAGATGTCGAGATTATTTACTTGACACAGGGGAGCAAAGGTCCTAGACTAGCTCCTAGTGGACTTCTTTTGGCTCTGCTGTGCGGCTTTCTTCGCCTCGGCCACTACCCTGGCAGGGAACACACGACGCATCGCCTCTTCAGTCGTTAGCTCTGAGGCTTTCTTCTTCCGTCTTGGCATGGAGGCATCCTTATGGAGAAGTTGAACCTGCCCGAACTGATCGAGAAGTACGGTAGCGAAGAAAAGTGTCGCACCCTTCTCGCTGAGTTGCGTTGGCCCAACGGTGTCGAGTGCCCGCGCTGTGAGAGTCGGAAAATCTCGCGGATCAAGAAGCGCAACCAGTACGAGTGCGACGGTTGTCGCTATCAGTTCTCAGTGACCGCAGGGACGCTCTTTCACGACTCGCATCTGCCGCTGTGGAAGTGGTTTCTTGCTGTGTTCTTGATTGCCGAGTCCAAGAAGGGCATGAGCGCGAAGCAGCTAGAGCGTGTCCTTGGCGTCTCGTACAAGACCGCATGGCACCTGTCGCATCGAATCAGGGCAGCGATGGGCGGCGATCCCCAAGGACCGCTTGGTGGGATAGTGGAGGCTGACGAGACGTGGATTGGCGGCGAGCAACGCAACAAGTACGCCAACCGCCGCGAAGCCTCGCGTAAGCGCTTTGAAAACAAGGCCTTGGTCGTCGGCGCTGTAGAGCGTGGCGGCGAAGTACGGTTACGCTTGGAGTCCAAGGCCGACCGCGAAACGCTTCACGGCTTCCTGGGCGAAGTAGTGGCCGGCGATGCCGAAGCGATCTACACAGACTCGCACCGCAGTTATCGCGGCCTAGCCGATGCCAACACCCGCCATGAGTGGGTGAACCACTCGCGCGAAGAGTGGGTGCGCGGCGACGTTCACACGCAAACGATCGAGTCCGTGTGGTCGCTGTTCAAGCGCTCCATCATCGGCTCGTATCACCACCTGAGCGTGAAGCACCTGCCCGCGTACCTCGATGAGATGGAGTTCAGGTTCAACAACCGCGAGAACCCATTCATCTTCCGCGACACGATCCTCCGCCTCGTATCGGGCGAGGCGCTGCCTTTCAAAGAGCTAGTTGAACCGCAGGCCAGCTAGAGAGATTGGATCGCCCACCGGAACTCCATCTTCAATCTGAAGGATGCCCGCAGTGTCACGAAGCGCGGGCTCGTCCTCTAGGAAAGCCTCGTAAGCCGCCTTTGCATCGTCAAGCGTCGGAAACTCGCGAATCACGTCGGCAGTGTCAAGCAGCATGAGCGCATACATAGGTTCTTGACGGTACCTCTTAGTCCACAGGCTGTGCAAGCTGAACAAAGTCATCCTTGTCACCCCAGACGTCGATGTGCCCGTTTAGTTGCCCTGTTCGAGCGAAGTTGAACAAACCCTTACCCAGCGTCACTTTCACGACACGCGAGTTTTGCGTGTTAGCTGCCTGAGCATCGTCAAGCGTGAGGAAGTGACTTAACCCCTGAGTAGTTCGGTCTGTCCAACTGCCTTGGCCGCCTTTTTGCCGTAGCGTGGCTGGAAATCGCCGCTGTCGGCCTTTTCTGACCCGTGACGAAGCAACCGATAGACCTCCCGGTCGTCGGAAGGAAAGATTAGAAGCGTTCCCTCGGATGCTCCGGGCCTGGCGTTGGCAGGTCGGCCACGCCAAGACAGTGTGACTGTTGTATCGGCTAGTTCTTGCTGGGCAGCGCGGGGTAGCCGAGTCCGGCAAGAGATGGTTCCTCAGCAGAAAGCAACGATGCCGTGAAGCCAGCCTTGTAGCCGTCCGACTGAACGAAATATTCAGCAACACAGGGATCGAAGTTGCTTCCGTCAACCGTGACGAGAACCCGCGCCCGCTTCGTCTGGGTGTCGTGAAGCTGCTGCTGCCCATCAATCGCGTACCACCGCGCTTCAGTCCAGAGCTTCGTGCCGAGGTCGAACTCGTACACGGTCCCGTTTGGATGGAGATCGATCGTCTCAGCGTCCGGATCAGTCTGAAGGGGGCTGCGTTCAAGGACTGAGGGAGCGTTCCGCCACCGCCCTGGGAGTGACTTTCGGAAGAGCGGTCTTTCCGTCTCGACCTCGTAAAAGTCGAGTGTGAGTCGCGCCTTTTCTCCTACGACACCGACTGTCCCCGGAGTCTTACGATTCTCAACTAGGCCGAAGACGAACGGTTGCGTTCGACCGTCGATGATCGGCACCCGGTCATCGGTTCGGGGTGGATAAAAGGTCACGGTTGGCGTTGCCGCTCTATCGGGCTTACGCTCTCTGCGGACCCCCTGAACTCCAAGAAGAACCCAGAGAGGGGTAAGAAGAATCGCGGCGATCCAAAAGGCTTGATTTGAAATGAGAACCCCCAGAGCCGCCTGAATCGTCTGCGCGGCTATCGCGAACCAGACTTGAGGAGGGAAGCGCACACCGGGAGTCTACCCTGCGTCAAGTAAACAATCCCGATAGATGTCAATGAAGAAGATCGCGACAGTTACTTGCTGTTCCCCTGGGGCTCCTCCCCTGCGGGCAAAGGAGTTCGAGGATCTCTCCTCCCGCTTCAAGGCGCTCGCCGACCCGACGAGGCTCGCGATCGTCAACCGGCTCGCAAGCCGTGCAGATGCGTGCGTGTGCGAGTTCGACTCGCTGGGGCTCTCGCAACCGACGATCTCGCATCACCTCCGCATCCTGCGCGAGGCGGGGCTCATCGAGGTGTCGCACAAGCGCAAGACGTGGGTCTTCTACCGACTCGTGCCCGAGGCCGTCGAGGCGCTCGCCTTCGCGCTCGGCGGCGCGCCGCAGCCCGAATTCGTTCTCGCGACCGCCGAGGGCACGCTTGCCCGGTAGACGCGTTCTCTTCGTCTGCATCGGGAACGCGGGCCGCTCGCAGATGGCGCAGGCGTTCTACGAGCGCGCAGGCGGCGAAGCCCGCTCGGCAGGGACGCAGCCCTCATCGACCGTGCACCCTGAGGTCGTGGACGTGATGCGGGAGCTGGAGATCGACCTCGAGGGACGCGTGCCACACAAGCTCTCGCAAGAGGACGTGGAGTGGGCGGAGCTAGTCGTGACCATGGGCTGCGGAGACGCCTGCCCCGTCCTGCCGGGAAAGCAATACCTCGACTGGAACCTCCAGGACCCGATGGGCATGCCGGTCGAGGTCGTGCGCGCGATCCGGGACGAGATCGCCGGGCTCGTCGACGAGCTTCCTCGCTAGTCCGGGATCGGCCGCGTCGCAGCGACCGCGTCGAGCTGGTTCGCGTGGTAGAGGACTGCGGCCTCGGCGGTGCGGGCAGCGCGTGGGTCGTGGTGCGAGCCCACCGCGTGCAGGAGCTCGGCCTGAACCCCCGCCTCGAGCGGCGCGGCGCGCTCTTCGATCAGGCGTAGACCGAGATGCACGTGTCCGAGGAGGCGTCCCTCCTCCGTAGGACGGAACGTCGGCCCTCGCGTGAGCTCGACGGTGCGCCCGACGTCGTGCAGGAGCGCAGCGGCAAGCAACAGGTCGGAGCGCAGCCGCGGGTGAAGCTGGGCGACCTCGCGGCAGATCGTCGCCACGCCGACAGTGTGCTCGAGCAGGCCTCCGGCGTAGCTGTGATGGCCCTCGACGGTCGCCGGCAGCGAGCGGAGCCGTCCTCGCAGCTCGCCGTCCTCTACGAAGCGCCCGACTGCGGCCTTCAGCCCGGGATGGGAGATCTCGCCCGCAAGGAACTCGAGGAAGCCGTCCAGTTCGTCGGCATCGCGGCGCATGGCTGGTGCGAGAGCGGCCGGATCGAGGTCCTCTGCCGGCTCGAGCGAGCGAACCTCGAGCTGCAGGCGGTCGCGAAAGCGATCGACGCGCCCGAGCACCCGCACGGCGTCGCCCTCGGCGAAGCGGCTGTCGAGGAGGTCGACGTCGGTCCAGACGCGTGCTTGGATCCGCCCGCTCGGGTCGACCAGCTCGAGCGCAAGATACGGGGCACCGCCGCGCGTCTTGAGCCGCTCCTTCTTTGCAACCGCGTACACGCCTTCGACGACTCGGTCCTGCTCGAGCTCTGCGATCGCTGACACGCACCGAGTCTAGGCCCGGAAACGGATGCTACGGTCCGCCGCGATGGCTGAGATTGAGCCGTTTCGCGCTCTTCGCTACGACACCGACCGGGCGGGTCCGCTCGAGGATCTCGTCGCGCCGCCATATGACGTGATCGGTCCGGAAGAGCGCGACGTCTTTCTCGCGAAGAGCCCGAACAACGTCGTCCATCTGACGCTGCCCGACTCGGAGGAAGCGGCTGGCGGCACCTTCCGTGAGTGGCGGGAGGACGGCGTACTCGTTCCGGAGGAACCCGGCTTTTGGGCGCTCTCCCAGGACTACGTGGGCCCGGACGGCGTGTCCCGCACTCGTACGGGGCTCGTGGGGTCGCTCCGCGTCGAGCCCTACGAGGCGGGCACGGTCCTGCCGCACGAGCGAACGCATCGGGGGCCTAAGGAGGGACGGCTTCGGCTGCTTCGCGAGGTGCGCGCCCAGCTCGAGCCCATCTTCCTGCTCTACGAGGGCGGCGCGCCCTTCGAAACGCCTGCCCGCCCTCCTGAGATCGAAGTCGACGGCGCCCGCCTCTGGCGGTTGCCTGACGATCCGTTGAGTGAGGCCTTCGCCGACCGGCGCCTCTTGATCGCAGACGGCCACCACAGGTACGAGACGGCCCTCGCCTACCACGAGGAGACCGGAACTCCCGAAAGTGGGTACATGATGGTCGTGCTCGTCAGCCTCGAGGACCCCGGCCTCACGATCTTCCCGACGCATCGAGTGTTTCGCGAGGCCCCGCAGCGCAACCTGCTCGCAGGCGAACAGCGGTCCGACCCCGAATCGGCGCTCCGCGAGCTCGGCGGTCTTTCGCGCGAGCGCGCTGCGGTCGTCGTCTACGACGGGACGACCGAGCTCGCGGTCGACGGGGCCGGAGAGCTCGACGTCCAGCTCGTCGATCGGCTGGGCCATGAGGGTCTTTCCTACACGGCCGACTGGCGGGAAGCCGTCCGCGCTGTCGACGACGGCGACGCGCAGCTGGCGGTGCTGATGCGCCCTACGCGGATCGAGGACGTCTTCCAGGTCGCGGGACGCGGCGAGACGATGCCGCAGAAGAGCACGTACTTCTATCCGAAGCTCGTTTCCGGCCTGCTCTTCCACCCACTCGATCCGTGACCAACGAGGCCTGGCTGGCGTTCTGCCGTGCCGTGGTCGAGGACCTCCGCGGCGTCCTCGCGAGCATGCCGACGCGCAACGAGCGGGAACCGGTCCTCGGCACGGGGGTCGGCGGCGACGAGACGACCGAGGTCGACGCTGCGGCCGAGGCGGCGATCGTCAGCCGCCTGGAGCGGCTGCACGAGGAGGAGCGGCTCGACTTCCACCTGGTCTCGGAAGAGCTCGGCGAGCGCACCTTCGGCGAATCGCCCGCCCTTCGAGTCGTCGTCGATCCGATCGACGGCTCGCTGAACGCGAAGCGCAACATCCCCTTCTTCTCTGTCTCGATCGCGGTCGCCGAGGGCTCGGCGATGGACGACGTCGTCTTCGGCTTCGTGCACGACTTCGGCTCGGGTGAGGAGTGGACGGCGACGAAAGGCGGCGGCGCCTGGTTGAACGGCGAGCGGCTCGGAGCTGTCCTCCCCAAGGACGAGGTCGAGATCCTGGCCCTCGAGGCGACCCAGGCGGGCGCAGTGGCCGACCACGCAGTTGCCTTCGCGAGCTACGCCAAACGCCTGCGGATCATGGGCTCGCTTGCGCTCTCGCTCTGCAACCTCGCCGCGGGCCGCGTCGATGCGGTCTGCTCGCTCAAGGAGGCGCGCGCAGTCGACATCGCGGCCGCCCAGCTTCTGCTGCGGGAGGTCGGGCTGCCCATCATGTTCGTGGATGCAGCTCCGTTTGACGCCGGGCCGCTGGATACCGCCGCCCGATCTCCGGTTGCCGCGGCCGGGACGCAGGAGCTTTGCGAGCGGCTGGCCTACATCGTCGCCAGCTAAGCCGCTGCTACGCTCGAACCGTGGAGCAGCCCACCCGCGAACAGATCACCGAGGCGCTCGGCAAGGTCATCGACCCCGAGCTGAAGCGTCCCGTCACGGAGCTCGACATGGTGCGCGAGGTGCGCGTCGAGGACGGGAACGTCGCCGTCACGATCGCGCTGACCGTTGCCGGCTGCCCCCTCCGCTCGAGCTTCGAGAACCAGGTGAGCGAGCACCTGCTCCCGTTGCCGGGAGTCGAGTCCGTTTCGCTTGCGTTCGACGTCATGAGCCCTGACGAGCGGACGGCCCTGACGGCGAAGCTGCGCGGAAGTGTCACCGGTCGTTCGAAGGGCATCTCGGTCGACGCCTCGACCCGGGTGCTCGCGGTCGCGAGCGGCAAGGGCGGCGTCGGGAAGTCCACGCTCTCCGTCAACCTGGCCGCTGCCTTCGACCGGCTCGGGCAGCGCACCGGAATCCTCGACGCGGACGTCTACGGCCACTCGATCCCGCACATGCTCGGAATCACCCAGCGTCCGGTCGTGGTCGACAAGATGATCGTCCCGCCGGTGCGTGGAGACCTCAAGCTGATGTCGATCGGCTTTTTCCTCGACGAGAACGCGCCGGTCATGTGGCGCGGGCCGATGCTCCACCGAGCGCTCGAGCAGTTCCTCTCCGACGTCCACTGGGGGGAGCTCGACACGCTGGTCGTGGACATGCCGCCTGGGACGGGCGACGTGTCCATCTCGCTCGGTCAGCTCCTGCCACGTGCGGAGGCGGTGGTCGTCACTACTCCGCAGCCGGCGGCTCAGCAGGTCGCTGTTCGCGCGGCCCAGATGGCACAGAAGACCGGAATGCGCCTGATCGGCGCCGTCGAGAACATGTCCTACCTTGTCGGCAGCGGACAGGAGGTCTTCGGCGCCGGAGGCGGTGAGGCCCTAGCGGAGGAGATCGGCGCACCGCTGCTCGGCAGGATTCCGCTCGACCCCCGGTTGCGGGAGTCCGCTGACGCGGGCGAGCCGCTCGTCTGGGCAGACCCGGAGAACGAGACCGCCCGCACGATCTTCGAGCTCGCACAGGCGATCACGGCGACCGGGATCGAGCCCGGGCGGGTCAAGAAGCCGCTGCCGCTCGTCACCTGAAATGCAAAGGGCGCCCGAAGGCGCCCTTTGCAACCTCGTCGAGCAGTTCCCTACGGGCAGTTGCCGCGGTAGAGGACCGCCGAGTTGTCCGGTGCAACAGGAGTATCCGCGCCGAGCCCGCCGCTCAGTGTCGAGCCGACGATGGTCGCGGAGAAGTTGCCCAACAGACGCGCGTACGGCCGGCGGCCCTCACCGGTTGCCAGACCGTCGAGATGGTTTCCGTTGTCGATCACGGCTGACAGCCGCGCGTTCGACTTGGCCCTCGTCCGCGGGTTGCCGACCGAGTCGTTGATCGTGCGCCACGTGCCGGTGGCCCAGCCGTCGCCGGTCGTCTCGTTCAGCACCGTGCGCGTCGTGATGACGAGCGCGCCGGAAAGTCGCGGCTCCGAGCTCGCCGATGTGCCGCGCCAGGTCGAGCGCGTGACCCGGAAGGTGTTTCCGTCCACGTCACAGGTCCGCGTGGCCATTCGCGTCTGGTTTGCGGTAAACGCTGCGGACACGTCCGAGGTCTGAGGGCGTGGGTGTGTCGCCAAAGCGGCCCCGACGAGAACGAACAGGCCAACTGCGGCGAGTAAAACGACGTGCTTTTGTCGACGCATGGCGATTACTCCCCTTTCGTGGTTCTGCAAGCGAGAGGATCTCGCGCGACCGTGAAGAGTTCGCGTGTGACTCGTAAAGATTTCGTGAGGAACAGGCGCCCGTGTCACTCTGGGCCTCGATGAGCGCTCGCACCGACGTCCTTCAGCGGCTGAGCAGCCTCGGTTTCGGCGAGGAGGACGTCGCGGTGCTTGCCGATCACTTTCTCGATGCCGAGGCCCGCGGCCGGACCGGACACGGCCTGAGCAGAGTCGACTGGCTCTCGACCCTCACAGAGCTCAACCCTGGTGCCCGACCCGAACAGGTGCTCGCGGAGCCGGGCTTCGAGCGCTGGGACGGTCGTGGCGCGCTCGGCTACCTCACGCTCGCCGCGATCTGCGAGGCGCAGCTCGCCGATCCCCCTGCTCACGCACGCGTGGTCGTTGCCAAGGACTGCTTCCCGACGGGCATGCTCGGCCACTGGGTGCGAAAGCTTGCGGAGGGAGGGCTCGTCGCCGCGCTGACAGCGACCTCGCCGGCCCGGCTCGGGCATCCGGATGGCGGGCCGCCGCTCGCAGGCACGAACCCGCTGGCGATCGCGATCCCGAGCTCGGACGGACGTCCAATCGTCTCCGACGTGTCCATGGGCCGCGTCACCTACGGCGAGGTGATCGCCGGCCAGGCGAGCGAGGAGGAGCTGGTGCCGTTCGGCGGCGAGCAGGCGCACAAGGCGTTCGCGCTCGCGATCGGGCTACAGCTGCTGGTCGACGCGCTTGCCGGGGAGGGCTACGGCGCCGTTTTGCTCGTCGCGCGGCCTGAGGCCGACCCAGTACCCGCGCTACGAGCTCGAGCCGCTGCTGCCAGGCTTCCCGGGGATCGTTGAGGCGAATTCCGGGTCGTCGCGGATCGCGTCGAAGTCGGAGTCCTTCTCCGCGAGCTCGCGGAAGTCGGGATCGAGCTCTACTGAGCGCGTCAGGTGGTCGATCGCCTCTCGCCGCTTGCCCGTCAGGCTCTCGGCGCAGGCGAGGTTGTAGAGGACTCCCGCGTCGTCAGGGGTCTCGGCGCGGAGCCGCTCGAACTCCTCGACGGCCTTGTCGTATTCGCCGGTACCCAAGTAGCGAAGAGCAGGCGCGCTTCGCTCTGTGTGCGACAGGGTGAACGCCTCCCCCGGCTTCCCGCCGGCGACGACAACCGTCGTGCCCGCCTCCTTCGCGACCGCGCCGCGCTTGGCGGCGAAATCGCGCACGAAGATGAACGTTCCCGCGGGCGCGTCGATTTCGTCACCGTTGACCGTGAACGTCGCGTGCCCGCTGCCGACGAAGTAGAGCTCTTCATGCTGCCCAGCCCGCTCACCCAGCTCGTCGTGCTCGCTGATGAGGAGGCCCGGCTCGTCTGCCACGTACGCGTTTACGCCGAAGGCCCCGATGCCGAAGTGCGAGCGAACCATCGCCCACCGCGGGCCCGATCCGAGCTGGATCGCGAGGTCGGTGAGCTTGATCGTCCCGCTCACGCCGGGAACTCGGGGTCGTCGCGAAGCCAGTCGAAGTCCTTGTCGTCCTGCGCGTGCTCGCGGGCCTTCGGCTCGAGCTCGATCGCGCGCTTGAGGTGCTCCAGCGAAGCCTCGCGGTTCTTCGTCAGGCTCTCGAAGCAGGCCACGTTGTAGTGACCCTCCCAAGCATCCGTTTGATCGGCGATCGCCCGGGCCAGCACGCGGCGTCCCTCCTCCTCGTCACCGTTCCGGACATGGGCGAACGCGATGAAGAGCTCCTCCCAGGAGGAGATCTCGTGAGGCACTCCCGGCTGGGCGCCGAAGACGACGACGGTCGTCTCGGGCGCCGTCGCTACCGCGCCACGCTTCGTGCCCGGCAGTGCGTGGATGAAAGTGCCGGCCGGAGCGTCGATCTCCTCGTCCCCGAGCGTGAACGTCGCCCGCCCGCTCGCCACGAAGTAGAGCTCCTCGTGCCCGCCTTGCTCGGAGTGCTCCTTGGTGATCCTGTTGCCGCCCGGCTTGACCGTGAACGCGTTCGCTCCGAAAGCAGTGATACCGAGCCGGCGGCGCACCGGGCGCCACAACGGCCCTTCGTCGTCTACCGGGAAGCTGTCGAGATCGTCCAGGTGCGCGACTTCGTACGCCTTTTCGCTCACGTTCTGCTCCTCAGGGCTTCCAGGACGACGGGATCGATCTGCTCGACTCCGTCAACGCGGTCCTCGAGGTTCTCCTTCCCGGTCCAGCGCACGAACGCTTCGCCGAGGTCGCCCTCGTAACCCAGCGTGACCAGCCGCTCGCGCAACTCCGTGGCCAGCGTCTCGTTGACGTCGAGCCACTTCTCACGCGGCGTGGATCCGAAGATCTCGTCGTGCAGGACGTAGATCCGCCGCAGCTCCTCGATCGGGCGCTCGTGGTCCTCCACGCGGAGCTCGACGACGACATCTGACATCTGCGCGTAGCCACCGTTTTCCTCGACGATCAGGAGCGCTGAAGACTGTTGCCCCCGGCTGTCGCCGCCGGCCGCCTGCGCTGCGGCGAGGCAGTCGATCAGGCGCTCGGCGAGTGGCTGGCCTCCGCTTCCCTCGAACGCCTCGGCCATGGCGTCGACCGTCTCGGCCGAGACGAGGATGTTCCCCTGCGCCGCGTACCCGGTTCCGGTGCGGCCGCCCGCCCAGTCCATGCACTCGGTTCCTGTGTACGTGGCCGCGTTGCCCTTCCCGTCGACGACTCCGAGCTGGCGGTGGTCACGACCTTCGTCGGCACCGGTCAGGCGGTCGACGACCTCCTGCGCGGAGAGCCCCTCCCGGAGCAGCGACAGTCCCTCGGGCCCGTAGCGCGGGTTCGCGTATGCCTGCGTTGCGACGGCGCCCACGTGGGGCTCTGCCCAGGGGACGACGGAGCCGACGGCGAGGAACTTCGACTGGACCGCGACGCCCCACTGCCCGGCGTCGAGGTCGCAGGCGACGATCGAGTAGGTCGAGACCAGTGGATCAGCCATACGTGGCCTCGACGAGGTCGATCTCGAGCAGGTCCGCGCTCGGCACGATGACGCAGGCTACTTCCGGCCGGGCGAGCGCCGCCAGCACCTTCTCCTCGGTGTCGGCGCGGACCACGATGGGAGTGCCCTCCTCGTGCGCGGCGCGCAGCTTCGCGT
Organism: uncultured Gaiellales bacterium; assembly: GCA_964591295.1. Lineage (GTDB taxonomy): Bacteria > Actinomycetota > Thermoleophilia > Gaiellales > Gaiellaceae > VAXT01. The sequence goes on along the minus strand of CAZQAG010000031.1, from coordinate 8,982 downwards.
CGTCGAGCTCGTCCAGAACGAGCGGCTCGGCCGGGAACTCGATCTCGCCTTCGATCGCGAGTTGAGGGACGCGCTGCTTCGTGGCTCCGAACCAGCGCTCCCTCACACTTCCACCGTTTCCCCGGGCCCCGGCTCGAGGATCTCGACGTTTTGCGCCAGCTCGCGCAACTCTCCAGGTGTCCCGCGCAGGAGCGGAAACGTGCCGTAGTGGCACGGCACGCAGCGGCTGACGGCGAGCAGCTCGAGCGCGACCGCGGCCTCGCGCGGCCCCATCGTGAAGTGGTCGCCGATCGGCAGGATCGCGACGTCCGGCTGGTAGATGCGCCCGATCAGCTGCATGTCGCCGAACACGCAGGTGTCGCCTGCGAAGTAGAGCTTCGTACCGTTCTCGACCTCGATCACGAGACCGGCGGCCTCACCGGTGTAGATCGGACCGCTCTCACCCCAGACGCTGCTCGAGTGGTGCGCGTTGGTGAACGTGACCTTGACGCCGTCGACGTCGATCGTTCCGCCCTTGTTGCCCGCATGGGCCATCTCTTCGGGCAATCCCTGCGTCGATAGCCAGCCGCGGAGCTCAACGAGCGCGACGACCGCGCAGCCGTGCTTGGATGCGAGCTCGACCGTCTGTCCGAAATGATCGTCGTGGCCGTGCGTGAGTGCAATCAGGTCGACGCGCTCCGGTTCCTTCTCGTCGTCAGGGCAGGTCGGACCTTCTAGCCAGGGGTCTATGTAGACGCGTTTCCCGCCCGGGGTGTCGAAGCGGAAGGCGGCGTGGCCGAGCCAGGTGAGTGGGACGTCGGGCATCTGATCTCCTTTCGGGCGACGCCGCTGAGACTAACCCGAATGCCTGTTCAGCTCGACCAGAACGAACGCCTCGACCGGCCCACTCTTCCCCTTCAGGTCGAGGTGGCCGAGCGGCTCGAAAACCGCCACGCCTGCGAGCGCCGCATGGGTGGTCGACCCGATCACCACGCGGCCCGGCTCGGCCGCGGCCTGGAGGCGGGCGGCGAGGTTGGTCGTGTCGCCGATCGCCGTGAAGCTGTGCTGCTCGGCGGCGCCGACGTTTCCGATCACCGCTGGGCCGCTGTTGACTCCCACCCGAAACCGCGGCCAATCCGGCCGCCCCGCCGCGACGGCCTCGGAGGCGTCGGCAAAGGCGAGTGCGGCACGCGCGGCCCGCAACGCGTGATCCGGCTGGTCGGCCGCCGCGTTGAAGACGACCATGACCGCGTCTCCCGCGAAGCGCTCGATCATCCCGTCCTCAGCGCCGACGACCGGCACGACCTCCGCCCAGTAGGCATTCAGCATGGCGACGACCTCGGGCGGGGTCGAGCGCTCCGAGAAGGCGGTGAAGCCCTGGAGGTCTGCGAAAAGGACGCTCACGTCTCGCTCCTCGCCTCCGAGCTCCGCCGCGCCCGGCTGCTCGCGCAGGCGCGTTCTGAGTTGGGGTGAGAGATACGGGCTGAAGAGCTCGTCCAGCTTTTTGAGCTCGCCGGCGGCATGCTCGAGCAGCCCTGCCTCTTCTTCGCTCAACTGGTCGCGGTCACGGATCGTCTCCAGCGAGGTCTCCGCGCCCGCAAGCTCGCCGAGAGCCTGGGCGTACCGCTTGCCCACCAGATCCGCGGTGTGCTCGAGGTAGAGATCCTTGAAGACGGCCGCGGTCGACCGGCGACTCCGATACTCGTTCCGCGCCGCGGCGGCGACGATTCCGAAGGCGGAGGCCATCAGCACGTGCCACTCCCACCAGGACGCGCGCCAGCTGCGGCCCAGGGCGATCGCGGCCATCGCTTCCGCCAGCAAGATGAAGGCAGCCGTGACTGCGAGCGGCATCCCCGCGGGGCGCCGGCGGTAGAGGAGGAGGTAGCGAACCGCTGCGTAGGCGTACAGCGGGACTCCAAGGCCGGCGAGCGCGTAGAGCGGGCCGCGCGACTCTGTGGCAGTTAGCCCACGATCGAGCGGCGGCAGGCCGGCGAGCGAGTAGGCCGCCCAGGCCGCCAGCATCCCGAAGACTGCACCTCGTAGCAGCGCCTGCCTTCGCATGATCGCTGCGGAGAGCTCGGGCCGAAGGGCGATCGCGGAAGCGGCGGCGAACAGGCCGGCGATCAGGAGCCCGACCGGAGTGGCCACGACGAAGCCGGCGTTCGGCCTGTCGAGCAGCACGCCGGGGGTTGCCAGCGCGTGCAACCCGAGGAAGCCGGCGCTCGTCATGAACGCGAGCGAGACGAGGAAGAGGCGCGCGTCGCCCAGTCGACGTGCCGTCTCGCCGGCCAGGTAGCCGAGGACGAGGCTGACGAGGCCCGCGACTAGGACGAGCCAGAAATGGGCCGGGTGGTGCTCCCAGTGAACATCCGCCTCCGGCCGAGCAAGCAGGAGGGCGAGCCCGACCAGTGGCAGTGTGAGGGGAAGGAGCCGGGCGAGCACGACGGCCCACCCTAACGCGGCAGGATCGCAGCGAGCACCGTCGAAACCCCGGCCCATGCGACGCTGGCTCCCGATCGTGATCGCCCTCTCCGCCGCGGCTGCCCACGCGGCCGGTGAGCCCACGCTTTCCCTCTACCTGATGCTCGCGGCGGTGCCGGTGATCGCGATCGACGCGCTCGTCGGTCTCGGCGAGCTGCTCGATGCGCGGGCCACCCCTCCGGTCGACCCGGCTGTGGCGCTCGAGCCCTTCCTCTTCGGCGCCGCGCTGCTGCTGCTCGTCGCAGGGGCGGCTGCGGGGGCGCCTGTCTTTGCGATCTCCGGCTGCCTTGCCGTGTTCGGCGTGCAGGCCCTACTCGGCCTGGGCGTCGAGCTCAGGCGACCCGTTCTAGAGCGGTAGCGGTAGCACCTCCGCGGCAGTCCTCGTCAGGTCGACGAGCGGCTGAATCGCGAAAAACGCGCCGACGTTCACGACCATGGCCGCGACTACTGCGCTCGTCAGCAGCACCTCTCGGGGCGGCGAGCCGCCGATCGGTGCGAGCCCGAGCTCGGCCGCGGGGCGCATGTACATCGCGCGGATGACCGCGAGGTAGTAGTAAAGGCTGACGAGCGTCGCGGCAACGCCGACGATCACGAGCCAGTTCCAGCCTCGCTCCGAGGCGGCCGAGAAGATCAGGAACTTGCCCATGAAGCCGCCGGTGAGCGGGAAGCCGGCGAAGCCGAGCATGAACGTGAACATCGCGGCGCCGAGCACGGGCCGCTCCCAGCCGAAGCCGGCGAGGTTCTCGAGCGTGACCGTCTCGCCGAGCTCGCGCTCGCGGGCGGCGACGACGGCGAAGGCCCCGATCGAGATCGCCGCGTACGGGATCAGGTAGTAGAGGAGCGCGCGTGCTCCGAGCTGATTGTCGGCGGCGACCGCGATCAGCATGAAACCGGCGTGCGAGATCGAGGAGTACGCGAGGAGTCGCTTCACCCTGGTCTGGACGAGCGCGGCGAGGTTCCCCCATGCGAGCGACGCGCAGGCGAGGAAGGCGACGGCGATCGTCCAGACGTCCTCCTTGTCGGGGAACGCCACGGTGAGCAGGCGGAAGGCGAGCACGAGCGCGACCGCCTTGGTCGCCGCGGCCATGAATCCGGTCACGGGTGTCGGCGCGCCGTCGTAGACGTCGGGCGTCCACATGTGGAACGGGGCGGCCGAGGCCTTGAAAGCGAGTCCCGCAAGAATCATCGCGAGCCCGACGAGGAGGATCGGGTCGCCCGTGAGTCCGTTGGCGGTCGTTGCGTCCGCGATCGCTGAGAAGCCGAGCTCGCCGGTGGAGCCGTAGACGAGCGCCGAGCCGAAGAGCAGCACTGCCGAGCCCATCCCGCCGATGATCAGGTACTTGAGCCCCGCCTCGAGCGAGCCGACGAGGTCGATCTCGATCGCGCACAGGATGTAGAGGCAGACCGAGAACCACTCCAGGCCGAGGAAGAGCGTCATCAGGTTCGATGCCTGGACGAGGAAGGCCATGCCCGCACCGGCCGTCGCGAGGAGGGCGTAGTACTCGCCGATGTGGTCCTCACGCATACGCGCGGAGTAGGAGACGCCGACCGCGAGGATGCCCGAGCCCATGACGATCAGCTGCGCGACGGCGGCGAACCGGTCGCGGCTGACCGCGTCGGCGACGACGAGCTGAGCGTCCGGGCTCTTCCAGTAGACGAAGGAGGCGGCGACGAGGCCGCCGATGAACCCGAGCGCGCAGATGAACGCCGCGAATGGCCGGAGGAGCCAGCGCGGAGCGAGCACGGCCGAGAGCAGGCAGATCGCAGCAGCGCCGAGTGCGACCAGCGAGGGCGAGAGCGCGAACCAGTCGACTGTCGGCGTCTCGATCATTTCTGCGGCTCCCCGACGCAAATGACGATGAGAGTGGTTTGACCGTCTTCCACGGCGCGGGCGACAGCAGCGCGGAACTCCTCCTCACATCCGGCCGGCGGAAGCCCGAAGCCTCGAATCGACGACTCGGTCGTCGAAACTGACACATAGCTTCTGTCTGCAAGCGTCTGGGAAGTCCCGGAGAAGACTGCAGAATTGCTGCTGATACCGGCCGGCCAAGTCGACAGAGCGAGTAGACAGGCAACGAGCGGAACGAGGATGCCGAGCTCGGCCGGACGCAGGTCGAGCGCAGCTTCGGGCACCGCCGGCCCCGGCTGCTGGTGGAGGACAGCTGAGATCAGCCGGAGCATGTACATCGCCGCGAGCACGATCCCTGTGGCGCCGGCGACCGCCCACCCCCAGCCGGAGCTGAAGACCCCGGCGAGGATCAGGAACTCTCCGGCGAAGGCCGAACTGCCAGGCACGGCGAGCGCGATCACGCCCGTCACCATCAGCACCGTCGCCAGCGCGGGGCGTCCGCGTGCCATGCCGCCGAGCCGGCTGAAGAGGCCGGTCGAGGTACGGCGTTCGATTGCGCCGGCGAGCAGGAAGAGCGTCGCGGAGATCAACCCGTGGTTCACCGATTGCAGCACGGCTCCGCTCAACCCGGCCGTGTTCGCGGCGAAGACACCAATTGTGATCAGCCCCATTTGCGCGAGGCTCGAGTAGGCGATCACGCCACGCACGTCGGGTGCACGGAAAGCCATCAGCGATCCGTAGACGAGCCCGATGACCGCGAGCGCGAGAATCACATTCCGGAAGTCGTCGAACGGTCCCGGGAACTTCCCGAAGCAGATCCGGATGAAGCCGAAGATCGCTGCTTTCGAGATCACGCCCGAGAGCACCGCGGCCACCTCGGGCGACGATTCGCGATATGCGTCGGGTAACCAGCCGTGCAACGGGAAGAGCGGTGCCTTCACCGCAAATGCAATCGCAAAGCCGAGGAAGAGCCACGTGCTGTCGCTCGGAGTCGTGTCGACCAGATCGAACGAGTTCTTCGAGAGGCCGAAGACGATGACCGCCACGAGCATCAGCAGCGATCCCGCCATCGTGTAGATCACGAACTTGACCGTCGCCCCCAGCCGGCCGGGCCCGCCCCAGACTCCGATCAGGACGTAAAGCGGAATCATCATCGCCTCGAAGAAGACGTAGAAGAGCAAGAGGTCCTGCGAGGCGAAGACGCCCACGACGGCAGCGGTCAGGAAGAGCATGAGCCCGAAGTAGGCGCGCGGCCGCTCGCGCCCGACCCAGAACCCGTAGGCGATCGCTGCCGCCATCACGACTACGGCGAGCCCCGCCAGCCAAAACGAGAACGCATAGAAGCCGACGTGGTAGGAGACGTGCAGGTCGCTGAACCAGGTCGTCTGCTGGTCGAAGTTCGGCGACACGCCGGAGCGGTCGAAGTCCATCAACGTCAGGCCGTTGATCCAGAAGCCGACCTCCGTGAGGGCAACGAGTAACGCGATGGGGCCTGCCACGCGCCCCACCGGCAGCAACCAGACGAAGAGCGCGCCGGCGAGCGGGAGGAACACGAGGATCGTGGCGAGCCAGCTGCTCATCTGACCCACACAAAGACGAGAGCGAGGACGGTGACGCCGCCGGCGATCGAGAGCGCGTACGTGCGCACGAGGCCGGTCTGGAGCTCAGTTACCTCGCTGCCGATGCGGCGCGCGCCGGTCGCGATCGCGTCGATCGAGCCGAGGAGGACGGGCCGCTCGACGTAGTCACGCAATGTGCGGGCGAGAAGGACCGTCGGCCGGTAGAAGACCGAGTCGTAGAGCTCGTCGAAGTAGAACTTGTGCTCGAGCACGGCGCGCACGCCTCGCCACTGCGGGACCGCCATCGTGGGGGTCGAGTAGACCGCCCAGGCGACCACAACGCCGGCGATCCCGAGCCCGACCGCGAGGACGCTTGCGAACACGTCCTGTCGCCCGGTCGGCTCGATGAGCGGCTCGGCCACCGGGTTAAGGAAATCGGCCAGCGGATGCCAGAGGCCGGCGATCTGGATCCAGCCGCCGATCACCGCCAGCACGGCGAGAGTGGCGACGCTCAGTCCCATCCAGAGCCAGGGCTCGGAGCGGTCCGGTCGGTGGAAGTGCTCGCGGGCGTAGGCGGAGGGCTCGCCGCCGAAGACGAGGAAGACCATCCGGAACGTGTAGAGGCCGGTCAGGAAAGCGCCCACGATGCCGACGGCGAAGAGCAGCTGTCCGTACGAGCCCGCAGCCAGCGCCGAGGCGAGGATCGAGTCCTTCGAGAAGAACCCGGAGAGCGGCGGGATTCCCGTGAGTGCGAGCGCGCCGATCAGGAACGCGACGTACGTGCGTGGCAGGAAGCGACGGAGGCCGCCCATCTTCCGCATGTCCTGCTCGCCGAGAAGCGCGTGGATGACGAGGCCTGCGGCGAGGAAGAGGAGCGCCTTGAAGAACGCGTGCGTCATCAGGTGGAACATCGAGTTCGCGTACGCGCCGAGGCCGGCCCCGAGGAACATGTAGCCGATCTGCGACATCGTCGAATACGCGATCACGCGCTTGATGTCCACCTGGACGAGCGCGATCAGGCCGGCGAGCAGCAGCGTCGCCGCGCCGAGCCCGGCGGCGAGATCCTGGACGTGCGGTGCCGCCTCGAACACGGGCGCCGTGCGCACGAGCAGGTAGACGCCGGCCGTCACCATCGTCGCCGCGTGGATGAGGGCGCTGACGGGCGTGGGCCCCTCCATCGCGTCGGGGAGCCAGGTCTGAAGCGGCAGTTGCGCCGACTTGGCTACCGCACCGCCGAGCAGTCCGAGTGCGACGAGGTTCACGGCCCACGAGCCCGCGGCGCCCTCCGACCACTCGAAGCCCGAGTCGAACGAGAGCGAGCCGGTTCGCTGGATGAGGACGAAGAAGGCAAGCGCCATCGTCGCGTCGCCGAACGCGTTCATGATGAACGCCTTCTTGGCCGCCGCGACCGCGGCGGGCCGCTCGTGGTGAAAGCCGATCAGAAGGTACGAGCTGAGCCCGACGAGGCCCCAGCCGACGAGCAGCATCAGGTAGTTGCCGCCCTGGACGAGCAGCAGCATCGAGAAGACGAAGAGCGCCATGTAGGCGAAGAAGCGCCGCTCCTCCTCGTCGCCGTCCATGTAGCCGATCGAGTAGCCGACGATGAGCGCGCCGACGCCGGAGACGATCAGCATCATGAAGATCGAGAGCGGGTCGACGAGCAGGGTCAGGCCGACGTCGAAGTTGCCCGCCGAGAGCCAGGTCCAGGCTGTCGTCAGGTGCGTTCGCTCCTCCTCCGGGTCGCCGAGGATCGAGACGAACGCGACGGCTGAGGCCACGAACGAGGTCGCCACGGATGCGGTCGCGAGGTAGCCGGCCGCCCGGCGTGACCAACGCGTGCCGCCGAGCGTGATCGCGACCGCTGCGCCGAGCGGGGCGAGGAGGCAGACCCAGGCGGCCGCGATCATCCGCGCAGCGTCGACAGCTTGTCGACGTCCAGGTCGAGCCTCCGGCGGTGGACCGCGACGATCAGGCCGAGGCCGACCACGACCTCAGCCGCGGCCACGGCCATGACCGCGAGCGCAAAGACCTGGCCGTCGAGCTCGCCGTGGTGGCGCGAGAACGTGATCAAGGCCAGGTTCGCCCCGTTCAACATGATCTCCAGCGAGAGCAGCACGATCAGCGGGCTGCGCCGGAGCATCACGCCGAGCGCTCCGATCGCGAACAGGAAGGCGGAGATCGCCAGGTACCAGGTGAGGTCCGGGCCCATCACGCCGCCTCCTCCTCACCGCGCGCATGGCTGCCGAGGACGACTCCTCCGACCGCCGCCGCGAGCAGGACGATCGATGTGATCTCGAACGCCAGCAGGTGGTCGGTCAGGAACAGCTTGCCCACCTCGTAGGGGCTGCCGAAACTGGCGCTGATGTCCGGCGCGTCCGAGAGCCGGCCGCTCGCCTTCAAGCCGATGACGACGACGATCTCCACCATCAGCGACCCCGCGGCTGCGACCGCGCCGAGCGCCTGCCAGCTCGGCCCGCCGGCCCAGGGAGCGTCGGCGTGCCGGCCGAGATAGGCGATGACGAAGAGGAACATGACCATGACGGCACCCGCGTAGACGAGGACCTGCGCCGCGGCGACGAACTCCGCGGACAGCAGCAGATAGAGAACGGCGAGCGAGCCGAGGTTTCCGATCAGCGCGAGCGCGGAGTAGTAGGGGTTCGAGAAGCTCACGACCGCCGCACCCGAGCCGAGGCAGGCGAACGCGGCAACGACCCAGACGACCCAGACGACGAAGTTGCCCAACTAACTCCGCTCCTTGTAGGCCGGGATCGGCGTGTCGTAGAGGTCGCGGTCGGCGACGGGGACGCGCTTGATCGGCTCGGCGAGCAGCATGTCCTTCGTGTAGATCAGGTCGTCGCGCGAGTACTCGGAGATCTCGAACTCCTGCTCGAGCGTGATCGCGTCGAACGGGCAGGCGAGCTCGCAGTAGCCGCAGAAGATGCAGCGGGAGAGGTTGATCTCGTAGATGCGCGCATACCGCTCGCCGGGCGAGACGCGGTTGTCGGCCGTGTTTTCCTCGGCGACGACCCGGATGCAGTCGGCCGGACAGGCGGCCGCGCAGAGCGAGCAGCCGACGCACTTCTCGAGCCCGTTCTCGTGTCGCCAGAGCCGGTG